>JALUWJ010000078.1 GCA_027019605.1 Henriciella sp. | reverse complement strand
GTTTTTCGGCCGATCCCTCCGGCCCGGATTTCTGTCTCATCTTCGTCCCCTTGGCGGGCTACGATGTGCCAGAAATCCTCCTTAAGCAATTTTCCCGATCTGTCTCATGGTCGCTGACGGGGGACAGGTCTGGCGAGGCAGGAATCGTTGTAAGGTCTGCATCTGCTTCCGCAGCAGCCAACCTTGCCCAACCGCTCTCATCATCTCCGCATTCGCCTGCTGCAAAGCAAAAGGCCTTGATTGCCAAAGCCGGACCGCCGATTTTTCTGATCCCAGCAACGAGACCGGAGGAATCAACGCCACCAGAAAGAGCAGCCCCGACCTCCACGTCACTTCGGAGATGCAGTTTCACGCTCTGCAGAAGCAACTCGCGCAGTTGCTCCGCACTACCACATCTCTCATCACTACATGGTCGCTTGATGCTGCAGGATGGATCCCAATATCGCTGAATCTGTAGACCAGTGGCCAGATTACCCAAGTCGATCCGAGCTGTTGCGCCTGGAGGAAATTGCAAAATGTCTTCGAAAAAAGTTTGCGTGTCCGCATCGGTTCGATTGAACACAAGATAATTATAGGCTGCTTGCAGGTTTCCCCGTCGGCTTACTTCGGGAAGCTCCAAGAGTGGTCCGGGCTCGGAGGCAAAAGTAATGTTATCTCGGTTGAATGCGTAATATAGAGGCTTGATCCCAAATGGGTCTCTTCCAAAAAGAATGATCTGGTCATCTTGGTCCAGAAAAACAAACGCAAACATACCAACAAGGCGCTTGACAAAATCGCGCCCAAACACGCGGAGACCTTGCAGCAACACCTCTGTATCGCTTTCTGTCTGGAACCGCATTCCCGCAGCACTCAGCTCGGACCGAAGTTCGCGGTAGTTGTAGATTTCACCATTGAAAACCAGTGCAAACCGACCACACTCCGACCACATAGGCTGGTTTGATCGATCCTTCAGATCGATAATTGCCAAACGTCTGTGGCCAAGTTCTATGCGCTTCCGACCGATTTCCACGCTCTGGAAGCCCTCGGCGTCTGGCCCCCTGTGTGACATCAGAGACAAGGCGCGTCGGCCAAACGGCTGCTCCTCGACACTGGAAATGCGCGCCCAGATTCCACACATGCGGTTTAGATGTCCTGTTTTTTGGAAGATCAAAGCACCCAGAAGAAGCGATTTAGACCCCTATTTTGATGAGGCCCATCTCCTCAAAGCCACCAGATGATCGCTGCCAGGATAAGCGCAATCAGGACGTATTTCTGGGCGTAGTAGAGCTTCCGGTTGTAGGCCTTCAGGCGCTTGCCCAGCAGGCGCACCTGATAGACATAGGCGAACGCCTTATTCAGCACACCGATCTTCTCGCCTTCCTCGTTCGAGGTCTTGGCGGCGCTGACAAGGTACTTGCGGAAGAACCGGTTCACCGCGCGGGCGAAGCGGTTGTTCATCGGGCGTTCGACGTCGGCAAAGAAGATGATCCGGTCCTGATCGCTCTCATTGGTCGCCCAGTGGATATAGGTCTCGTCGAAGACCACGTCCTCGCCATCGCGCCAGCTGTAGGGCTGGTCATCCACATAGATGCGGCATTCATCGCTGTTGGGAGTCACAAGCCCGAGGTGATAGCGCAGCGAGCCGGCATAAGGATCACGATGCGCCACCAGCCGGCCACCAGGTGGCAGCATGGTGAACATGGCAGCGTGGATCGTCGGCAGCTGCTTCAGCAGCTCCACCGTCTTCGGGCATTTCTCCTTGGCGGAGGGATGAAAATCATCCGAGTACCACCGCAAATAAAACCGCTTCCAGCCGCGCCGGTAGAACGAATTGAACCCAAGATCGTTGTAGCCCTCCGCGGCCTTGATGGAGCCGCCGCTATCAAGCGCCAGGGCCTCGTCGCGGATGGTTTCCCAATTGTCGCGAATGACCTTGAGTTCGGGAAAATGCTTGGTGTCGAGATAGGGCTCGTTGGGTACCGAGGAAAACGCGTACATGAACACGTTGATCGGCGCCATCAGCGTTGAATGATCGGTCAGCTGGCGGGTGAATTTGTGCCGCACCTTGCCACGGAAATGCACAAAGGCCGCAGATGCCAGAAAGGCATAAAGAGCCAAGAATTTGGGCGCCAGCACTTCCGCAATCATCTGCGAGACCACTCACCATCATCAGGGTTAACCGCTTGCCGGGACACGGTCTTTCGCGTCCCGCCACGCCCCATTAGCAAATTGCGCCATCCCCGTCACGGCACGTTTGCGAGGGGCGGCCGCCCCGCCGCCTTTTTCTCCCACCCCGTTTTGCGGTAGAGAATGCCCAAGATGCCCGTCGGGGATCACCAGACGCTAATCCGTGCGCCAGCCAGAGGCCTGACAACAATGAAGTTCTTCGTAGATACCGCCGACATCGACATGATCCGCGACCTTGATGCCAAGGGCATGGTGGATGGCGTTACGACCAACCCGTCGATCATCGCCAAGTCAGGACGCGACTTCATCGAAGTGATCAAGGAAATCTGCGAAATCGTGGATGGTCCCGTCAGTGCCGAAGTGACGGCGACAGACGCGGAAGGCATGATCTCGGAAGGCAAGAAGCTCGCTGAAATCGCCCCCAATGTGGCGATCAAGGTGCCGCTGACCTGGGACGGCCTGACAGCCTGCCGGGCGCTCACCCGGGACGGGCACATGGTGAATGTCACCCTGTGCTTCTCCGCAAACCAGGCCCTTCTGGCAGCCAAGGCCGGGGCCACCTTCGTGTCGCCTTTCGTCGGCCGCATCGACGACATGGCCTATGACGGCATGGACCTGATCGCCGAGATCAAGCAGATTTACGACAACTATCCCGCCCTTGAGACGGAGATCCTGGTGGCCTCTGTCCGGACGATCAACCATGTCCGGCAGGCTGCGCTTATTGGGGCGGATGTCGCAACTGTGCCGCCGCAGGTACTGCAGAGCCTTGCCAAGCATCCGCTGACCGATGCCGGCCTCGAAGCCTTCCTGGCCGACTGGCAGAAGACCGGTCAATCGATCTAGCGGATTGCAGAAAAGAGCCGCCTAGTCGGCGTAGCCAAGCCGCTTTTCAAGCGCACCACACAGCATCTGACCAAGCAGGATGTGCATCTCCTGAATGCGCGCGGTGGTCGCCGACGGC
>JALUWJ010000077.1 GCA_027019605.1 Henriciella sp. | reverse complement strand
CGTTCGGTTTTCCCTCTCGTTTGGAAATCTCTCTGGGTTTGATCCGCTATTCTTCAGCCTGCAGGAATTCACCAGAGAATTCGATCGTAACTTCGTCTGAAATCACACCAGCCATTGAGGTTTGCCCAAATTCAGAGCGATTCAACGTCGTCGAGGCGGTGAAGCCGATCACATCGCGCTGTCCGAACCAAGGTGGGTTGGCAACGCCGCCATAGGAAACGTCCAAAGTGACAGGCTTGGTGACACCGAGAAATGTCAGATCGCCTGTAACCGTGCCTTCGAACTCACCGGTCTGCTCAACTGATGTCGAGGCGAATGTAATTTCCGGAAACTCACCTGCGTTCATAAAGCGAGGATCTGTTCCGAGCTCTTCTTCCCAATCCACTTTTTTGGCTGGATCTGGATAATTGGTGTTGAGCGCGGTCGGGTTGATCGAGACTGAAAGCTGCGAATTGGCCGGCGTTTCTGCATCAAAGACGAGATCAGCATCGAAATCGGTGAAATTCACCGTGTATCCAGAAATTCCGTTATGCTTCACGGTCCAGGTCAGGAAGGCGTGAGTTTTTTCAAGCTCGTATAGTCCAGAAGCCACGCCATCGAGGCTTGGCGCTGCTTGGGCAGGAAGGCTGAGGGCCAATAGACCGGCTGATAGGGCAAGAATTCGCATGAGAGGCTCCATTGTGTATTGTGAGTCTGTACTGCGCCAAAAGGTAGCGTGGGATTTCCTATTGGCTAGTCGCAATATATGAGAGCGGGGATTATAACTCTTATGCCGGAGCTGCATGATCTATGACCTATACCGCACCAGCGACAGATATCGCCTTTGCGCTTACCCATTTGGCGGGATTGTCTAAATTCGAAGGTCATCCTGATTTCGAGAATTATGACGCAGAATTGATCGACCCGATCCTCGATGAAGCTGGAAAACTTGCGCGGGACGTATTGGCACCGCTGAATCAAACCGGAGACAAAGCAGGGGCAGAGCTGACAGCTAGCGGCGTCACGTCAGCGCCTGGGTTCGCAGATGCCTACACCGCATTTCGCGATGGTGGCTGGATGGGGCTCTCCGCACCTGAAGAGTGGGGCGGACAAGGTCTCCCGAAAGTCCTCGGTCTTGCCGTCATGGAAATGTTCCACAGCGCGAACATGGCATTCGCGCTTTGTCCAATGCTGAGCTTCGGCGCGATTGAAGCTCTGTTGGCGCACGGGACAGACGAACAGAAAGCGATGTATCTGCCAAAATTGGTGAGCGCTGAATGGACCGGAACGATGAACCTGACGGAGCCGCAAGCTGGCTCTGATGTTGGGGCCCTGAAAACCAAAGCCGTTCCGAATGGCGATGGCTCTTACGCGATTACAGGTCAGAAGATTTACATCACCTGGGGCGATCATGATGTCGCCGACAATATTATTCACCTCGTTCTGGCTCGCCTGCCAGACGCGCCAGAGGGCTCTCGCGGTGTCTCGCTGTTTATCGTTCCAAAGCGGATCGTAAATGCCGATGGCAGCCTCGGCGAAGAGAATGGCGTGAAATGTATTGGCCTCGAAGAAAAGGTCGGGATCCACGCCTCTCCAACCTGCGTAATGGAATATGAAGACGCCCGCGGGTGGCTCATTGGTGAGGAGAATAAGGGCCTCGCCTGCATGTTCACGATGATGAATTCGGCTCGTTTGAATGTTGGGCTTGAAGGCGTCGGCGTGGGTGAAGCGGCCTGGCAGACGGCATTTGAATATGCGCAGGAACGCAAACAAGGCAAAGCACCTGGCGTGTCTGGCGCGGCGCCAATTCTGCACCATCCAGATGTCCGCCGCATGCTCACAACCATGCGCGCGAACGTTATGGCGGCGCGTGCGATCTGTTATGCAACAGGCGTTGCAGCCGATCTCGCAGAAAGCGGACAAACCGCGGAAGAACGCGAAAGCGCGCGCCTGCGTGAAGAATTGCTAACCCCGATCGCGAAAGCCTGGTCGACGGATATGGGCGTCGAAGTTGCCTCACTTGGGGTGCAGGTTCATGGCGGGATGGGCTTCATGAATGAAACCCTCGCCGCTCAACTGTATCGCGACGCGCGTATCGCGCCGATCTATGAAGGAACGAACGGCATCCAGGCGATCGATCTGGTGGGACGTAAGCTGTCCATGGCCGACGGCGCAGCGATGACAGCTATGCTCGAAGAGATCGACGAAACGGCGCGAGATGCGCGGGAAACCAATGATCCAAAGCTGGTGCAAGTCGCTGATCGATTGAGTGAAGCCAATGGGGCGCTGAAAGACGCAACAGCTTGGATGACCCGCATGATGGCAGAAAATCGCGAAGTCGCGCTAGCTGGAGCGACAGCCTATCAGACGTTGGCGGGCGATGTGATTGGCGGTCATTTCTTGACCAAAGGCGCCGTAGCCGCCCGCGATGAGAGTGGGGCCATTCGTGGTCAGATGACAGCTCTGGCTGGCTTTTTCGCTGAAACGTCGCTTGCCGCGGCACCCGGCGCTGTCGCCAGCATCACTCAAGGCGGAGAAGCGATGCTCGCCGAGAGCGAGGCCTTGTTCGGCATCAGCTAGAAATAAGCGGGAGCGGTTTTAGCGCCGTCCGCGTCGGGCGCAGGCTCCTGCAACATCTATCCCGATTGATTGGCGTTCCAGCGCTCAATCTTGGTTGAAATCTCAGGTCTGAGGCGTTCTTGCGGGTTTTCCTTTGCCGTTCCGAGGTAAATGAAGCCTGCAATGCGCTCATGTTCGGTGAGGCCGAGCAGGGTGTTTATGCTGTCGCTAAAAGCAATCCACTCAGTCAGCCAGCATCCCGCCCATCCGCTTGCATTCGCGGTGAGGAGGAGATTGTGACAGACCGCGCCGCACGACAATTCCTGCTCCCAGACCGGGGTCTTGTGTGTGATGTCGGGGGATGAGATCACGGCAACCACCACAGGGGCCCGGGTGAAATACCCGGCCGTATCGGCCAGCATCGTTTCGGTCGCCTCTGGGTTTTCCTGCTTTTGAATCTCTACAGCGCGTTCATTGAATGCTGCTCTGGCTTGCCCCTCAAAGACCAAAAAGCGCCAAGGTGCCAATCTTCGGTGATCCGGAACACGGGCTGCTACCGTAAGAAGTTCATCCAAGGCAGTTTGGTTCGGGCCAGGTTCGATCAGACCGCGTTTGCTGGTCGAGCGTCGCAGCGCGATCAATTGGCGCGCATCAGCGCTGGCTCTGGCAGGGAGCATGGAG
>JALUWJ010000076.1 GCA_027019605.1 Henriciella sp. | reverse complement strand
GCCTAGGGCGTCAAAATCAGGTGTATCGGTCATGCGCCGCGGTAAACCGCGTGCGTCTGACTTGGTCAAGCAGCGCCGGTGTCTGAAGCTTCAGTTTCGAGCGCTTTGGCGAGTTCGAGTAGCCGGCGACGTGGGCGTTCGCCGAGCCGATAATAGGCGCGGACAAGCTCCAATGTCTCTTTTTGGCTGAGAATATCAGCATCAAGGCGCTCAGCATCATTCGCCGCCGTGCCCTGAAGCGAGTCGCTTTCAAGCCCGTCAAAGAAATACTGTACTGATACGTTCAAGGCGCGCGATAAATCATAAAGCCGCGATGCCGTGACGCGGTTCGCACCGCACTCATATTTTTGAATCTGTTGGAACCGAACGCCAACCATACTGGCAAGGTCCTGTTGAGTCATGCCCAATAGGCGGCGGCGCCGACGCAGACGCTTGCCAACATTAAGATCCGTATTGTCCGTCATACCGTTCTCCCGGATGATCGGAGCCCCCTAAGTAGAGTCCCGAAATGGATATTGGGTCTCTCAACAGCAAGTTGCGTGCCGAACCGAGAATTTGCGCGCAGAAACAGGGGGATATGCTCGCCGAATACTTGTTTGACGCTTACGTATACGTCAACGCAAGGGAGTTATGCGGCAACGCAGCGAAGCCAGGCTTGTTTTTTGTGCGCCGCACAATAGATTGGGATCAGCACTGCGGTGCTAACGCCTTCTGGCGTTTCCTCCCTTACCTGATACAGCCGCGCTTTTTTGAGCGCGGCTATTTTTTTAGGAATTCTCGGCGATCGCCAAACTGACAATGTCTGCGATCAGTCGGGACAGCTTCTCTCGCAGGCTTTCGAACTGGCTGGATTTCTCCACATCCGCTTCGTGCATATATAATGCACGATTGAGTTCAATCTGCAGAACGTGAACGCCGCGGCGCGGGCGACCATATCGCCGAGTGGTGTAGCCGCCTGCATAAGGCGCGTTGCGGGTCACGCTGAAGCCTTCCCGCCGGAAGAAACGCTCAACTTTGGAGGTCAGCCGCGCCGAACAGCTTGATCCAAAGCGGTCTCCCAAGACGATATCGGGCAGGTTCGAGCGACCAGGTTGGCGGGACGGCATGGAGTGACAGTCAATCACAATCACATCCGACCAATCTTGTTTGAGTGTCTCAATTTCAGACTGGAGCGCGGCATGATAACGGTCATGCACGGTCTCAAGTCTGAATTGGCCATCGGCGCGGGTAATCTGTTTCACGTAGATATCACGGCCACTGGCGCCGACGCGTGGCAAACACCCAAGGCCAGCTTTGACGCGTGCGCTTGGCATGCCGGCAACGCGCGGCACGCCATCGGCAAACATATCGGCGTCCAATTCGCGCGCATCCCGGTTCAGATCAACAAAGGCGCGCGCATAAATGGCGTGAAGTAATACCGCCCCTTGGCGCGGCGCATCGGCATAAAGTTCTTCAACAAAGGCGTCTTCTGTGCGCTGCAAATCGCGGAGCGGGACGGAGAGCAGCTCCGTCATTTGCCGCGGATACACCTTGCCGCTGTGCGGAGATGCGAAAATAACCGGCGCTGCAAGAGCTGTTCCGCGCGCAAGTTCAAACGGGGCGGGCAAGACTTCAGGCGAAGTTTCAGATCTGTGGGCGGTGGTTTGCATTGCCCTCAAGGTCGGTGTTCTGCGGTTCAGGTCAAGGCCAAAAAGAGCGCTCACTTGCTCAATCGGATGTGAAATTTCAGGCCCGCTCACTTTTTATTTGTGAATTGCCGTCATATTCACTCAGGGTTTACGGTCTTTCGGCCATAAGAGCGCCGACTATTCAGGGACGGATTTAGATGAGCAAAATCTTGCTGGCAGAAGATGATGACGCGATGCGCAGCTTCCTGAGTGCCTCGCTGCGCCGGGCAGGTCATGACGTGCAAGACTATGAAGACGGCGAAGGCGCCTTGGAAGCGCTGGAGCGCGAAGTCTTCGATTTGCTGCTCACCGACATCGTTATGCCGGGGATTGATGGGATAGAGCTGGCGCGCCGCGGCGCCGAATTGGATCCAGCCATGAAAATCGTCTTCATTACAGGTTTTGCCGCTGTTGCGCTGTCTGGCAGCTCGCCAACCCCGGCTGGCGCAAAAGTTCTATCCAAGCCGTTTCATTTGCGCGAATTGGTCGATGAAGTCGAACGGGTAATGGCCGCCTGATATTGGTTGCAGTTCACCCTTGACTTGGCGCCCCCAAAAGGGGATGACGCCTCCTTCAAAACGGATGGTCGATTAGCTCAGTGGTAGAGCACTGCATTGACATTGCAGGGGTCACTAGTTCGAACCTAGTATCGACCACCATTTTTTCCATATAAAACAGTTGCTTGAAGTCGAACTATTCTCGGCGAACAATTCTCTATCTGCCGTGTTACCACCGTGTTACCACCGGCTTTTTTTCTGCATCGCTTTCGTTGGCGTCGCTATTGATTACAAATCGCGCGTCATCAGAGAATTGAAGCGAAGGAAACTGCACAGAACATACAGGCTGTTTCGGGAAACTCAGGTCGGAATGTCAGCTTTGCAAAGTGCCGTAATTCAAAGTTGTGGTTCACAAGGATAAGTCACTGTTTATAAGTCTGTAATCTGAATACGGTCGCCAATACGAGTTCGCAGGCTTTTAATGCAAGAACATACAGAGAGATTTCGAGGCGCGCTCAAATCGGCGTCTCGTCCGAAAGATCGGCTCCCGTATGATACTAAATTTCGCTTTCGCGACGCCTTAGAGGCCGAGCTGGAACAAGCCATTATGGCGAAGGAATCAGTGCTGATCGTTGGCGAAGCCGGCGATGGTAAAACCAGTCTGATCGCAAGTGTTGATAAGAAACTGCGCAAATCTAAAAGCCGCAAAATCCTATCTTTCTCGGCCAATGAGATTCAGGCGGGTTGTGTCTATGTGGGCGAATGGCAATCCAAGCTCGCCGTGATCCTGGAAGAGGCCCGGAAAGAGCGCGCCATTCTGCACTTGGTCGATATTTGGAACTTTCTCAGCGCGGGCACGGCCAGCAATGTGAAATCCAGTTTCTGGGATATGATCCAGCAAGACATAAAGCGCGCCAATGGCGTGCAAGTCATCGGTGAGGTGACCCCAGAAGTGCTCGATCAATTGAGCGCCCTGCCGAACTTTATGGCCGATTTTCACGTCATTAAGATGCCGCGCTTGGATGAACCAGAATATCATAAAATTCTGGAGCAATTCGCCGGTCGTCTTGGCATGAAACTGGAGCGTACCGCTCTGCAAAAGCTAAACGCCTTAGTCGGCACCTTCTTGCCGCAAGCGAAAGGGTTGCCTGGTGCGTTTCGAACTCTGGAAGCTCTGAAAGAAGATCAGAAACGCGAACATCCGCCGGGCAAGGATCAAGTTCTGACACCGACGGAATCGGATGTCGAAGCAACCATCGTACGGCTGACGCGATTGCCAGAATTCGTCGTCTCTTCAACGGCGCGTTTAAAAACGAGTGAGTTGAAACGCTGGTTCCGCCAACGGATTATTGGTCAAGAGCGCGCGGTCGATGCGGTGATTGAAACCATTGCGCTTTACAAATCGGGGCTCAATGATCCGACAAAGCCGATTGGCTCTTTCCTCTTTGTCGGGCCGAGCGGGGTCGGGAAGACGGAACTTGCCAAAGCGCTGGCGGAGTTTTTGTTCGGCAGTGCGCAGAAAATGCTGCGTTTCGACCTGTCTGAGTTCGCCAAATATGACTCCATCGATATGTTAATTGGCGCGCCGACGGGACAGAAAACAAAAGCGCGTCTGCTTGATCCGCTGCGCTCTGACCCCTTCCAAGTCATCCTGTTTGATGAAGTCGAGAAGGCCAGTATCAGCATCCATGATGTGATGTTGCAGCTGCTCGATGAGGGCTCTGTCTCGCCGCCGAATGGCGCACCGGTGAGCTTTCGACAGACCATTTTTATTGCCACAACCAATGCTGGCGCGCAGGCGGCAACCAAGCCGACACCTGGTTTTGGCAATCCGATTGATCCCGAATTTGACCGCGATCGAGCTTTGCGCGAACTCGAAAGGCATTTCCGGCCAGAACTGCTCAACCGGTTCCAGCACATCGTCCCATTTCATCCGCTGACGCGGGATCAGATTTTGCTGATCGCTGAGTTGGAGCTCAAACGTGTGTTGAAGCGCCAGGGGCTGGTCAATCGGGATATCGCGGTAGATGTCAGCAAAGACGTGCTCAAACATGTTGTTCAGGTCGGCTATGATGTCCGTTATGGCGGCCGGGCTTTGCAACGCACCATCCAAAAAGAGATTGTTCTTCCGATTGCGATCACTTTGATGGAGCGGGGCCCGTCGGAAGGCAGCATCATCCAGGTCTATATGCGGGAGGATGATGTCGCCGTTGGATTGATCCGTGGGCCAGAAGACAGCGCAAAGCCTGCAAAACGTCCAAATGCCAAAGCCGCCAGCGGCAACCGGCTGACGATTGAGACCTTGCCAAAGACGATTGAGCAAAAGCGTGAGCAGATCAAAGAGCTGCGCGAACAGGCTGAAATCAACAAAATGCATGCCATCATCCAGGACGTTGACCGCGAGCGAGAAGCGCCAGATTTCTGGGATGATGCTCGCCGGGCCTCGTCACGATTTGCCTTGCAATCACGCTTTCAAGACTATGTGCAAAGCTACCATCGCCTGCGGGATGATTTGCAAGCGCTCGAAGCCACTGCGAGTGGCGTGAGCGATAAATCAGGATTGCAGAAATGGGTTCGCGATTTCGACCGATTCGAAACTCGGTTCCGGACAGTCCAGCGCGAATTGGTGACAATTGGCGAGGCGCTTGATTACCCAGCCTTGCTCAGCATCACGCCGCTGACGCCGCAATCTGAGAATATTGAGCTGCTCTACAAAATGTACGCCGATTGGGCGCGGCGGCAGAATTTCGAAATCGATTTGCTGTGTGCCCCGCTGCGGGCGACGGATCCCGTGATGATGCGCATCGATGGGCCTTATGCCTATGGCTATTTGCAATTGGAGCGCGGTGTCCATCGCTTCCGTCGCAAGAAAAGCAAATCGCAAGTGTTCAAAGTCGGCGTGGCGATGTGGAATGATACTGAGCATGCCGACCCCTTGCCGCGCGATGCCATCATCAGCGCCGCGCTGAATCAAAAAAGCCGGCTCAAACAAACGGTACGGTCGCGGGTGGAAGTCCCAAAGCACCAAATCTTGCTTCAAAACGCCAAGACGATTTTTGAGAATAATGAAATTCTACCCGCTGTCGTGAGCTCGCTGGCGGAATCTGGACCGACCCAAGACGACGTCGTCAGAACATATGATCTGGACCCCTTCGCGTATATTGATGGCAAAAGCGATACACCATTAGCGATCAGCCCGGATGTCTTACATCACTTGCTGTGCTTAAAGATCGACGAAAATCAAACGGTTTAAATTATGTGCACTAGAATAGTTCGTGAATTTTGCACTTAGATAAATTGATACGGCGCGAATGATGGTGCGCGATGGATTCGCGATGGCCAATTGAAATGACCGAGGTCTCTTGCAGCCTTTCTCTCATCAGGGAATAGGCGAGGGCTTCAGAATCCGAATCCAAATGACTGGTCACCTCATCGCAAAACAGCAGCGCCGGTTTTTGCAAGATGACGCGCGCGATCGCAAGCCGCTGCAATTCTCCCCCGGATAGGACTTTCATCCATGGCTGAATCTCTTCCAGAGATTTACTTAGGTTCGAGAGGTTTAGAGCGTCCAGAACTTCAACCATTTCTGCCGTGTCAAAAGCCGTGTCAATTTCTGGGTAGGATAAAACAGCCTTTAGCGCGTCGTCGGGAAAGTAAGATCGCTGCGGCATGAACGCTACCTTTGAACCGGTGAGCTCAACGTTTCCGGACGCGTACGGCCACAAGCCGGATATCGTGCGCAGCAATGATGTCTTACCTGAGCCAGAATGTCCTGTGAGCAGAAGCCATTCCTTCTGCCCCAGACTGAGATCCACTTCATCAAGCAGAACCCTGCCTGATGGGGTGAAAACAGATAGATCATGACAGGCAACCATTATTGGCGAGCGGCTCGTGGAAAAAATAACTTTGCGGGATGTGGCTTCGTTGCGTGAGAGATCCAGATCAAATCCCTCCAACCGTTCGATCGTGGCGCTATAGTCCGCGAGCTTGATATAGTTTTCGATAAACCAGGACAAACTCTCCACGACTTTGTTCAAAGCATTTGCGGTTTGAAACACGCCCCCGAGCGGTATCCGCCCTGCGAAATATGCTGGTGCCGCAATGATCAGCGGAAACACCAGATTCGCTTGATTGAGGCCGGTCACTGAAAACGTCACACTTTTGGTGACGTCGATGATTTTGGCGAAGTTCGACAAAAGTCCGGAGAAAACGCGACCTGTACGACCTGCTTCACGGGTTTCTCCGCGATAGAAAGCAATAGATTCTGCGTGTTCTCTCAATCGAATGAGGGACAATCGAAAATCAGCTTCCAGTTTTTGTTGATAAAAACTCAACGGTACGAGGCGGCGGCCGATGAAATGGGTCAGCGCTGTTCCAAAAAGCGCATATATTAGAGCGATCCAAACCAATGAGCCGGGTACCGAAACACCCCAAAACTCAACGTTCGCTGATAAGGCCCAGAGCAGTATGATGAAGGATATGACCGATACAATATTCTCAAACAGGCCTACGCTCAGCTCAAGCGACTTTTCGGTGAACCAGTTTACGTCTTCGGATATCCTTTGGTCTGGATTGTCCGCTGCGCCTGCGTCCAAGGTTAGACGATAATAGGCTTGATGCGTGAGGTAGCGGTCGAGAAATTGCGTGGTCATCCAAGCGCGCCAACGCAGCTGCAGGCGCTGCTGCAGGTAAAGCCGATACACCATTGCGCCGACAAAGACGGCTAGGAGGGGCACAAAACCAATTGTCAAAACGCCGTCTGCGTCGCGATCCCATGTCAGTAATAAAGCGAGAAAAGCGTTCCAATCTTTCGCTTCCAAGGCATTGAACAGGCCGCGTTGCCAATAGGTGAACAGAACGGCTGTACCGACGATGACGAGCGTGAGCATCGTGACCGCAACAAGCAGACGCAATGCCGGCCAGCGCTCATCACTTTTGAAAAAAGGCGCCGTTAATCGCCATGCAGATTTTAGAGTGGCCCTAACACTCGAACGTGTTCGAACCGTCGTCGTCCCCGCTGTGCTCCGCATGAAAGGCCCACCCAAATCCCAGCGTGGATTGGGATCGTTTTGTCCGCTTTGTCAATCGCAACGGAATGAGAAAGCGGGACTTGATTGTTCCCTATGGCTCCAGACGCCGTCGCACGGCCCCTGAAAATGTGATAATGGCGAGCGAGATTAACAACCATCCCAGGATCGAATACACTGCTTTAAAATAGCTGAGCACGGCGACTTGTGTCCTGGCATTGACGAGGTCAAATGTCGCCGGGAATCGTGCCTGTTGCTCTGCTGCGCTTGATTCTCCGACTTTGCACGCGGACTCGTGACGTAAATCGACCAAGGGTACGAATACATCCAGCGCATAGATTGCGGGTGAGATATTGTCTGAACACCAGACGCTATCGTCGATCTCATCTGAAACAACCGCGCCGATGCGCGATTGCGAAACCCCGGTCGCGACAGCCTGTTGGTCGACGATCAGCAAGCGCTGATGATTTGCGTACCAGAAGACCGATGTGCCAATAAGCGCCGCGAAGAACAGGGTCACCAGCGCATTCACAGGCTTTAACCCATCGCCGAACATCCAGTGGAACAATTGCGAAGAAAACAAGATAATCATCCGTGGCAACCACATCAGCCGGCTACCCCGTTTGATCTCATTTCGTTTTTGCCTGCGATCTTGGTTTTGCTTTTCGATGAAGATTTCGCGCGACTCTTCTTTACGTCCGTCTCGCGACAAGATTTGGCTAAGCCAAATATAGGGTTGCGGATCATATTGTGGCATCTTTTCAAGCCACTCCAAGCGCGATGAAACACAGGTTGATGCATCGCTATGCTCCACATCCATACTGTGGTGAAGCAAAGCTTCGTAAGCGAAGCCATTGAGGTACAGAGTGTTGGGCTTATCGGGATAGCCAGTTTTGGTATCGCATAACACCCGCGCGCGCGCATGCGACAGCCGAAGCCGTCCCGAAAACTCATTTTTGTTAAAGATCAGATTGCCACCAATATTCGCCCAACCGAGATCAAGCGCGTATTCTTTAAACCGAGATGCCGCTTCGGAAGTTTGGTCTATGAGTTGAATAGAAAGGCGATAAATCCCTAAATCCGAATGGATGTTGGCGCGTACCAGGCTGATGCTGCCATACGCGATCCCGCCCTCCCCAAGCAAGCAATTGTGACCGACAACCAGGTCCATTCCGGCGATCGCTTTGACTGTTTCTTCGTCCGGTGCGCAGCGGCCATAAATGGTCGATTGGTTGAAATCCAAGTTTGTTTTTATATCGGTTGCGCGCAAGCCAATTGTGCCGACAAAGCGACCACCTTTAAAGTCGGTTCGCCCCGCAATGCTGGCAAAATCGAGTTCAACGCTGAAATGATCGTGCGAAACGATTTGCGCACTGGCGACCGACAAATCTCCTCCCACTTCTATGCCGCGCGCATAGATTCCACCATTGGCCAGCAAATTGCCATGTAAAAGGCAATCATTAGCGATATTGCTCGCGGTTGCCGAAATCGCCTTTGGTGTACTATCGCTGCTGCGAGGTTGGCTCGGGTCGCATTCAATGATTGCGTCTGGCAGCAGCAAGTCACCCCTAACCTGCGCTCGGTCCAAGTTGATCTCGCCCTTGACCAGCAAGCGCGGCCACTGCGCGTATAGACCACCAATATCTGACGTCATGGCATCAATGGCGCCGCCCTCACCAGCACGAATATGGGCGCCGCCTAGCCAAATCTCGCCATCTACCTTTGCCAAGTGAAGGTTGATGCCACCATCAAAGATTGATTGATCGTGGGCTTTGATTGAGCCTTGGATTCTCGCCCCGCCAAGTTTCAGGGCGTAGCGCGTTTCCCAGGGTTTATAGGACTTGTGCGCACGGATTTGCGGGGTCCGCAACACTGTGCGACGCGCGATCAAATCACCGGCGATCCGAATGTCCCGCATTTCAACCCAGAACTCGGATTCTGCTGACGCTTCGTCGAGCCCAATATCGGCTTTGGTTCGGCTTTCGATTAGAAACTCTGGCACCGGCGCATCAGGGTGATCTGGCGTATCAGCAAAGTAGGCCTCAAAATGTGCATCTGCGTTCTGCTCCGCGTGCTGGGACCATGCCTTGGCAAGCGTCGAATCGAGGGGGCTCGACCCGGTAAGATCAACAGAGCGCATCACTTGCGCCCCATTGGCGCGAATGTGAGAGAGTCGACAATTGGTAACTTGGATGGACCTTATCGTCGTATTGGAAAGATCGAGATCAGGCTGATGACCCTCATCTGAAGCGCGTTCAAACACGCACCGGTCGAGCATCAAAGAGGCTATTCCGCCGCCTTGTAAGTCTTCACACCCGGTAAGATCAATTTGCCCTCGGATCACGGCGTTGCGGATTTTCATCTCGTTCAAGCTCGGCATTGTCTGTCGCGACAGACCTGCCTTATCCATGGCCAATCCACCATGCCGCAACCGACGATACGCCTCCACAATTAGGGCAGCATCGATGCTGCCCATCGATTCTGCAGGAGCCCCCAAATCGAGCCATCGGTCCGAGAGGATGGCCTCAGTCAGGTCAGAGATTGAGGCCGAGGCTGAGTGTTCCGGTGGGGCTGGGGCCATATCAATCACTCTCCTCATGATATCCCAAGCGTTTCATGTAACCGGAAAATCTATGCCAGATATCGCGGTAAATGTCGCGCGGAAGCGTGGTCCGCCATTCTCCCGTAACTCCAGTTCGAGCGTGCCCTGATTTCAAACGCGCCGCGATATAAGTCTCCCCGGATGAGAGATTCTGGGCAATGCTTTCGAGCCGTGTGTTTGCCACAGCCGTATTGATCATTGCTTCTGAAACTTGAAATTTCCACGCGTTGGCTAAGCGTTGCAGTTGCTGAGCGGGGTCGCTTAGAAGGTCTTCATATCGCACAATCGGAACTGCCCTGGCGCCGAGATAATCTAACCAGCGTTCAAGGTTGCCGTGATAGAATTGCGGGCTGCTATTTACCTTTCCGAGGACATACTCGAAGTAGAACTGTTCTATGGTCGGATACCTTGGTGTGGAAAACCCGGATTGCAAATCCGTACGCTGAACATCATGAAACCAAGACAAGACAACATCTCTAAGGTCGCGCACCAGCCCAACGCAGCCGCACAGATTTCTCGAATGAGCTGCGATTTCTATGTCCGCCACATGTGTGAGATAAATGTGACGATCAGTTGGTAGAGCCAGCATCTTCCCGATCATCGCCATCAGCCAAATCGTCCCGGATTTAGGGAAGCTGTTGACTACAAGTCGAGCACCCGACTGGATCGCATGCGGATCGCTCATGGCTTGGAAATAAGCCTGTGAGGATTCCTCAACCACACCATGGTCGTGAAGCCAATGGGCATAAGACTGGCTCGATTGAGGATCGACGCCCGCGGCTTTCAAGAATGCGTCACCGTGAACAAAAAACACCCCGCTAGCCGCATCAAACGGACTTTCTGCCGAGGAAGCAAAGTCCAATACAAGGTCTCCTCGTGCGATCGGCGCGACGGGGTTTAGGCCACCAAGCTGAACCGCAGACCGTAAATAAACCTGTAGGGGTTCGACATTCTCGCCATCCACCCGTCCGGCGATTTGGGCCCACGGTATCTCCCGACGGATTTGCTCTATCGCATCTTGGAGATGCGCATCATTTGCGCAAACGAATATTCTCACTCAAATCCCTCGCCATACCTAGTCAACATGATGGGTGGGTTGCCCAGAAACACGTCATTTCTCTTGCGGCGAAAAAAGAAATCCAATTTTCCCAATCTCCAGTCTTGTCTTTGGTTAATCAATTTGCAAGGTTTCATTTGGGGGGACGGTACCTCTCGCATTCACAATTTCTAGACGGAGAATAGTTTCATGAAAACAACTGTTTCTAGCCAAACGATCGCTTCAAAAATTGATAGCCTTCGTAGCGCGCACGCCAATGGCAAGCTTGACCAATACAAGCCGCTTGCGGCGTCTGGCTCCGACCATGTGAAGGCCACGGCGACTGCATCTTGGGGACCAGCGATGCGCCGCTAAATGTCGGTTCGGCTGGCTCTCCGAAGAGCGGTGGAGTCAGCCGTTTCACATATTAGAAGATTGCACTAATTGTTCTGGGGACGCGGAAACATGCAATACGGACCAATTGAAATGGTGGTTTTGCAGGGAACGTCATACTGCAATCTAAACTGCTCGTATTGCTATCTCTCAGAAGCCAGTCGTCGACGCACAAACCGGATGTCGATCGAGACCATCCGGGAGACATTTCGTAATCTATTTGCCAGCGAGATGATCGGTTCACGTCTGCGCGTCAGCTGGCATTCTGGCGAACCTTTTGTGCTTAAGCCCGCATATTATCGTGAAGCGATTGAAGCAATCCGAGATGAACTTGCGCGCTCCAAACATGTCAACACGATTGTTGACTTCGACTTTCAAACCAATGGCACACTGATCAATTCTGATTGGATTTCCTTTTTTCAAGACTATGCGGGGTCAGTAACGCTCGGTATTAGCTGCGACGGACCGGCGTCGCTGCACGATCGTCACAGGAAAAACTGGTCTGGAAAATCGTCCCACGCTGCAACTGAGGCCGGAATGCAAGCGCTCTGCGATTCAGGGATCGAATTCGACATCACATCAGTCGTTTCCCCGGACGGGCTCGACCATCCTGAGGCGTTTATTTCTTATTTTGAACCATTCACGACCCACATTCGCGAATTCCATTTCAACTTGCACGATGAGTTATTCATCGATCCAGATGATGAAGCACAGATATCAGACTATGCGCGGCGCTATAAGGCGTTTCTTACGCGATTGTTGAATGCGATCTCCGAGGGCCAGCATCGTTTGCCTAAATTGCGCAATTTTTCATCCTTCTTCAATCGCCTCTTGGTCGATGCCAATGATCGGCCACAATATGATGCCCGCAGCATGAGCGCCCCCTTCAAAACGGTCAGTATCGAAATCAATGGCGATCTGACGACTTTTTATGCCGGTTTAACTTTGGATGAGTGCGGCGATTTGCAGAACCTGTATGGTGATGAATTGGGCTTCGTCATCGGTAACATATTAGAACAATCGCTCGACGAAATTGCACAATCGCCGAAGCTAAGACAGGTCGCTGCCGATTTCGAGAATAGTCACGCAGCCTGCGAACGTGGTTGTGAGTATTTTGAAGTCTGCTCGGGTGGCTACAATCTGATCAAATATCGCCGTCATGGACGTTTCGATTCAACCGAAACACCTGAGTGTAGAATACACGTAAAAACTTTTGCCGATACTGTGCTCGAACATATGGAAACCGCCACGGCACCCCATGAAATGGCCTAATCTTCGCGATCAGAGTGCACCACAGCCGATTGATGGCGGTGAATGATGGAACGGTATCCCTTCGCGCTCGACACAGACCTGACGCGCAAAATGGCGCCTGATGAGGTGCACGCCGCGCTTCTGCCTATCATCCGGTCGAACCGATATAGCCTTTCAGAAACTCTAGACACCGTTTGCGTGCAGGGGCCAGATACGTGTTATCATGACATCGATCCGTATCTCGACGAGGGGTCAGCGGCGCTTGGTATTGATCGCACCCAACAAGAATTGGCGACGTTTCACCGCCAACAGTCTCATTTTGATCTTTGTCTGGAAGACAGCTGGAGTGGGAAGTGGATGAGCAAAGCGCTCGCCTCTTTAGATCGCAGCGCTCCCCTCACCATTTTGCATCTCGATGACCACACCGATATGATGCCGACGATGCTGGAACACCGCGACGGGAGCTTGTTCGACCCCATACATCAACGAGTGTTCGATCCTTATGCACCACAGGATTGGGATGCGGTGATCACATCTGGCGCGGTCGGCATTGGTAGTTTTCTGACGCCATTTTTCTATCTCGATCGCCCGGTCAAAATTCTACATTTGAAAGACGAGATTGGCGACCTGAACACACATACAATAGCGCCGTCCAAATTGACCCATTCATTGCTTTCCGGTCGAGCTTTTCTCGACATCTCGCACGCGCAACCTGACCCGACTGACAGCGCGGCGTCCAAGTCCTATGTTTCAGGTCAATCAGCCGAGGACTTGGTGGCGCAGATTGATGATCAGGCTCTTCTCTTGGTCCACATAGATCTCGATTATTTCATCAATGACTTCAATGGCAATCCGTTCGACGGCGACTATCTCCCGGGCGACGACTTGCAAGCGCGAGCGGTGGAAAAAATCGCGCGCCTCTTCACCGCCCTGCGTGGGTCCAAAATCACTGTCGCAAAATGGATTATTGGAACCTCGCCCGGATTTTGCTCCGGGTTTCATTGGGCGTTTTTGTTGCGCATGTTAGAAGAGGAAATTGCCCGTCTTTAGACCGAACGAAAACACGCTGTCAGCATCCAGATTTTTTCGCCTTCAGAGAGTTTGTTGCGCCCATGCAAAACCTTTGAACCGCGGCCGACCATGATACCGCCTTCCGGCGTCGCGATCGATTTTCGCAGCATTGGCGTCTCGTCTGGACCATCATCATAAATCGACAAGTACAATCCTGACTCTTCAGGATTTTCACCAGGCTCAGTAGCAGAGATGTAAAACAGGAGCGTCACTTCGCAGTTTTCGGCGCCATCTAAGTGTGGCGACAGGAAGTCATCTGCCTCAAAAAAGGTGTAGCAGCTGGCATCTTCGCAATATTCAAATTTCTGATCGAAAATAGGGGCGAGAATTTCCTCTGGGGCCCGAAACTTGACCAAGTCCAACCCTACCTCACCCAGAGAAGACAGCGACGACCGGTACGCGAGCGGACTATCGCTTTGTGCTGAGTTTGCTGTCTTCCGGGCGCGGCCGCATTCATCTCGCAAGTTGGCCCAGAGATGTTCTGGAATGGCGTTGGCCATATATGCGAACCCGTCACTCTCAATTGCCGCGTTCAGGCGCGCCGCTCTCTCTGGGTGAATATCAAACAAACCTGTCATTTTGGCCCTTTTTGAGCGCTCCAAAAACATAGAAATGAGACTTTATTGATTTCTCTATTGACCCACAAACACGACGAAAGTCACTAATAAAAAATGCTGCATAACTCCCAAGACGAATTCAGTTCAAAAACTGTGCAGGCACAGGTCGCCATTATCGGAGGAGGTATGGCGGGATTGGCGCTCGCGTCAAAACTTTCGCCGCATCTAAGTGTGCTGATCGTCGAGCGTGGTGACGTCGATCTCGCACCGCCGGGTGATGAAGTGTCAGATGAAGCAATAAGCAGCGGATTGGCCTATCCATTTGGCGCAATTCGCGATTTTCGATTGGGCGGATCAACGTCGATTTGGGCCGGATATTGCGCCGAGTTTGACGATTTTGATTTTCGCCCTCGCGATTGGGTGCCGATGAGCGGTTGGCCGCTCGAGCGTGCTGACTTGCAGCCATTTCGCGCCGATGCCGGAACGTTCTTGAACTTGAGATCAACCAATTTCCAACCAGACGTGGTGACCAAAGAGGCCCTCGTAACGATTCCAACGCAGGTCGATGGTCTACAAGTCACTGCATGGCGGTTCGGCAAACCGATCCTGCGCATTCTGGAAGACTGGTCATTCGATGATCCTGACTTCACTGGGCTAGATATCATCGCCAATGCGCGCGCCTTGGACATCATCCTCACTCCAGATCATTCGCAAGTGGATCACATCCGCTGTCGAACGCGGCATGCGCACGAATTCACCGTAAAAGCCGATGCTTACATTATTGCCACGGGGGGATTGGAATCTGCCCGCCTCTTATTGGCTTCACAATCACAAATCGCGCACGGCGTGGCCAACTCTTCCAATCTGGTTGGACTATGCTTTTGCGAACATCCACATCTCGTTGCGCAAGGATTTGAGTTCGCGCTGGAGCATCCGATAGAGATCTGGGCGGAAAAAATACGCGATCGCGATGGCTTTCCGTTTTCGCTCTGCGCTGGATTACCGGAGCGACGACAATCAGAATTGGGCGTTTTGAACCACCGGGCTCACATTTTTCGAACCCCGCAAATGGAGTTGAAAGACCGTCCAAAACTTGGCCTATTTTTAGAACAATCCCCTAATCCTGAAAGCCGCGTCAGCCTTGACGGTGAGCTTGATGACTGGGGAATTCCGAAACTTAATCTGCATTGGACTATGAACGATTTGGATCGCCACACATTTGCAGTCTCTGCGAATGAGATTGGCGCGCAGCTCGAAGCATTTGGCGCAGGCCACATCACCCACGAGGTGCGCGCCACGGATTTTCGGGACGAAGACGTTTTGCATTCAAATCATCAACTGGGAACCACACGGATGAGCGCCGATCCAGAGCTAGGACCGATTGATTCTAACTGCCGTTCGCATGACCATGATAATCTATACATAGCCGGTGGTGGCGTCTTTCCGACGGTGAGTTGGGCCAATCCAAGCTTTACGATGCTGGTGCTCACGTTAAGGCTAGCCGAGCACATAAAGAAGCGATTTTGCGTTGAACAGAGAGTAACTTAAATGCCCGGTTTTTCACACGTGGGAGTGGCGACGCTTGATATCGAGACCACAATAGACTTTTACACGCGCAAGCTCGGGTTTCGCCGGGTCGCGGATCATCGGACGTCTATTCGAGAGGGGGGGGAACTTCGCCAAGTATATTTTGAAGTTGGTTGTGATGAATTCATCGTCTTCATGGCGCCAACAGAAGTTGAAGGCATCCCTAATAGTTTTCCAACTGGGATAAATGAAGCGCTAGGAACGCCTGCAGGCATGTACCATTTCGCATTCAAAGTGGACTCCATGGCTGACTTAGAGGCCATGCGAGATCGTCTGCTGGCTTTGGATATAGACGTTTCAGATTGCATTGATTTGGGACACGCCCATTCGATCTTCTTAGCGGACCCGAATGGGCTTCAAATTGAATTTTGTTTCCATAGCCGCCCGTTCGAAGACGCAGATCTAAATAGGACGGACGAGGCAAGTATTGCCTGATGCCGCTTCGTTCCGCGTAGGACCAAACAAAGTAAAGGGCGTATCAATCTTCTTTTGATCATCCTGAACGTATAATCAGATCATTGAAATTTGTTCACACCCCATGCATCAAAATGATGCGTACAAGGACGAACCATCAAGTCTGAAATGGCAATGGTTTAGGAGGACAACATCCTCCGATTTGCCAGTTGAGCACATTTTGCGCTTTCGAGTCTTTCGACCCTTAGGAGACTCTATTCCAGGACATTTGGCAGATCAAGTCACCGGTCCTGATTCACACGTATCCCAAGTTTGTGATCTGCTCCTGAGTAACGAGATCAGTTCGAATCGCGAGTGTTTGGAGCTACTCATGCTTTGATCGGATACCATGGTTCGGGGTGAGGGTTGGCTCTAAAATCACCGACCGCGGGAGTTTGTTTGGGCGAATTAAGACGTCCCGATCCGGCCCCTCTGCCACGTCTAAGATTGAGAACTGTTCGGTTTGAGTGTACTTTTCTGCCTTGTTTAGTTGCTTGAAAAATGGCGTTACGAAAAATGGATAAAGCGGACCCGTTCTTTACAGATGACGATTTCGATTTACTCGAAGATTTCCTGCTCTCGGATAAGGTAGGTGACGATGCGATGACGGTATCGGTCTTGGATGGGTTTTTGACTGGAATCGTGGTCGGCCCAGAAACAATCATGCCAAGCGAGTGGATGCCGGTGATCTGGGGCGAGCGAGGTGCATCGTTTTCAGGACCAGACGAAGCAGAGGAAATCTGCGGATTAGTCATCGCACGCTACAATCAAATCATTTTTGAATTGGCCGAAAAACCGGAAAGCTTCGAACCGATCATCATGTCCGACCACACAGGAGATTTGTTAGGAGAGATATGGGCGGAGGGTTTCGTGACCGCGATTGAAATGCGGCCAGAAGCGTGGAAATCTATTTTTGAATCAGACCACGGTGCAGCCGTTAGTTTGATCATGGCATTGGCATCGCCCGATACTCTGAGTGAGTGTTCTCACGATCCCGATGAAGTTTCGGTCATGGCGAATGCAATAGCCGAGGAGCTGCCTATTACGGTCAGTGCAATTGACGCTTATTGGAAACAAAGGCGAGGCTTTGATGCTGATGTCCAATAGTGGCGGAGAAAAGACGTAAGCCAGCCGCGTCTTGAAACCAGAGACTGATGTCGCCCTAAAACGGATGGAGTGGATGGCTCCTGCTCCCCGGCGTCAAAGTGCGCCATAATACGCAGTCACCGTCAAAAGTGCTGCAACAAAGAGGAGCCA
>JALUWJ010000075.1 GCA_027019605.1 Henriciella sp. | reverse complement strand
CCAATGTCCTTTTAACGCTGGGCGTGCTGTTCACACTCGGCGCGGCGACGCGTTTGGTTCCTGCAAATGTCGCTGACGCTCGCGAAGCCGATTCAGACGAGAAAGTCGAAACGGTTTCAACCAAGCCAGAAGACGCCAAAGCCACTAAAGCCGCCCTGCCTGTTGAAGGCCAGATTTGCTTTAGTGAAGACCTTTCTGAAGCGCTCGCCGCCGACCAATTGCGCCTTGAAACAGAAACCGAAGCCCTCGCCGCGCGTGAGCTTGAGCTACAAGCGCTTGAGGCCGAGCTCGCTGAGACACGCGCCGACCTGACAGCGCTGCAGGCCAGCCTGGAAACCCGCTGGGAGGACATGCAGGCCTTCGCGGGTGAGGACCTAAATCATCTGGCCCAGATGTATGGCGCGATGAAACCCGACCAGGCGGCAACGATTTTCGATCAGATGGATCCAAGCTTTGCGGCAGGGTTCTTGCGTCTCTTAAGCTCTGAACAAGCCGGCCTGATCATGGCAAATATGGAATCCCAACAGGCCTATATTGTCAGCGTCCGCCTGGCGAGCATCAATGAAGACTTACGCCGCGAAGAGTCCTAGACAAACCGCGGCAACACCGACGCATTCACGTCAACGTGACCTTATCCTTAAGGGATTATTACTACTTAAAATAGAATTGGTCCGTAACTTGCTTTTGACCTGCTGATTAACCAAGCAGGATGCAAAATCATGGCGCTCCACTCTCCACGCGAGACAGTGCATATCATACGTCAAACTTGGACGACGCGTGATGATGTTCGCGCGAATAGAGATGTTGTCTTTGTGTATGGCGACAATGTTGCCCGAGAGGGCCAACGCGGCCTTGCGCGTCAGATGCGCGGCGAACCCAATGCTCACCCGATTTCGATCAGCTGGGCACCGTTTTCCCCGTTTACGCACGCCACTGCAGAGAATGCGAAGGTCCAAATCAAACAAGACCTTGAGGCGCTTCAAGCTCGGCAGCCTGAATTGATTGTTTGGCCTCTGGGCGGACTGATTCCCGAATTTCAGACGCTTCCAAACGAGATTCACCAATATTTGCGATCTGAGGCGAAGCGGCTTTTCTTCCTCGCAGACCCAATCTGATCCGATCTGGTCCGCGACATTTTTGCACTGCAATGAATGCAAAGAGTGGGGCTCAGTTAACTCTAATTAAAACAACCCTGGATAGAAGAATCTCGTCCAAACATGATGGGGTTGTCGATGGCGTCGGCTGCGCAAAAAAAAGAAATCGATGCAGAGGAAAATACCCCTCTGAGCGAGCGCATGCTTGTTTTCAAGCACTGCAAGGCCGCCTTCGATGAAATTCAGAAGCATGGCACAGCGCCAGACCCGACCGCATACGCTGTCTGGTATTCCTATGTGTCTCGAACCCCGTCAGCGTTGCGTCTCGCCGTCGACAAGATCATTGCCAGCGGTGGTGCACTTGATCAGTATGAACTGAATGAGCTGTACCGCGAGCATATTAGCCCAAATCAGACGGTTCAGAAGAATGAAGCGATCGGAAAAGAGATCGAGAGCAGCATTCAAGACGTTTCAAAGCTGCTCCAGGCGGGCATGACACAAAACGCCCATTTCAGGACCACGCTCGACGATCTGTCCGATACCCCTACGGAAAATGTAGACGGGGAAGACGTTAAAGCCCTCCTCGGTCAACTGATCAGCGAAAGCCAGAAAATGTCTGTCGTCTCGACGCGGCTGACAGATGGCCTTCGAAAGTCACAAGAGAAAGTTCAAAAGCTCAATGAAGAGCTGGAACAGGCGCGCCGCCAAAGCTTGCTTGACCCGCTCACCTCCGTCGCAAACCGACGCGCGTTTGAGAATCGAATCCGTGAACAGATTGAAGATGCCGAAGTCACCGGCGGCCGTTTCTGCCTGGTTCTGGCCGACCTGGATGAGTTTAAAGCGGTGAATGACAATCTCGGACACCAAGCCGGCGATGAGGTCCTCAAAACATTCGCGTCGACCTTGTTCGAGAACACAAAAGGCCAAGACCTTGTCGCCAGATATGGCGGCGACGAATTTGCCATTATCCTCCCAAACATTGATGTGATGTCGGCCTACAATTTGATGGTCGCCGTCAAACACCAATTCGAACAAGCCCGCGCGTCGACCTCCCAGTTCCATGCAGCACAACTCGAAGCGACCGCCTCATTCGGGATCGCGCCGTTCAAATCCAGACGCTCCGTCGAGGATTTAATCACAGCCGCCGACACAGCCCTGAACAAAGCCAAATCACTCGGCCGCAACCGCGTGTGCGCTGAAGGACTGTTTTAAAGCGAGGTCACCGACCTTGGATTAGATTGTCCAATCCGAGCGCTGCAATCTTGTTTGCTTCCGCGGGTAATTGTCCAATTAGGACGGGCTTTCGATTGGGTGGGCGGTAGTCTTCCCCCCGAATATTGCGATACTGAGCCGTGTATTTTTCCCACGTCGTCACCCCGTCTGCCTCGGGCTTGATCACACGCCGCGATGTGGTGACGCCATGATGAAACTGGTGGAAGGTCCCTTCGCCGAGAATGGAATAGTACACCGTGTCCGGCAGGCGCAGCAATCGATTGAGAAAGTCGAGGTTCACAAGACCGCCGCCAGGAATGTCGAACGCCTCATCATACCCGCCAAGCTCATCGTAGAGCGCGCGCGGCAAGATCGGAGCGTTGGATTCGTTGAGATAGCCAAACCATCCATAACGTGATGACCCAGCTAGAGCGCAGATCTCGAACAATCGATAACCGTTTTCAGGCCAGTTAATCGATTTCAGCAACTCATCTTCGACCTCCTGGCAATACCCATCTTCAACAGCGATTTGCTGTAATGTTTCCCCCAGATGAAAGCCGGCGGTCGATGCAAATGCTCTGGGCTCATGGCGGGTCGCCTCCAGTCCCCACTTTAGCAAGCCTGGACTGGCCATTCGCGCCCCGTCGATAACAGGGCAGACCAGAGGGGCTGTCGACATTGCAACCCCTTCGTTCAACGCTCTTGCGGGCGATGGGTGAGCGTCTTCCACGAACCGATACCGGACATTGTCTGGCCAGGCTTGATGGATAGAGTCGGCAATCGGGCGTGGAGACCCATTATCCATGACGATAATCTCAACATCTTCCGGCGAAACGCCAACCTGATATGGCGGCAAGAACGACGTCACAGTTCGCGGAACTTCGCGCGCCATATTATACGAGATTATGATGATACTAATCTTGGCCAAAGGGGCTCCTTTAGGGTTTGGCGTCGGACGATTTCAGCCAAAAGCTTGCGTCATGGAGATATGCGTCTATCCGTTAAGGAGCACATAGGATACGCTTATGATGGAATGCAAGGGATCACATTCTGAACGAGGCTTTGTACTGCCATACGTTCTTGTTGTAATTGCGATTCTGTCCGCAATTTCTATCCTTGGCGTGAATACAATCCGCGAGCGCACAGCTGATCTCTCAGTGTTGATCGAAAACCACCATGTGGAACGCGCGATCGAAGACGCCGAAGAGATCGTCACCTACACGTTCCTTACTCGCCCAATGACGACGCGTGGACTCGATGTGTCGGATCGCTTCCTGGACCCAAGCACGATCCTGCCAGACCTGTTACCGGACGAGTCCGACGTTCCGGACAATGAAATTTGGAAAGCCACAGGCGAGCTTCGTCGATTGAATATTCGTGGCATAAATGTCGATGTCTTTTATCGCGACATTAGCGGCCTAATCTCTCTGAACAGCGCCTCTGAATCGGTTATTGAAACCTGGTTGTCTGCAAACCTGGAACAACCGAGCCTGGCAAAAAGTCTCGCGGCAAAGCTTCGAGATTATCGCGACCCGGACAATAGACGCGGTTTTCTGGGCGGAGAACGTGCAGACTACCGGTTTCGGACGCTGCCGCCGCCTTCCAATTCCTCTCTGAGAACAATTGACGAACTCAACCGAGTGATCGATTGGGAGCTTACGCCGACCGAGTATGCCCGCGTTTTGAAACACTTTTCCGTCCTTCCAATGGCAGGACGTCCGGCCCTGCAATGGTCGCCGGACGATCTCGTCCAACTTTACCGAGAAGAAGTCGGTACCGTGTTTTCAAGGGGTCGCCCGGATCTCGTAGATGAGGTTATACTGAATTCGCGCTTGCCGAGTGAGGGCGCTAGATTTATTTTCTTTGCAGATGGACAAAGCGGCTCCCCCCCTTTGCAGCGTATAGTGGAATTCGAAAGGACGACAGGAGCTCCCAACTTGCCGCGCCAAAGACGCACGGTGGCAGATGGGGTAATGTTGGTGGACAAGCGAGAATATACTCCAAACGATGATGTTAAACAGCTTCCTGTTTCCAGGTCTTCAAACGATCAGTGATAGCGGTGACTTGATCCCGCTAACAAAGGGATTCCGTCCCCTCGGGATGATCACTGTTCTGACGAGAGATCACTACGTTATGGAGCGAAAAGTCCTGTCACGGGGTGACGGGGTCGGTGTGCGTGCGGCAAAAGCACAAGCAGAGTTCGAATCCAGATTCACTGAGCCGGTGGCTCTGGTCGATCTCAGCAATCGCGGCAAACAATCTATGCTCGCAAACGTTTGGACCTGGGATCGCCATGCGATCGGGGAGCTCACAGGCAATCCATCCCTGCGCGTCTTACCCGAACCACTCGCACGGCGCCCGATTGAAGCCGGCGCACGCGTTGTACGCGCGCTTAGCGGTTTCGACGGAGAGATCTGGCATAACCATTTCTGCGTTGCATCTCGATGGTGGCCGGAACCCCCAACCGAAATGGAATGGGACATCTTCCAGCGCGGCGCACAATCACGATATTGGCCGACGGAACCGAACGGGACGCCAATTCTGTATGCGCTCCCCGAGGTTGAAGAAGCAAGTTGGATTAGCGACCGCGTATGGGTGGCGCCGACTTGGGGCGAACGCTTGCGGTCGATCACGCCAGCACAGCTCATCGTCGGAGCTGCCATTCTTTGCGCCGCCCCATTGGCTTATAATGCGAGTAAAATTGTTCAATTGAACGCGCAAATCTCTGGGCTCGAGCAAGAAGCTGCTGAGCGAACAGAAGCGGCTCAACCCTGGCTGCAAAACCGCCGTCGCGCCTTGGCTCAGTTGAACCAGATTTCGCAGATGAGCGCCCTGGGTGCACCTGAAGCACTTGTCTATGCGCTGATGGACATGGAAGCTGCATTGGTCAGTGCAAACGCCAATGCCGCCGCCGTGAACTATGACGCACCAACGCTCGAAGTTCGACTCGAGGGCCGGTCAGAAGACGACCTTAACGTCGTCGCACTCGTGCAAGCGTTAGAGGCAAGCACAAACTGGTCGGAAGTTAGGTTTGATTCCGGAAGTCGTTCGATCATCGGAACCGTCACCACCGACGAAACTGAAGGCGAGGCGCAACCATGAGCATTGCCGACAATATTCGTGAACAAGTCCGCGCCAACATCCCATTGCGGATGCAATATCTGCTGATTGCGCTCGGGATCGTCGTCGTTGTCCTTGGCTTGCTAGAACTTTCGGATGAAAAGAACCGACTGCTCGCACAAAAGCAGACACTAGAGCGTGAAATTCAAACCCTGTCAGAAGGCAGTGTATCTGAATGGGAAGATCGCCTTGCACTGGCATCTGACGCGCGCGGCGCATGGATGGAGACGCGCTGGCAGGCCGAAACACCAGGGATTGCGTCCGCCAACGTACAGAAACATCTCACCGAGCTCACGCGCGAAATTGGACTCGAAAGTGTTCGTCTATCTGTCGCCAGCGATCCGATATCGACGGGCGACAACGATCTGCTACGCTTTGAAGTGACCGGACTCGGGGGCGCAAACGTCCTCTCAGAGCTGCTCGTCACATTGAGTGTTTCGCCCAAGACCATTTTGATCACCGATATTTCGGCGCCTATTCGTACGGATCAAAAAACGAGAATGTCGGTTGCGGGTTATGTGCCTTATCTGACCTCATTGCCAAATGAGGAGGCGCCCCAATGAGTGCTCGCGTTTTCACCCTCTTGGGCGCTATGGTCCTGCTGGGGACAGCAGGTTCTGTCTTGTTTGAGAATGGCAGTCGTGCCGGCGCCTCAAACCAGTCCACTGGTGATGCCTGGCGCGAGCCAGCTGCACCGATCAATTATTTCAACTCTGGAGATCGGTTCTTAAGCGCTTTGAGCACGGGCCGCCTGTTTCCGAACACACAGCCACGCATCAGCGCCGCGGAAGCAGCCGCACAAGAAGCCGCAGCTCAGGAAGACACTGGTCCAACGATTTTCCCAACGCTGATTTCGATTTCGCGCAGAGATGATACGCTCATCGCCCTCGTTGCCCACGAAGATGGTCAACAAGTGTACGTTGAGAAAGGTGACCTTCTGGTCGACGAATGGACAGTCGCGGATCTGTCTCGGGATGCCTTGGTGGCGCGACTGGACAGCGATCTTATCCGAATTCCGCTCTTTCTAACGGACGAGTAAGACTGATTTAGAAGTCGAACGAACTCCCGCCTTCACCAAGATCGAGGTCTTGGCGACGCGGCATCCTCATACCAACCCACCCTACTCTGGCGAGCCAGTGGAGCGTCTCATTGCCTTCTGTGCGGAGCCGGATCGCGACCGGCAGAGGTGGCATGAGATACTCGGTTGAGTCATCAAACTGCCCAGGGTCGGGAAAGCTCGTCGGTGGCCAGACTGGGCTCCACACCGCGTTTTGTCCAAGATAATCGATTTGCGCTGGACTCTCGAACGAAGCTAACTGGAATTCTTGCCCGTCCGCCTGAAAATACAACGCCCGCCCCTCATCACGAAGATCGAAGATGAATGGCTGTATCAGTGCCTCATTTGAGAACAGAATACTCGATGAAAGCCCCTGAAACCGCGTCGGCTCACCAATAAACTGGAAGGATCGCGGTTCTTCGGGCCAGGCTGGCACCAACGACTCAACGACACGATGAAATCCACCACGGACAATTTGATCATCAAAGACTTCCGCGCTTTTGGTTTCCACGCGATCTACGAGATCCATTTGAAACAAAAGTGATCGGAAAATTACCGCGGACGTAATCGCCAGTATTGTCAGCGTTACAAGAACCTCGAGTAGGCTGAAACCCAGCTGCGATGCCCGATCTGGCAAGGCGGGCAATGTTCGGGGTGAAACAGAAGAGCGGTCTTTGAACATTTCTAAAAATGAATTTCGGGTACGGAAAACCAATCTGAGATATCTATATCTAGCATATCGGACAGCGAGACCAAATCCTCGCGATACAGGTCTTGCAGGAAGGTAAAGTCGTCTTCAAGCCCCGCCGGAGCGGCGAGACTGCTTGGGTTCACGTTCTCTTCGATTGGCTCGAACTCAACGGCGTTGACGCCAAGAAAAGCGAGCAAGGCCTGCATCTTCTCATCCTGCGCTGACACTTGGTCGGATCTGAGGATAAAGACCTGCGCCGGGTCGAATATCTCAAATACGCGGCTCAGCTGCTGCGCATAAAAACCGCGCTCCACATAGCTATAGATATTGTGCACACCGAAGGGCGCGTTCGTAACCCGGCTCCTGCCTTCGCGGATGGCAGCGCTGAAACTCAACGGTTCACGCTCGCGGCGCCGTTCCATTGACCATGCAGAATAGGCACGCATCACTGGATGGCGCAGGCTCACAATCAGTTTCATTTGCGGGTTGTGCTCTTTCAGCAATGAGATTGCATGCGGCCAATACAAATAGATTGGCGTTCCATCCGCATACAAGCAGTCACGCGGGGCATCGACAAATCTTCGATTGAGCAATTCCGGATCGCGATCGATTGGCCCATCGGCTGTAAGCGGCCGCCTGAAGAAATGTGTTTCCTTGACCTCAGGAAAATAGATGTCCGGATGTTGATTGAGATACTGCGCCAGGGCGGTCGTACTGGCCTTTTGGGCACCGATGATCGCCAAGCTGAGTTGAACATTCTCCATATGCGCAAGTACCCCCAAAAGAAAAAGGCGGCCAATGAAGGCCGCCTTTCCAAATTGAAGTCGACTGTAACCTAGAAGTTACCGTCGTCATCTCCGTTAACAGAACGACGAAGCTGGTCGGTATCGCCATTTGTTTCATCAGAGTTCGCGTTGTCACCGAATGGCACAACAGTCGCTGTTGATGGACCAGAAAGCAGACGGTCAACGTCGAGATCGAGCGTCGCGCCGAAGATCCAAGTGATGTCAGCTGTACCGAATGCTGAACCAACGATGCCTTCGATGTCGGTGCTGTTCAGACGCACTTCCGAACCTTGGACGCTAGAAGCTTCCAGAGTGAATGGGAAGACGCCGTTCACGCCGTTCCGTGAATTCTCAGTGATGAGAAGTGAAGGAACGTCTGATTGCAGACCAGCAAGACCAGTCACACGGAAGATTGAGTTCACACGACCGTTAGAGTCTGCAACCCAGTCAAATGGTCCGAATGTAGAACCGTTGAATACGAGGTCTTCAACGTCTGCAGACAGGAATGGATCTGACGCGCTCAGGAAAGATCCGCCAGTTGTACGCAGGTTCAGGATCGCATCACTGACAGACACAACTTGAGCCATCATGTCGTTTGTCGCGTCCGCAGTAATCTCGATGTTGCCGAGATCCCCAGGAGCGGCAGTCGCAGGCGCACCAGCGACCGCGTCGCCATCAAGCGCGATAGTGTTCGATGCTGCGGCTGCAGTATCCACCCAGAATGCGGCTCCGGTACCTGCACCTGAAGCAATACCAGCGTCATCTACGAAGTCAATGTCGGCTTCGTAGCCGATGACGTCAGTAACAGACGCAGCGGTAGAACCGAAATCGATGAATACGCTTGTGTCAACACGAACAGCCGCGTCACCGATGGTCGCGACAGTTGCTGTGTCGGTGCTAACTGTATCCGCCACAAAACCTTCGAACGCTCCGGCTGTTGCCATGAAGTCGATCGCAGTTGGGTTTGTGTCTGGCGAAATAGTTGCCCAGAATGCGTCGTCACAGTCAGCAATCTCATCTGGCGCAAGTGTCAGACCAGAACCGGTAGTGAGGGAAGCAGTGCCACCTTCAATCGGTGTTCCAGCGCTCTCTGTTTGGAACTCAGTAACTTGAGCAGTAACGTCGCCACAAGATGACATCAGGATTGGAAGAACCAAGCCAATCGCGTCACGAGCGCCACCGTTACTAGAAGTATCGGCTGTGTCAGAGGTCACCAGGTAACGCACTGTAGACTCGCCAGCTGCACCACCAGAGTTCACAACCGAACCTGTGTCGCCAGAAACAACTTCGTCGCCGTCAAGAGCAGACGCAAATACTGCATTTGTCAGTTGCACGGTCAGGAAGATGTTTTGACCTGGAGGGATCTGACCTTGTGTCAGGACCTCAAGGCCGACAGTACCAGTCGAACCGCCGACAGCGGCAGATAGTGCTGCGAAGTCTACTTCTTCCGCGACTGTGACCGTTCCGCTAGTTGCGTTAATGGTACCAGCTGCGGTTGGCGCTACATCAGACAGCTCCAGTTGAAGCTGTGCATTTGCGGCCCCAGCGATAAGAGCTGCGGCAGATGCGGCCCCCATTAGTTTCATCATTTTCATAAGGATTTTCCCTCGGTTGATTTACTACATCCGCCGCGCACCTGAATAATCCCGTTCGCACGCATTGGACAGCGGGGGCTCGCCCCACACTCGGTGTTAAAAGACTGTCAGCTTCACCTGTCAAGCGAGTAAGCGGAATTTCTGCATATTCATATTTGTTTCACCAAAATCGTTGCAATTGCGCACCGGTACAGGGACAAATATTTCCTGCAAAACTGATCATTCACCCCAACTAGAACGCGCGATAGGGAAACTGTTCGCGTGCGGCGGTGCGGTAGACTTCAGTTTCGAATGACCGACCGTCAGCGTGCTGCACGAAAGCAGTGATTCGCACCAATTGAGCGCTATATCTTCCCTGCTGACCAACGCTCATCACAGCATTCGTTGCTTCCGTAACGGGAACGCCGCGCCAGGACACTGACCAACCTCCCCCCATATCGAAAACGCCCTCACGTTCGTCGGAAATATCGATCACAGCGAGATAGTCAGCCGCGACACGCTCAGCCGCTATTCGAGCAGCGCTGTTTTCCAATCGGCCTACGCTTCTGGCATTTTGTGATTGAAGAACAAGCAAAGGCACCGAGGCCACACCTAGAATCGCCACCGCAACGATGGCCTCCATTAGCGAGAACCCAGCTTCAGCGTTTGGCTGAGAATATGTGCTTCGCCAACTCACTCATCATCCACGGAGATAGCCGGCTCGATTTCGCGCGAAGGCGTGCGAACGTTGAGGTGACCGACATTGCTGCGAAGCATGGTCCGCAAATTATCTTCGCGCGCTGACACGCCTTCAATCTGCTGAAGTAGTGTTTCCGCCAGCTGAGCTTTCTCTTCTCGGTCTCGCAGAACATAAGCTGTGATCAACACCAACAATTCGGTTCGAGTTTGGCCCAGCGAATTCGTCCGGAACAGGTTACCCGCAATCGGGAGGTCTTTGAGAATAGGAACACCGGTTTGGGTCTCATTATTGTTCGTTTGAATCAGGCCACCCAAGACCACTGTTTCGCCGTCTTGAACCGACAGCTGAGTGTCTAAGGTTCGGTTGGAAATGGTCGGACTGCCCGCAACACCCGCGGCCTCCAGCACAGTGGAAACCTCCTGAGAGATCGACAGATCAATCCGATTCTGACTGAACACGATTGGCTCAATCGTCAGCAGCACGCCGGTTTTGCGATATTCCACCTGCTGCAGCACATCGAGCGTACCTTGTCCGTCTTGCGCATTGTCAGCGCGCTGGGACGTAATAACAGGAATGTCCGTGCCGACCTGCAATCTTGCCGAACCACCAGATCGCGCAACCAGTTTAGGCTTTGAAAGCACATTTAGTTGCTCGTTCTGCGCAAACGCATTCAACGCAAGGTCTACATTTCCAGACAAGAAACCCACCTGAAAACCGTTTGAGCCAAGGTTCACACCATCTCTTGTCCCAAGTGTAGCGTTAAAGTCATCGTTCCCGATGCTGTCCAGGAAGAAATCAACACCGTATCGCGTTGTATCGGTAAGAGTCACCTCGGCGATTGTCACATTGATGAGAACCTCGCCGGGAGCGCGATCCAATTGTTCGAGCAGGGGCCGCACTCGCGCATACTCCGATGCCGTACCTGAGAAAATGAGACGATTGGAAATTGCATCGACAACAATCGCACCACCTCTGCTTGTAGGCGCCCCAGGCCCTCCCGCCGGTACTCCGCCCGGTGGCAGCTGGGCCGATTGCGCGCTTCTCCCGGAGAGCACGGAATTAACGGTATCTGACAGCAATGTCGCATCGACGTTCTGAACATCGTATACGAATATTTGCTCAATATCGCCCGTCGTGGCGGCCTGATCGAGTTGGCGCAACCAGAACTTTGCACGCGTCAATGCGGCGTCACTTTTTGAGAAAATGAAGAGCTGGTTGGAAAACTCGACCGGGAGAATAAGCAACGTTCTCTGGATGCTGGCATTGCTGCTCGACTGCCATCCCTCCGCTTTCATCATCAGCGAAACTTGGTCTGCCAACACTTTCGCACCAATAAAGCGCGGTTTGTAAGATTCGAGCGCGGTGCCAGCATAGGAGAGCTCATCCAATTCCTCGATGATGGCGAGCGCAGAGTTCACGTCCGTTGGCAAACCATTTAGCGTGATTGAATTATTTCTCGGGACGCTCTGAATTTGCAGCCGATCATTGTTTGGAAAGGCTTGCCGTAGAATCCCCGTCATTTCATTTGCGTCGATGGCTTCAAGCTCGACGAACATCACAACGGGTCGGATTTCTAACGGCGTATCGAAATTTGCTCGCCCTCGAATAAACGACGGCACGCGCGAGCGCAGCGCGGCATCCTCGATAATCTTGTAAACGCCATCTTCTGGGACAACGGCAAAGCCATACGAGTTCAACACATCTGTGATGCTCTCCAAGTAAGCCTCGGATGACATTTCCCCGGACGTACGCAGAATCACCGACATATTTCCGTTTTCGGCGACTCCCGGTCCCGTAAAATAGGGCACCTGCAACAGTTGACCGAACGCTAGATCAATCAAATCGGGCAATGATATCTCACGCGCGCTCGTTTCAATCGTAGCGTCTATCAACTCCGGCGCTGGTGTCCCGCCGCCGCTATCAGGCCGATTGCTGACACCATTCCGCAACGCGGGCACATCAAACAATTGGGTTTGTGCCGCAGTATCTGAAGATTCTGATGGCTCTGTTTGATTAGGTAGCGCACCAGATAAATCGGCGCTGTCGCCACTCCAACTGCCTTGTTGTTCGCGAGTCTCTAAAATCAGTTCTGACCGATTTAACTCATCTCCCAAGGTTTCTTGCGCTCTGGGCAAACTCGATGAGCAGGAGGTTATGACCAGCGGCACGATTGTCGCTGCTAAAATACCCCCTGAAAACCGATTTAGTAATCTACGCATACACAATCTCTTAAGCTTGTCCCTCAGCACGTTATCTCACAATATCGGCAATTTCGGGACAATGAATTTCAGTCGAGGACGATATTTAACTTATCAGCTGATCTGGCACCTTACCCAAGTCCGCATCCAAGCCTTCGCCGCCAGGCTCATTGTCAGCGCCGAAAGTGAAGACGGAGGGGGCCGTTTCAAATCCAGACCGATCTCGCTCGGGCGGCGCATAGCGATACGCAACCCCCCAAGGGTCAAGCGGAACTGATTCAATGTATGGCCCAGCCCAACGTCTCGAGGCAGCTGATTCAGTTGGCGGCGCCAGCAAAATGTCGAGGCCTTCTTGCGTTGTCGGATAACGTCCAACGTCGAGTTTAAACGTATCAAGCGCGACCAAGATTGAACGGACCTGTGTTTCTGCGACCGTTTGTTGAGAGCGATCGATCTGTTGGAACAAACGCGGCGCGACCAAAGCAGAGATCATGCCCATAATTGCCAAAACGATCAGAATTTCCAGAAGCGAGAACCCGCCCTGCTTTGCGGGCTCAGCCTGCGCCCGGCGAATAGCGGATCGGAGGTGACTAAATACGTGCTTCATCATGAGATTCTCAATCTGCGTTACTATACCTAGGAGGGCGCCAGCTCGTAGAGCGATGTCATAGCCAAGACTATACTGATCACAATCGTTCCGACAATAAGCGAAATCACGAGAATGGCGCTCGGCTCGATGAGCGCCGTGACTTGCTGCGTGCGCTCTTTCGTGTCGCGTCTGAACGCTTCTGCTGAGTATTCAAGCATTTCAGGCAATCGCCCGACCCGGCGTCCCGACTTGATCATGTCCAATACGGTACCGTCGAAATCCGGCAGGTGCTTTTCGATCGCGACCTCCAAGGGTTCACCGCCGCGAACGGATTTGCGCGTACGTTCCAAGCCTGCTCTAATTTTTGGCGACCTGATTTCAGGTTCGGCTAAGCTCAACGCTTCCAGCATACCCGATCCATGCTTCAAAGCGCTCTGCAACGTGGAGCACCAGCGCGCCATGTCACCCGCGATCAACATGTTTCGCGTTACGGGGATGCCTTCCAACACCGCCCTGCCCGCCTTCTGAAGCTGGTCTCGGACGCTAAACCCGATGACAGCCAAGACCGCAAAGATCGCCATAGCCAATGTCAAATTCGCTTTCAGCCAAACGCTGGAATTGATCACAACTTTAGAGATGCCCGGGATGTCGCCATCACTGTTTTCGAGCAGGTCCGCGAATTGAGGCACAACGAAAAGGCAAAGCAACAGGACGATCATCGATCCCGCCACAACCAGGAAGGATGGATAAGCAAGAGCCGCTCGAATTTCGCTGTTCAGCTCCAAGTCGTATTCATATTTGTCCGCGGCTTCCATCATGGTTGGCCCGAGATTTCCGGTTGCCTCACCGAGTTCCGCCAATCGGACCACATACGGTGGAAGCCCCTCAAAATGGTCTGACAAAACAGTGGAAAAACGGGCACCCGCCCGCAAGTCGGTCCGCATTTTTGCGATTTGCTCAGGGATGTTTCCAGCCGTAGAATTACCAGAAATGCTCTCAATCGCATCGGCCAAAGGAAGCCCGGCGTTCAAGAGGACAGCCAGCTGCCGGATCACGCGAGCTTTTTGCTTGTCCGAGGCTGCAAGGCCCAGTTTGAACTCTTTGAGCGTGAATTCTTTTTGTATGCTAACCGGCGAAAGCCCGCGTTCGCGTAAGGTTGCAAAGGCTAACTTCTTCGATCCTGAAGAAACTTGCCCCTTAACTTCTTGGCCACGCTCATCAAGCGCTCTGTATGAAAAAATTGACATTGCTGGATCACGCCACTCAAAGACAGTATAGAAAGTGTTCTTTTTTGTAGGGTGAAGTCAACCATGAGCTCTAGCGTAGCTGCGAAAATCCACGCGCCGAAGAAAATCGGTCAGCTGCTGGTCGAGCGTGAACTGATCACCCAAACTGACGTCGATCAGGCACTCGTGCTGCAGCAAGAGGCGGGTATTCTGTTCGGAGAAGCGCTGCTCCGCATCGGGGCGCTCTCTGAAGAGCACTTAGTCTCTACGCTCAGTGAGCAATTGCAGATCCCAATCCTAGAGGATGCGGCTCGACCAGATTCATTGGAACCGATCAATACCGCACTTGAACGGCTAGGTTTGGATTGGACCTGGGCAACCTATCACCAAGCCATCATGTGGTGGTCGAATGACGAGCTGATCGTCGCGGCGCAGCGTCCGCTTGCACCGCAATTACTTGAGTCTGTTGAACACGCCTTGTGGCGCGTCCAACTTTTTTCGAGCACACAAATCAGAGTGTTTCTGGCAAAGAGCGCGACAATCGAACAATATCTTTTGCAATCTCAAGCGAACGAGAATGCGAGCGATGATGGCGACTTTTCCCTGCAGAAGCTTCGCGAAATGGCGGAGGAAGCGCCGGTTATTGATTTCGTAAACCGGTTGTTCGAGCGCTCAATGCGCAAGAACGCATCTGATATTCATATTGAGCCCGCAGAAGCCGAGTTTGAAATTCGCGTGCGGGTTGACGGCACAATGCGGTCCGATGGGCGTTTCCCAAAATCAAAGTTCGACGCCGTCGTCAGCCGGATTAAAATTCTTTCCGGTATGGACATTGCCGAACAGCGCCTGCCTCAGGACGGCCGGCAAACCATCAGATTGTCCGGCGAACGCGTCGATTTGCGCGTGTCCTCTCTTCCCGGGACGAATGGCGAAAGCATTGTTATTCGTTTGCTGCGAAAGGACGTCTCTTTGCCGGGTCTGCAAGAGCTCGGGCTACAAGGCTATGCGGAGCAAGCTCTCAATCGTTCGCTGACCCACAATAATGGCGTGATCTTGATGACCGGCCCAACCGGCTCAGGTAAGTCGACAACGCTGCATAAAATCCTTCAGCGTCTGGATGATGGTAATCGGAAGATCATCACCATCGAAGATCCGGTTGAATATGAGATGCCGAACATCACGCAGATCCAGGTCCGCTCCGAAATTGGCTATACATTTAAAGACGGCCTCCGATCGATTCTGCGTCACGATCCTGACGTCATCATGGTGGGTGAGATCCGGGATGGCGAAACCGCAACAATCGCTGCGCAAGCCGCTCTGACTGGTCACATCGTCTTTTCAACCCTGCACACCAATTCAGCATTGGGCGCGATCGAGCGTCTCGTAGATTTGGGGCTGGATCGCTTCCTGGTGGCCTCTTCGGCGCGCGCCTTTGCGTCACAACGTCTGGCGCGAAAGCTCTGCCCACACTGCTCCACGCCGTCCTCTTCTGCTCTCGGCGATGATTTGGTGCGCCAGTCGATTGCAAACGGTGCCAAGCTGCAAGAAGCCTTGAGCGGGCCCGCCAATTGGCGACAAGCGAATGGATGCGATGCCTGCGATCATACCGGATATTCTGGCCGGGTTGGGATCTATGAAGTCGTTCCAGTCGATGACAACCTCAGATCACAAATCGGGAAAGGCGGCGCAGAAGGCGAATATGTGCGCCAATTGCGCGACGACGGATATCTGACCCTGTTCGAAGATGGACTGATCAAAGCCTTTCAAGGCAAGACCACAGTCGATGAAGTGCTGCGGGTCGCTGGAAACGCAGATCTCGAGATCAGTTAATGGCCTCAAATCACCCTGTCCTCATCCTTGGCATGCATCGCTCGGGAACATCCTGCTTGGCCGGATGTCTTGAAGCCGCGGGGCTTCATCTCGGCGCCGTCAATACGGCAGCTCCTTTCAATAAAAAGGGAAACCGAGAGCCAGAGCATATTCGCGAATTGCATGATGCTCTGCTCGAGCAAAACGGCGCGAGCTGGAACGTACCACCTGCAGGGCCGCTTGATTGGCCGGCAGATTTATTGGAAGCGCTAAAACAACGAACGGCAGACCTCGCGACTGAGAACTGTTGGGGCATCAAAGACCCCAGGAGCGCCTTCTGCCTGAAGGGTTGGAAAAGCCTGTTTGAGCCAAGATACGTGGTCTCATACCGGCACCCAAGCGCGGTTGTCTCGAGTCTTGTCCGCCGTTCGATCTCTTGGAAACGCCCTATGGAGCGTGCTGACGCTTATGCGCTTTGGGCGGCTTACAATCAGCGCATTCTAGATGAGGTAGAGGAAACGGACACGCCATTCATTCGGTTTGGAGTCGAGCGAGAAGAATATTCAAAGCAGCTGAAACCAATTTGCGAGCAACTCGGTCTCAATTTTGAAACGGCGATGACGTTTTACGACGCAGATCTCGACACCAATTCATCGGATACCTCAGACATGCCTGAGGCATGTAAAGCGATTTGGGAAACGCTCGAGCGCAATCGATACTAGATCAACTAGGCTGAACTGCACGGCAGGTTGGCGGCTGAATAATGAGCGGATATTCGCGACCTGACGGCGCAACACCCGACACTTCCCCAACGCGACATTGCCCAAATCGGTTGTACATAGGATCGGTAATCACACGAACCGACCAGCCGTCGGGCAGGTCAACCGTGGCAGCAATTTCTTGTTCTAGGTTGATATTGCGTTGCTCAACAAAAGCGCGGTTGCGGATGTTTGTCAGCTCTGACTTGATCTGGCGCATTTCAATCGATTGCTGCCAGCGTTGATAAATGCCAACTGATGATTGCGCTGCGAGCGTTAGGATCAAGCCCACCAAAAACAGGGCGACCATAATTTCCATCAATGAGAAACCGAGATTTCGGGGATCAGATGAACGCATTCTTCTTCAAGACCTGCACTATGGACACGCGGGCCTAGCTTAAACCACTTTCTGAGGATCATTCCAATCGCTCGCATGTGTTTCAGCCCAAAAGTGGACAAGGCAAAACCCCCAAGATAACGCTTCTCGCAAGCTAGAATGACCAAGACAACGAGATTGGAATCCGCGTGACATCAGTGCCAAAACAACGCTCCATCGCGATACTCGGAATGCATCGAAGCGGCACCAGCGCGCTCGCTGGAACCCTTCGTGCGCATGGCGTTTACTTTGGCCAGGTCTTGGATCAGGGCATTCAGTACAATCCTAAAGGACTGCAGGAAGCGCCCTCTATCCTGTACATGCAGGAAGATCTGCTGCTCAAGAATGGCGGCGCCTGGCACAGTCCACCTGAGTCGGTTGAGTGGCAACCAATGCACAAAGCCGTTCGGGACTTGTTTATCGAGTCGCGCACCGACCAATCAATTTGGGCGTTCAAGGATCCACGCACTTTGTTGACGCTCGATGGCTGGTTCGATGTGCTGCCCCAGCTGGAATGCGCGGGAATCTTTCGCCACCCTGCAGAGGTCGCGATGTCGATCCACAAGCGCAATCAATTTCCGCTCGAACAGTGCCTGGAGATCTGGTGTGCGTACAATGAGAAACTCCTCCACTTCCATCACCAGCGGGCATTTCCATTGATTGAGTTTGTTGGAGATGAAGCGGCTATGGCGTCTGGTTTTTCACGAATGATCGATGCACTTGCCTTGACGCTGAACGCACCTGATCAAGCTTTTTTCGAACCAGGTATGAAACACCAAGATCGCCCGGATGTCGCCTTGTCGCCGCGCGCAATGGAAATTTACGCGGCTCTGCAAGCGCTCGTGATTTGAGTTATGCTCCGAATACACTCCACCCGCCTGTTTCCGAAAGATCGCGGTGCAACACAGTACCGCCTCACAGGCATTGCGAAACTCTGTGACTGGATCGTCCTCTCTGACAAAGCGGATCCACAAACGCATCTGATCAAGCGGCACGGCAAGCATTCACCACGAACAGTGTTTTTGTCGTTTCGCTGGCAGCGGACGGCTCTGAGATTCTTTGTCGAGCAGGTCCTGCCGCAGATCGATGAACCATTCACATTGATCAGTGGATCAGAAGACACCACGATCCCCAATCAGATTGACGCTCGAATGGAGATGTTCAATGCGCAGGACCGGGACGCCATCGCGGCGATATTGAACCATCCGATGTTGACGGCTTGGGTGGCGGAAAACTTAGATGATGCCGGGCACCCAAAGCTCCATCCGCTCCCTCTGGGAATGGTGTTCAATGAAGAACCGCAGATCCGCGAGCTCATCACAATTCCATCCTCGCCGCCGCTGTCTGAACGCCCACTTAAAGCATTGTGCGGTCATCACATTAGACCCGGAGAACAATGGGCCGCGCGTCGAAAAGTGTCCGAATTCGCGAGTGGTCCTTGGCGAGATTGGTGTACTGGGCTCGATGCAGGTGTGTCCGAGGACGAGTTTACAAGACTGATCGAACAACATGCGTTCGTTCTCTGCGTCGAAGGGGGCGGAATAGATCCCTCGCCCAAGGCTTGGCTGACATTGCTGCACGGCGCCATACCGATCATCAAGCGGAGCGCGCTCGACAGCGCATATGAGCATTTGCCGGTCGTCTTCGTTGAGGACTGGTCTGAGGAAGCGCTGTCTCTCACGCGCCTGAAACGTTGGCGCGACGAACTCGTTCCTTTGTTCGACCAATCGGGTCTACGACGCTCCGTACAAAATCGTCTCGGACTGGACTATTGGTGGGATTACATCCTCACCCGCGCTTAGTTCAGTAAGATCGAAACGATCAGCGTGATGCCCAGTGCCAGCGATGAGAGCGCAGTGAGCAGCGCGCCCGACACGCGCATCAAGACGAACTTCCCGGCGCCTCGGGCATCGACCAAATGCGAGCCGGAATTGCTGGTGAAGGCGAAGGCGTGCAGCAAGCGCGCGACAAAAAAGGCGATCCCAGCGGTCAGCGCAATCCAAGTTTGGCCGAAGAGCAATTCATACAACGCCAATACGGTGACGAATATCGCAGCGTTTTCTGCCAGGTTGCCATGCCGGCGTACCAAACGCTCAAGCGTCACATCCTCAGCGACACCAACGCCCTTGCCAGAATTGGAGCGATACGTGCCGACGGTGAGCATCAAGATGATTTGCAGGCACAAAAGCGCCCCGCCAAGCAGGGCGGCATAGATTGGGGGGAACACGGTTTCCATAGGTTAGATCCTTGCCAGTGAATGAAGTGGGTGGGGCGCGATAACGCCCCGCCCGAATTGTCTTTAGTGATGGGTTGGGGTGAGCAGGACTTTGCCATCTCGCCCGCCAGCCGCCGCTCGGGTTACAGCATCGGCAATTTCCTCAAGCGGGAAGCGCGAGTCGATCTTGGTCCTGATTTGACCACTCGCGATTAGCGGGATCAGAACGCCGAGCGCGCTTTGCTTCTGCTCTTGGCTGGCGGTCTGATACCATTGCTGGAGCCAGAACCCACGCGGGCGAATGTCTTTGGTGATCATGGCGCTCAAGTTTAGCTCCGGCTGTTTGCCAGACAGGGTGCCATAAGTGATGATGCTTGCGCCATATCCGAGCGTCTCAACCATGCGCTCATGGCTCTCACCGGCGACACAATCGAATGCCAGGCGGATATCCGCGCCGCCGGTCGCCTCTGCCACACGTTCTGCGAGGTCAGGACCGTCCAGGAGCACCACGGTCCCGCCAAGGTCTTTCAGGCGCAGCAGCTGGTCGTCACGGCGGACGATGTTTACGGTTTTGATGCCTTTCAGCGCCGCCAATTGAATCACCATTTCACCCACGGCTGAGTTTGCAGCGTTTTGAATGATCCAATCGCCGTCTTTCAGTTCCGCGAAATCACTCAGCATCAGATGCGCGGTCAGCGGGTTCACGGCGAGCATTGAAAGCTGCTCAACATCCCCGGGAGGCGCTGGAATAAACCCAGATGCCGGCGCAATGATTTCGCTGCGCCATGTGCCCCCAACGCCGGCCAGCAAGACAGTTTGCCCAACCTGTAAGTGGCTAACCCCGTCGCCAAGCTCGACCACTTGGCCGACACCTTCACCACCAGGCACAGACGGCAAAGCTGGCGCCGCAGCATACTGCCCTGCGATCTGGAGCAAGTTGGCTGGATGGATTGGGGTCGCGAGCACACGGACTTTGACCTCGCCCGCACCAGGGGTTTGATCGGGTACGTTTTTCAGCGTCAGCACATCGGCTGGGTTGCCCAATTGATTGAATTCGATGACTTGCATGGTCTTTCTCCGTTCGACGTTTGATGTCTGAACAGCAAAATAGAGGGCTCAATTCGCAAGAAAAATCCGGCATTCGGCGCAATTGTATTGTCGATTCGGCAACAATCAGCCAAAATGGGCAAAGCGGGACGAAATAGTGAGACACTGAGAATGGATCGCCTTCGCGCCATCGAATACTTTATCAAAGTCGCCGAATTAGGCAGCTTCACCTCCGCCGCGAAGTCGATCGGTGTTCCCGCCTCGTCCATATCGAGGCGTATTCAAGACCTGGAAGCCGAGCTCGGCACCACTCTGCTCAACCGGACCACACGCAGCGTTAGCCTGACCGAGCTAGGCGCGGTCTATCTTGAGCAAGCGAGACCCGCCTTGAAGGCGCTGAACTATGCAGGCGAGCTGATCAATGACCGGCCGAGCGCGCCCAGCGGCTTCCTGCGCATTACGGCGATGCCAGGCTATGGCGGTCTGCACTTGATGCCCGCCATCCACAAATTGCGGGCCCAATACCCGGATCTTATCATCGATGTCGAACTCACCGATCAGGTCTACAATCTCGCCAATCACGAAGTGGACATTGCGGTGCGGGGCACGTCGGACTTACCCGAACGCGCCATCGCCCGAAAACTTGCCAGCAGCGATATGATGCTGGTCGCCTCGCCCGCCTATCTCGAAACCCATGGCGTTCCGAAAACACTGGCGGACCTGAACGCACATCGCACCCTGCTCTATCGCGGGCCGCAGCGCATCATTCAGTGGCAAGCCAAGACCTCCGACGGCTGGCTCGAACTACAAACCCACCCTGCCTTTATCTGCAATATCGGCCGCGCTCTGGTGGACGAGGCGCTGGCTGGCACAGGACTGGGCCTGTTTTTCGATTGGGGCATCCAGGAGGAGCTGAAGCGCGGTGATCTGGTACCGCTGACTTTGTCAGATGCAGACCTCTCGATCACGCGCAATCCGGATTCCGGGATCTATCTGCTCTACAATCAACCCAAGTACCGGCTCAACAAGATCAAAACGACGGTCGACTTCCTGGTTTGCGAGTTGACGCGCTGATAGAGACAAGCACGTCGCGCGACATACAGAAATTAAAAAGCCCCCGAAAAACCGAAGTTTCTCAGGGGCTTGTTTGGGTGCGGGAGTAGGATTTGAACCTACGACCTTCAGGTTATGAGTCGCCCCCGGGCTAATTCCCATATCATCTCGATATATAATTGAAAATCTCGATTTGTCCGTAACGTATTGATATTATTGCATTAATAAGGAAATTCGATTTCTTGGAATTTCCCGGCTCAACCCGCTCGTTCTCGATTATCTGCTACCATGGAGCGACCCTAAATTGTATCATCTGGCCAACGAGAATTGTGAGGTGGCAGATGAAAATCACGCAGAAATTTGTAAACTCTCTGAGCGCATCTGACGTTGGAGAGACCTATTGGGATCCAGACCTCAAAGGGTTTGGCCTGCGGGTGAACCGCAACCTCACGATGTCATACATCGTTCATTTCCGGGTGGAAGGAAAGCAGAGAAAGAAGGTGCTCGGACGCACGAGCTCTGTAAAAGCCGACGAAGCAAGAAGACGGGCTCAAGTTTTGATTGGAGCAGCTTCAGGCGGGGAAGACATAATCGGCGACTTAGCAGAGGACGCGAAAGCTCCAACGATTTCTGATCTCGCGGAACGGTTTAAAGCAAACTACATCCCGTATCATTTGAAGCCTTCGACTCAAAGCGAGTACACGCGCAACATCGAGCTTTATATTGTTCCATTGCTGGGTGAGAAGAAGGTTTTGGAGATAAGCCGCAGCGATGCAGCACAACTCCATCAAAGCCTCTCCGATAGACCTTACCAAGCAAATCGCGTGTTAGGCACATTCTCAAAGATGATTTCTCAAGCAGAAGTTTGGGATTTACGCGGCGAGAAAGCTAACCCGTGCATGCGTGTAAAAAGGTTCAAAGAAGAGAAAAGAGAGCGCTTCCTCTCGAAAGAAGAACTTGTACGTTTGTTTCGAGCATTGGATCTCGAAGAAACACTCTCGCCCATGTCGGCGGCGGCTTTCAGACTCCTCATATTTACAGGATGCCGTCTTGGTGAGATCCAGTATCTTCGATGGAGAGAAGTCGACTTTGAGCGTGGCGAATTACGTCTAGAAGATTCAAAAACTGGTAAAAAGACAATCTATCTGACCCCAGAAACAACAGCGATCCTAAAATCGATTCCGCAAGCAGCTGACAATCCATTTGTCATTCGGGGGATTGTGCCTGGTCAGCATCTCACGGATTTTCAAAAACCATGGCGTCGGATCAGAATATCCGCCAAGATCCCAGACGTAAGAATCCATGACTTGCGGCATACGTTTGCGTCGATCGCCGCTTCCCAGAATCTGGGACTACCGATCATCGGAAAACTATTAGGCCATACGCAAGCTCAAACCACCGCGCGCTATGCGCACCTTGGAGCCGCGCCAGTAAGAAATGCCAATGCCGGAATCACCAGAGAATTGGGGAAACTGATGAACTATTCACCGGAAGTCGTGAGCGGGCAGGAGAAAACAGCAACCGATGCGCGCCCGCAACATCTCCCCATAAAGCCAATGTCTATGAGTGGGTATAAAGTTTCTATTCAATATGGCTCATGACGCTGGCTTGCTTCCGAAGACCCGGCCCTTAGTTTCACTTGGGAACAGCTCTGATATGGAGTTAAGCTGCGAGCCAGTTTATCTGGAGCAGAGCATTTAGAGGTTTGGAAAATGATCAGATCATTTGTGATAGCTGTATCAGGATGTTTCATCGCGCTCACCGCGTCAGCAGAAGAATTGATGACACTCGAAGAGGTCGCGGCTGCTGCTAAGGACGGCATCGAATTCGTAGATAATTCCTACATTTTGGAGCGCCAATCCAGCAACGCAGACCTTATGCTCGTGGACGTTCGGTCTAACGGTGATTTCGAAGTCGGTCATATCCCTGGCGCCATCTCTATGCCGCGCGGCACCGCAGAGTTTGAGTTCGCAAAAAATGTTCGAGACGCAAATGCCGAAATAATACTCTATTGCCGGACCGGTAGCCGGGCCTCACTCGTCAAAAAAGCCTTATCTGCGCAAGGTTATACAAATGTATCTGCGCACAGTGGGTTCGAAACCTGGATAGAAGGCGGACATCCCGTCGAGAACAAGTTTGGCTCGTTTCGACAAGACGCGTTGGAACAAGAAGACGACACGGGTTCGAAGTAAATTCTGCTCTACCAATCTTCTAAATGAATCGGGCGATTGCCTCTTCATCACGTATGAGCAGGCGGCCTCGCAATAGCTTGACCCACCCGAGCTTTTCCCATTCCTTGAGTCTTCGGCTCACGACTTCACGAGCTGTTCCAAGCTCGTCAGCAATTTCTTTGTGGGAACACGGCACGATTTTATCTGGGCCCACTCTGCTTTTCAAGAAAGCCGCGATTTCACTGTTCAGGTCTCGAGACGTCAGCCGATCAACCAGTCCTGTGAGATGACCGATGCGACTTGCATAGTCAGATAGCAATACTTTCATCATCTCAGGCGACGCATCTAATGCATCGCGAAAAGCAACTGATGGAATCGAAATCAATTCGATATCGGTTTCTGCTACCCCTTCCGCATAATAAGGGATTTCAGACAAAAGACAGGAAGTCGTCAGCGCGCAAGATTGCCCCCGTTCAAGCCGGAAAAGTGTGATGTCTCGTCCGGTTTTCGTTGAGAGTTGAATTCGGGCTCGCCCGTCTGCAACGACAACAAAACTTTCGCATTGATCTCCGGACGCAAACAGCTGAGCGCCAGCTGGTGCTTGAATGACAGAAGCTGCGCGGGCGAGTGCCTCCAAAGCTCTCGGGTCGGAGCTCACACCAAAGAGCGACGAAAGGTGCTCGATGACTTTGCTCAAACAAGCCACCCAATCGCCGTGCGCGCATCCAGAACCAATGACGTCGCCATAATCAAGCTGGCGAGCACAAGCCACACTTGATACAGCCGTCCTGTAGCACCTGAGAAATCATCTCTTCGAGTTTCTCGAGCGCCGGGTCGCCAAATCATGAAGAGTGCTAGCGTCCAGAACAATAAATGCACCGTTGTTCCGATCGTTGTCCGAGTAAGCTCGGGCATTGCTACCTTCACAAACACAAGGCCAGCAATGTTGATCAACATCGCTATCAGGATCCATCGCGCTCCGGCTTTCCAAGGCGCGAACACAACACTCGCCAGAAAAGCGACGGACATTACGCGCATCCAGACACGCACCGCTTGTGAGTAGGTGCTGGCCTCAGCCTGGTTGGCTGCGATCGCTTCTCTAATCAGTTCCAGCATCGCATTAGTCCATGCTGCACGTTCGCATACCGAACACGCGATAAAGCGGGCAGAACTTTATCATGCTCGTTCCTATCATGATCGCGCCGACCGCGACCAATGCGATACGTTCCCAACCCCAACCACCTGAGGCAGCGACCGGGCCTACAAAAACCAGGGCGAGTGCGGCAATACCGATGAATAGACGCAGTACTCGGTCTATTGTTCCAACATTTGCTGACATGACAGTCTCCATTATCTGTGGAGTTGTGTTTCTAACAGGACCCGGCGCAACAATCGTGTGACTGGATCACATAAGCCTTTGGCATGGACTCATATCCCTTTACGCCCCAGCGGATCGAGCAGATACGATCCAAGTCGCAGCAGGCATATATACTCGTCCATCTGTAAGCACGTGGTTTGACAAAGTTTCGGTCAGCGGGGCTTCAACTTTTGCGAGGTCTATACCCGCTGCTGAAAGCAATCGCCCGACCGGACCAAGCTCCATCATGAAGCGCGCAGCCTCTGACACTGTCTCACCTGGTAGGCGCACAAGCCCAAGCTGAGATTTGATCTCGATATCATTCCAACCGGCATCGTCGAGGATTCGGAATACTCGATCTTTATCCGCGAACGCAAACGGCCCCGGCGCATCCGGAGGCGGCGAAGCGGGAGAACTGGGCAGCAATGGCATAGCGGCTTCTAGCGGTGCCCTCGCCCAGTCATTTAGTGAAAGGGCTTGCCAACACGCGAAAGTGAGCCGGCCATTCTGTTGCATAAGCCCATTTAAGTTCGCAAACGCTGAAACTGGCTCATCGAAGAACATGACACCAAAACGAGATATGAGCGCATCAAATTTATGCCCGCTCTGAAAAATTGAGGCATCGCCTCGCTCAAAACGGACCGGAGCGCCTCGCTCTCGCGCGCGTTTTTTAGCGAGCTCTAGCAATGGAGCTGACACATCAATGCCCAGCGATTGAGTATCGTCGCCCACTTGGAACCCGGCTTTCAATGTCAACGCGCCAGCACCGCATCCCACATCAAGGATGCTGTCGCCTTGCTTGAGGTCAGCGCGCCCTAAGACATCGTCGGCAAAGGGTTCTAGCAATTCGTCCAATCGCTCGGCGTGCTGAACCCATTTGCTACCTGCTTGACCATTCCAGTATTCGATTTGGTCTGAGTTCTTCATTTTATAATCCATTTAAGCCGTGTCGAATGACCATCTACGCAGCGCTCTTTTTCAGCGGTGATCGATCAAATACTTCAAACAGAGCCATTCCCGCTCCCATGGACGCGAGAAACACGAAGATTGGCGTTCCTCCAAAGGTCAGGGCTGATATTGCTGGGCCGGGGCACAGGCCGACAAGGCCCCAACCGATTCCGAACAATACAGCCCCGATCGCAAGGCGCTGATCAATCCGGCGATTCCCAGGCACTTGGAATTGGTCGGCGAAGACAGGCTTGGGGCGGGCCCAGGCGATCCGGTATCCAATGGCCGTCACAAGAAGAGCTGCGCCCATGACAAAGGCGAGCGAAGGGTCCCAGTTTCCGAAAAGGTCGAGGAAAGCGAGAACTTTCGCAGGGTTCACCATCTCGCTGAGGGTTAAGCCAAGGCCAAAGATCAGACCGGCGAGCAGAGCAGCAATATTCCGTCCCATGACTTAAGCCCCCAACATTGATTTTGCGATTGCGACGGTCGCCATACCTGCGCCCATAAACAGAGCGACTGACGCCATTGAACGAGGCGACAAACGAGACAGCCCGCAAACACCATGGCCGCTTGTACAGCCTGATCCTAGGCGCGTTCCGAACCCAACAAGCAAGCCTCCAGCGATAATGAGTGGCCAGTTTTGCGTGATTTCAAATGGTGGTTGAGCACCCTGCGCAAGGGTCCACATAGCGGGCGCAGCGATTAGGCCGACGACAAAAAGAACGCGCCATAGCTTGTCCCCGCGCTCAGCGAAGACGGATCCGGAAAAGACACCGCTAATCCCTGCGATTCGGCCATTAAGCGCCATCAATAGGACAGCAGACAGCCCAATCAGGGCCCCACCAATCGCTGCGCTTACTGGGGTGAAGTTCTCCATCGGCGTACCTCTCTATCTCATTTTACGTTCCTGTATTGACATATCTGTAAACTGTATTTTATTAATAGGCAAGCAAGAGATTTTCACTATGAACGAAGTCGATACATCCCCTTCCCAGCCGCTCTCCGCTCGCATTGATGACATCGCGCCAGACTTCACGGCGCGGACCACTCAGGGCGAGGTCAATCTTTCTGACTATCGCGGGCGCTGGCTACTTTTCTTCTCACATCCGGCGGACTTCACGCCGGTTTGCACGTCAGAGTTTGTCGCCTTACAGAAGGCGAAACCGCAGTTTGACGACCTAAACTGCGATCTGCTCGGCCTCTCGATTGATAGCCTTTACGCGCACATTGCCTGGGTAAAAGACATCGAAGCGCGCTTCGATGTAAAGATCACATTTCCCATCATCGAAGACATCTCGATGGCAGTCAGCCGCGCTTACGGCATGATCCATGACGGGTCCGCGACAACAGCAGCGGTACGCTCGGTCTTCTTCATCGATCCTGAAGGCTACGTAAGAGCGCTCATCCACTACCCAATGAATGTCGGGCGCTCAGTCGATGAGTTGCTGCGCGTCTTGCATGCTTTGCAAACCTCTGATTCTTGCGAGCTCGCCACGCCCGAAGGCTGGAAACCCGGCGATGAAGCGGTTCTACCGCCGCCGCTTGATCAAGCTGAAGCTGACAAACGCTCGGCGATGAATGGCGGCGCTTGGTACCTCACCCATACGGATGCAAGCCAATGACGCCGCTTTCGAAGGATGTTGCTCCGCTCGCGAATGAAGCGACGGAGCTTTTGAAGGCGCTCGCTCATCCAGAGCGGCTAATCATTTGTTGCCAGCTGCGCGACACAGAAATGTCGGTTGGCGACATCGAAACGACGCTCGGCATTAAACAACCACGCCTATCGCGAGAGCTGTCGAAACTAAGAGATACAGGCCTCGTCGAGACCCGCAAGGAATCAAAGCTTGTCTTCTACACGCTAAGCAACAAGCCGCGCGTTCGAGACATGGTTGATGCCATTTGCGCAGTCATGCTCGGAAAGTCAGAGCCCAAAACAGGCAGCAAAGACACTTCCCCCAAACTCAAACCCAATCGTCCCGGCGGCTACGGCGTATTCGCCCGCACGGGAAATTAGACAAAGCTATGGAGTCAAAGATGCAAAAACCCGAGGTCACCGGCTTCTTCGACGAAGCCACTTACACAATTAGCTACGTGGTCGCCGATCCGGAGACGAAACACTGCGCGATCGTGGATTCGCTCCTGGATTATGATCAGGCTTCGGGCAGGACAAAAACCGTATCGGCCGATAAGCTGGTTGAGTTTGTGCGCCAAAATGGGCTGACGTGCGAGTGGATCATCGACACACACGTCCACGCTGACCATCTGACCGCAGCGCCGTACATTCGTGAACAGCTTGGCGGCAAGACTGCAATCGGTGACCAGATCCCTGTAGTGCAGCGCGTCTTCGGTGACATCTTCAATGAAGGTCAGAGCTTCCACACCGATGGCAGCCAGTTTGATCACTTATTCAAACCCGGTGAGTCTTACCGCGTCGGCAACATCGAAGCTCGCGCTCTAGCGACCCCAGGGCATACACCCGCTTGCATGACCCATCTCATCGGTGATGCAATGTTTGTCGGCGACACGATTTTTATGCCTGACTTCGGCTCTGCACGGTGTGATTTTCCAGGCGGCGATGCCGGAACGCTCTACGACTCGATTCAGATGCTGTTCGACTTCCCGGACGATACCCGCATGTTCCTTTGCCATGACTATAAGGCACCAGGCCGAGACGCGTATGTCTGGGAAACGACAATTGGTGAACAGAAACGCTCCAATATTCACGTGAAAGATGGCACGTCGCGCGAAGACTTCATCAAGATGCGCACCGAGCGCGATGCGACGCTCGCCATGCCGAAACTGATCTTGCCGTCTGTTCAGGTCAATATGCGCGCGGGTGACATGCCGCCCCCGGAAGACAATGGTGTTCGGTACATGAAAGTACCGATCAACGCGCTTTAGGGAGTTTGGTCGTGGAGCCGTTTAAGCACATATCCCCGCTATTATCTGTAGCAGGCCAATTGCAGCCCGAAGACATGGCTCGCGCTAAAGCGCAAGGGTTCGGCGCGATCGTGATAAATCGCCCTGACGGAGAAGCCGGAAACCAACCGAGCAAAGACGAGATTGCGACGGCGGCGAAAGCCGCGGGCCTGAAAGTCAATTATATTCCGATTGTGGGCGGAAACATCTCTGAGAGTGACATCGCCCAGTTCTCCGAAGTATTAAACGCCGCGCCGCCGCCAGTCCTCGCATACTGCCGGAGCGGAACTCGATCGACAACGCTTTGGGCGCTCTCAGAAGCCGGGAAAAGCTCAACCGCTGCGATCCTAAACGCCGCCAAGAAGGCCGGATACGACCTATCAAAACTAAGACCGCGCCTCGAAGAAAGACGCATCACCCATACCAAAACGCTCTCGGGAGGAGGCAATACTATGAAGCACCAAATCGTTATCGTGGGCGGCGGCTCAGCAGGAATCGCGACCGCAGCCTCATTGCTAAAACGCAAAAGCAATCTCGACATTGCGATCATTGAACCGCGCGAAGAGCATTTCTATCAGCCGGGTTGGACCATGGTTGGCGGCGGCGTCTTTCAAGCTGAAGCAACCCGGCGCAGCATGAAAGAACTCATGCCCTCGAAAGTAAAATGGATCAAAGCCGCAGTCGCCACCTTCCAGCCCGAGAACAATTCGGTGACCCTCGACGACGGGGGCACTGTCAGTTATGACACGCTGGTCGTTGCTCCGGGCCTACAGCTAGATTTTGACAAGATTGAAGGGCTTTCCCAAACCCTCGGTCAGAATGGCGTTACATCCAATTACCGCTACGACCTCGCCCCTTACACATGGGACCTGGTGACGAACCTGAAATCAGGAACGGCCATTTTCACCCAGCCCCCCATGCCGATTAAGTGTGCAGGAGCGCCTCAGAAGGCGATGTATCTATCTGCCAATCACTGGGAACGCTCTGGTGTTCTAGACAAAGTCGATATCAAATTTTGCAATTCGGGCGGCGCACTCTTTGGTGTTGCGGCCTTTGTTCCAGCGCTGATGAAATACGTTGAGCGCTATAATGTGGAACTCAATTTTGGTGAAACCCTCGTCAAAGTTGATGGCCCGGCAAAAACAGCCTGGTTCGAGAAAGCAGATCAAGACGGCAATAAAACCATTGTTGAACGCAAGTTCGACATGATGCATGTCACGCCGCCACAATCAGCGCCAGAGTTTATCAAGAGCAGCCCCCTTGCCAATGAGGCTGGGTGGGTAGACGTCGACCAGCATACGCTGCAACACAACACATATTCTAACGTCTTCAGTCTGGGTGATGCGGGCTCGACACCAAACGCTAAGACCATGGCAGCGGCTCGCAAACAGGCCCCGATCGTGGCGTCGAACACTATATTCCAAATGGAAAATGAGAACGCGCAGGCAAACTATGACGGGTATGGTGCATGTCCGCTAACCGTTGAACGCGGAAAAGTCGTTCTGGCCGAGTTCGGTTATGGCGGAAAACTTCTGCCGTCTCTCCCGACATGGATGCTCAAAGGCACCAAACCGACACGGGCAGCCTGGTTTATGAAGGACAGTCTTCTGCCAGGCGTTTACTGGAACCAGATGCTGAAAGGTAAAGAGTTTCTCGCCAAGCCTGAAATCACTTTGAATTAAACATGAAAAGTAACGCGTAAACAGTCGGGCGCTTAGCGCTCGATGGACCAGCCCCGCGGACGCGTGCGTCCCCCCACCAAGCCGGCATCCGCGGGGCTGGTCACTCATAACACGATCAAACCCAGGAAGTTGCAACCCATGCTCGGACGTTTTGAAAGATACTTCCCGATCCTCGATTGGGGACGAAGATATAGAGGCGAGACCTTCGTCAACGACATGGTTGCAGCGGTGATTGTGACGATCATGCTGATCCCGCAATCACTTGCTTATGCGTTGCTCGCAGGTCTACCGCCAGAGATTGGACTTTATGCTTCGATCCTTCCCTTGCTGGTTTACGCAATCTTCGGCTCAAGCCGTCAGCTTGCAGTTGGTCCGGTCGCAATTTTGTCTCTGATGACAGCGGCGGCGGCGGGTAAGATCGCTGCCCAAGGCAGCGCCGAATACATTCAAGCCGCTCTGATATTGGCACTACTATCCGGGCTCATTCTGCTGGTGATGGGCCTATTTCGTATGGGCTTTCTCGCAAACTTCCTAAGCCACCCGGTTGTCTCAGCCTTCATCACAGCGTCGGGCATCATTATCGCCGCATCTCAGATGAAGCATATCCTTGGCGTGGATGCGGGCGGACATAACCTCTTTGAAATCGTTGTTTCGTTGGGCGAGAAACTCCCAGAAACCAATCTGCCGACGCTTTACATCGGCGGGGCGTCTCTGATCTTCCTATTTTGGGTTCGCAAGCAATTCAAACCGCTCCTCAAGGCGATCGGATTGGGCGAGAAAGCAGCCACCATCATTGCGCGATCGGGCCCAGTATTTGCCGTGATCACCGGTATTCTCGTGGTTGCGGGCATGGGCCTCGACGAGCGCGGCGTCAAAATCCTCGGCGATGTGCCGCAAAGCCTGCCCGCTATCGGCGTTCCGACCTTCAACGCGGACATCTGGATGCAACTCCTCGGCTCGGCGGCCCTGATCAGCTTGATTGGCTTTGTTGAATCCGTCTCTGTAGGTCAGACGTTGGCGGCGAAAAACCGGGCCCGTATCGATCCTAACCAGGAACTGATCGGCCTTGGGGCTGCAAGCTTTTCAGCGGGCGTCTCCTCTGGTTATCCAGTAACAGGCGGTCTCGCTCGGTCGGCCGTGAATTTTGACGCTGGCGCCGAAACACCTGCTGCTGGCGCATATACAGCCGTGGGTATCGCGCTTGCGACAGTATTTCTAACGCCGTTCCTTTTCTTTCTCCCGCAAGCAGTGCTCGCTGCGACGATCATTGTCGCTGTGCTCTCGCTGGTCGACATTCCAGAAGTCATCAAAGTCTGGAAGTATTCTAAGTCCGATTTTGCCGCTATGGCCGCCACGATCTTCGTGACGCTCTTTTTCGGCGTGGAACTCGGCGTTACCACCGGCGTTGTCCTGTCGCTCTTATTGCATCTTTACAATACAAGCCGCCCCCACTTCGCGCTCGTCGGCCAGTTACCTGGCACGCACCATTTTCGCAATGTGAACCGCCACTCAGTAGTGATTTCTGACTCAGTGCTGACCGTCCGCATCGATGAGAGCCTCTATTTTGCCAACGCGCGGTTCCTTGAAGATACCGTCTATTGCATGCTGTCGAACCGCCCGGATATGAAGCACCTCATTCTCATGTGCCCAGCCGTAAACCACATCGATGCGAGCGCGCTGGAGAGCCTTGAATCCATAAATCACCGCCTCGACGATGCAGGGGTTTTGCTGCATCTTTCAGAGGTTAAGGGCCCAGTTATGGACCGCCTTGAACGCGCCCATTTCCTAGAAGAACTGACCGGAGAAGTGTTCCTCAATCAGTATGAGGCGATGCTCGAACTCGATGAGGAATGCGTAAAAATGGCCTTCAGCCGAACGCCTAAAACAACCGAACCTGGGACCGATCCATGCCCGTCTTTGCGGCATGCGGGATTAGAGCCCGCCAATGGAGGAAGCCGATAGCCGCCCCTGACAAGATGCGCTGCCTTTCGTTTGAGCATCAACGGCAAAGGGTCTGAAGGTTCAGCTTACCGGATGTATAGAATGCTGCGTCAAGCGATCAAAACTCTATACGCCTTCCGCCGCAGAGCTCATCGCACGCGCAGTTGCCTGATTGGCCATCAGGCGCTCAATCAGCACAGGGCCGTCAGCAATCATGTCGGCAAGCGTGACTTTGTCGAGTTCGGCGAAGAAGGCCTTAAGGCCCGCGCGAAACAGGACGCTCAGCTTGCAAACCCCGATAAGGGGACAGGTATTGCTGTCGGGATTAAAACACTCGACCAATTCGAGATCACCTTCGGTATGTCGGACGACTTCGCCGATCACAATATCTTCTGGCCCACGCCCAAGCCGGACACCGCCACTACGTCCGCGGACATTTTCCAGATAGCCCAGCTGCCCAAGTTGGCGCGCGGCTTTCAAGAGATGCGCGCGCGAGATGCCGTAAGCATCCGACACATCTTCCATGCGGACCAGTTGGTCTGGGTGAAGCGCGCAGAACATCAGCGTGCGCAGCGCATAGTTGGTGTAAGCGGTCAGTCTCAATGCAATCTCCTCAAGTCAGCGCGTCGCATGCGACAAAAAGTGTACTCGAAGATAACTCTTAAAATTATAAGTAGTAAATCAAATGACACTTTTAGGCCCACTGGTCAAATTCAAAGGGTAAATTCCCATGTTTGAAGCACTCGACGCTGTCCTCCTGGCGCGCATCCAGTTTGCGTTCACGGTCAGCTTTCATATTATATTTCCGGCTTTTTCTATTGGCCTTGCCTCCTATCTCATGGTGCTCGAGGGTCTTTGGCTCAAAACTGAAAATCCGGTTTATCTGCGCCTGTTCAAATACTGGCGGAAAATCTTCGCGGTCGCCTTCGGCATGGGCGTGGTGTCAGGAATCGTCATGTCCTACCAGTTCGGGACCAATTGGAGCGTGTTCTCAGACAAAGCGGGGCCTGTGATCGGGCCGCTCATGGCCTATGAAGTTCTAACCGCTTTCTTCCTAGAAGCCGGATTCCTGGGCGTCATGCTGTTCGGCCTCGGGCGCGTTTCCAACACGCTGCACTTCGTCTCCACCATCATGGTCGCGTTCGGCACGCTTTTGTCAGCGACCTGGATTCTGTCAGTGAATAGCTGGATGCAGACACCGGCCGGTTTTGGCATCAATGAGGTGGGCCAGTTTGTGCCGGAAAATTGGATGGAGATCATATTCAATCCGTCCTTCCCCTACCGCCTCGTGCACATGGTTCTCGCCGCTTATCTCACGACCGCCTTCGTGGTCGGTGCGGTCGGTGCGCTACATCTGCTCCGTAACCGTCAGAATCCTGAAGCGCGCAAGATGTTCTCCATGGCAATGTGGATGGCCGCAATCGTCGCGCCGTTGCAAGTCGTTGCTGGCGACTTCCACGGTATCAACACCTATGAGCACCAACCGGTCAAAGTCATGGCCATGGAAGGTCATTATGAGAGCTATCCGGAAGGCGCGCCGCTCTATCTGTTTGGAATTCCAAATGAAGAAGAACAGCGTCTCGACTATGCTGTGGGTATCCCCAAGCTTTCATCGCTGATCATCAAGCACGATCTCAATGCACCGATGAAGGGGCTCGACACCGTGCCCGACGAGCTGCAGCCACCTGTCCCAATCGTCTTCTGGAGCTTCCGGATCATGGTCGGCATCGGGATGCTCATGGTGTTGGTCGGCTTTGTCAGCTTATTCTTGCGCTGGCGCCGCAAGCTTTATGATGCGCCACTCTTCCATCGCGCCGCCATGCTGATGGGACCCTCTGGCTTTGTCGCCGTGCTTGCGGGCTGGATCACGACAGAGGTCGGACGCCAGCCCTATACGGTATACGGACATTTGATGACGTCTGACTCAATTGCGCCGGTCGAAGCGCCTGCCGTCGCAGCGTCCCTAATCGCTTTCATCGTAGTCTATTTCGCCCTGTTTGGCGCAGGCACGCTCTACATCCTGAAGATGATGAACAAAGAACCTGGTGAGGTTCGACCACTTCCAGAAACACCAACGCGCACAGCCGGGACGACGCAGCTTGCTGCCCAGCGTCCTGACGTTCTGCCCGCTGAATAGGAGACGGTTTCAATGTTTGATCTTCCTACAGTTTGGGCTGGTCTACTCGCCCTTTCCATCTTCATCTATGTCGTGCTCGATGGTTTTGACCTTGGGATCGGGATTGTTTTTCCGTTCTTGAAATCTGACAGCGACCGTGATGTCGCTATGAACTCGGTCGCCCCGGTTTGGGATGGAAATGAAACCTGGCTCGTGCTTGGCGGCGGCGGCCTGATGGCGGCCTTCCCGCTCGCCTATGCAGTGGTGATGCCCGCGCTTTACGCGCCTTTCATTATCATGATCCTGGCACTGGTCTTCCGCGGCGTCGCTTTTGAATATCGCTGGCGCGACAAAGCTCATGAAAAGATCTGGGACCAGTCATTCTTTTACGGCTCTCTGATCGCGACGTTCTGCCAAGGCATCGTGCTTGGAGCCTTCGTCCAAGGCATTGAAGTTGATGGCCGCGCTTATGGCGGCGGCTGGTGGGATTGGTTTACCCCGTTCACCGTGACCTGCGGCGTTGCGCTCGTGGCAGGCTATGCTCTGCTTGGGACAACTTGGCTCATTATGAAAACCGAAGGTGAACTGCGCGATACCGCCTATCGCTACGCAAAACTTTCTGCGCTTGCGACGCTCGGTTTTGTGGGAATTGTCAGTCTTTGGACGCCGCTTCTTTCGCCCGAGATCGCGGAACGATGGTTTACGTTCCCGCAATTGATGTTTGTGCTGCCCGTTCCAACTTTGACGGCAATCCTTGCTGCTATCCTCGGTTGGGGACTTATTACGAAAAAGGATCAAGTCGCTTTCCCGACTTCGATCGGACTATTCGCGCTCTGCTTTGCAGGTCTCGGCATCGGCATTTCGCCTTACATTGTGCCGCGCGCGATCACCATTCAGGAGGCGGCAGCACCAGATTCGAGCCTACTATTTATGCTCGTCGGTGCGCTGATCCTTCTTCCTATCATTATTGGCTATACCGTTTTCACCTATTGGGTGTTTCGCGGGAAAGTCGATCCGGATGCGGGGTATCACTGATGCGTGAAGAACTCCGTACCCCCATCAAGAAGACCGGTCTGAAAGAGATCGCCTGGTTCGTTGGTCTCTGGGCACTCGGCGTCGCCGTCATCCTGATCGTCGGCGGTCTCATCAAGCTGGTGCTTTAGGAGGAGGACATATGCAAACGCTTTCCAATTGGTCCCCGCGCCTGGCCCTAAAAACCCTGAGCGCTCGTAAAAGGAGCTTTTCTGGGTCTGGATCGCATATCAGAGCATCAAAGGCCTGATCACCACCTCCTTGATCTGGGTTCCCCTGATCATGCTGTGGCTCAGACACTAACCCATTTCCAATCAACATTCTCATACCTCCCAGAAAGGACAAACCATGTCTCTCAGAATCGGCGATACCGCCCCAAACTTCACCATCCCGACCACTAAGGGCGAGATTTCCTTCCATGATTGGATCGGCGACAGCTGGGTCTTCTTCTTCAGCCATCCAGCTGACTTCACCCCGGTCTGCACCACAGAAATGGGGCGCACAGCGCAGCTTTCTCAGGAATTTGTCAACCGCAACACCAAGCCACTCGGTCTCTCCACCGATACCGTTGAAGAGCACATCAAGTGGATTGATGATGTGAATGACACGCAGAATACCGATCTGGCTTTCCCGATCGTCGCTGATACTGATCACAAAGTGGCCGAACTCTATGACATGATCCATCCAGGCGAGAGCGAAACAGCCGCGGTTCGTTCGGTCTTCATCATCGACCCGAATAAGAAAATCCGCCTCACCATGACTTATCCCATGAGTGTTGGTCGAAACTTTGATGAAATCCTTCGTGTAATCGATGCGCTTCAAACGGGTGACAAGCATGGCATTGCGACCCCTGCGGATTGGATGCCAGGCGGCAAGGTCATCATCCCACCTTCAGTCACGAATGAGCAGGCACGGTCCAAATTCCCGCAAGGATGGGATGAGGTACGCTCGTATTTGAGATTCACAGAAATAAGCTAACCCAAACCGAGCCAAGTCAGTCCGTATTCGGCTGGCTTGGCAAAAGGACAGAGCCATGTCGTATTCAAAACCTGTCACAGCAGCGCTTCGCCTTAAGTGCGGCGTTTGCAATGAGGGCAAAGTCTTCGAGCGCCGAATGCAATTTAGGGATCAGTGTGAAGTCTGCGGGCAGGACTTTTCCATCGCCGATACGGCAGATGGACCTGCCTACTTTGTTGGCTTTGCATTGCTGATCCTCACAATGCCTTTTGCGGTCGTCCTATCGATTGCTGAGCTTTCTCTCGGTGCCAAACTGTTTGGATACGCTTTGTTGGTTGCGCTGACAGGGTTGTTGATTTTCGTTTTGCTGCCAATCGTGAAAGCGTTATTCTTGAATCTTCAGATTTTTCATCGTGCAGGTCAGATAAAGTTCAAGTAGCGTTGTGTGACTCGATCACTGTTTGAACAAGGCGTGAGGTGTGAGAATGGACGTCCTATGTCAATACGATTGTTCGCCCTGTATATTATGCTGAGCTTCACAAGCTTTTCTGGCTTGTCTTTCGCCGACCCGAACCGCCTCGCATCCATTGATGCGTCACTGCAAAAGGCGTTTCCCAATATTGGTCATATTAGCAGCTCTGATTTGGCGGCAATTCTCACTGGCAGTGAAAACGTTATCCTGGTTGACGTCCGGTCGGAAAAAGAGTTTGCTGTTTCGCGCCTACCCAATGCAGTTCGGATTTCTCCAAGAGCCAAATCAGAAGAGGTTATCGACCAATTGGTAGCATTAGCTCGCGGGAAACATATTGTTTTTTATTGCTCGGTGGGCGTTCGCTCGTCCAAACTTGCCGACCGCTCTCGTACTGCTCTGAAAGACGTAGGCGCTGAAGAGATCTATAATCTCAGCGGCGGAATATTCAGATGGCATAATGAAGGCCGTCTGCTTAACAACGAGATCGGACCAACGCAATTTGTGCACCCTTTTGATCGATCTTGGGGCAAATTGCTTAGCCACCCCGAGTTCATTTCTAGGCTACCGGTAGGACCTGATGGCAAGTGATGTAAATACAATTTTGGGGATGACAGAATCCACATTTCGGCTCAGCATTTTTGCCGCCGCTTTTCTATTTTTTTCCACGCTTGAGGCGGCGATCCCTCGCAGACGACGTATTCAATCACGATTGAAGCGTTGGACAACCAATGCGTCGCTGTTGGTAATCGCTACAATGCTGGTTCGGGTGTTAGCACTCGCAGCTCCGCTCCTTGCGATGACGGCAGCAGCCAGTTTGAGTTTAGAGCTCGGCTGGGGTTTGCTCCATTACATTGAACTTCCGCTCGTCGTGTCAGTTCTACTCGCGATCGCCGCGCTCGATTTGGCGATTTGGTTCCAACACCTAATTAGTCACAAGGTTCCACTTTTTTGGCGATTTCATCGCGTTCATCATGCTGATCGCGATTTAGACGCCTCCAGCGCGTTGCGGTTTCATCCAATCGAGATTGCCGCCTCTTCGCTTTACAAGCTGGTATTGGTATTCTTGCTGGGACCAAGCGTGATAGCGGTCATTTTGTTTGAGGTCGTTTTAAACGCCAGCGCGATGTTCAATCACGCAAACCTCGCTCTTCCACGATGGCTGGACCGTATCTTGAGGACCATACTCGTCACGCCAGACATGCATCGGGTTCACCATTCGGTTCACAGTCATGAACACGATACCAATTTCGGGTTTTGTTTATCGCTGTGGGATCGGATTTTTGGCACCTATACAAGCGAGCCTCAGGACGGCCATATCGATATGAAAATCGGTCTATCCGACCAGCAAGACGCAACCACGGATAGTCTTTCTTGGTCGCTTAAGTATCCGGTTAAGTGACGAAAAATTTCTACAGCCATCTGCGCACTCGTGCGCAATACTCTAAGTACGGATCGCCAAACTTGCGCTTTAAGGCTTCTTCCTCAGGTTTAATCTGAAACACTGTCATGTAGGCAACAAATAGTAGAATTGGTAGCAACGCCAGTGGGTTCGAAAGTCTTAGCCCCCACCCGAGCAACAAAATCAGCAATCCCAGGTACATTGGGTTGCGAGTATATCGATAAAACCCTGTTATAACGAGACTGCTCGCCTGATCCGGACTCAGCGGATTGACGGTGGTTCTCGCCCGAAAAAACTGGAAGACGCAAACAAGTTCTATGCCTATTCCAAGTGCAATAATCCCTAATGAGAGGAGCTGGATTAGCGGTTGCTCAACTTGAAAACTGGACGCATTTCTGGCGACGCCCCACATCGCTCCGGCTGTCAGGAGCCCTATTAAGGGAGGAGGTATCAGGAGCTTCATTCGGATGAAAACGGGCGCATTGGCAAGCCTTTCTTGATCCAACCTGGACCTGCTCGCCAGCTGCCTCGTATACCTTCTTGAACGTTACTAAGGTTACGGAACCCATTCTGTTCCAATAATCTGGCAGCGTGTGAAGATCGCACTCCGGTTTGGCAAATAAGGATCACTTGTCGGTCCAAGTCACCGCCGACAATGTTGCGAACGCGTGAGACAAAGTCAGTCTCCGCAATCGAAATACCGATTGACCCGGCTGGCATTCCGCCTCTGTTCCATTCGCCGGGTGTTCGCACATCTATGAGGATCGCGCCGTTCTGGCTTTGCAGGTTATGCGCCTCGGTCGCGGTCACTGTCTCGATCTGTGCGACGGCCGCGAATTGCCAGGCAAGAATCGCGACGATTAGGACAAATACCGATCGCATCTACTGAACTCTAGAACGGGTTTAAAGTGTAGCCGGATTGCTGCAAAAGCGCGTGGGACGTCATAGCAGACAGAGACATTGTCACGCCTGGCAGAAGGTCGGCCTCAGAAATGTCTCGGAACGCAGCGGTTTGCCCACACAGCTCAATCGACACACCAGATTCGACGAGTGCCGCGATGAGTTCAGAATTTGCGTTGTCGCTGCCATATCTTTCAGATGTGACTAGATCCATAGCGGCAGGGCCATGTACAACGATTGCGATGCTCATCTGTTCAACGGGCACGCCAGAGTTTGCGTGCATATTTAGAAAGCGTGCTGCACTTTCCAGGCGGCGATTGATCTGCCCCGCCTTTGCAGGTTCGGCTACATCGAATGCAACTTTTAGCTCTGTTTCAGCATCAAGCCGAACATCAGACACCGGAGCCACAGGACCGAAATCTTGGATGACAGGTCCCGTACTGAAGTTGGATTGCTGGGCTATCGCGTACCCATGTACCCCGACACAGATCAGCGACAAAAGTAAGATAAGTCTCACATGATTCTCCTCTTCAATGGTCCGTAGTACAGAAACCATTCAAACCGAAAGTGACCAAATCACTGACTTCTATTTAAATTCAACCGATAAGTTGCGCCGACGTTCCGTTTGGGATTTTTGGCGAAATTTTCTCATATATAGCGAATAGAAAACGGGCCGCCAAATAACAGATTGGCCGACCCTAGAATGAGTAATTCTAATCGTATGAGGTATCAAAACCGGCAATTGAGAGCGCACCGCAATACTCTCTTCCGGACTGTAGCCCTCAGCTCTCACATAGCTCCGTTAAAAATTCGAACCATTTTGCAGTTCCCTCTCCGGTCTTCGCGGACAAGGCTAAAATTTTCGCCTCAGGATTAACGGATAGAATGTTTTCGCGACATTGCGTTTCGTCGAACTCGACAGCCTCGGCGATATCGACCTTATTGATCAGCACACACTTCGACGCCCGAAACATGTGCGGATATTTTAGTGGTTTGTCTTCCCCTTCGGTCACCGAAATCACGGCAATCTTCATGCGCTCGCCGAGATCAAACATCGAAGGACAAACGAGATTCCCCACATTTTCGATCATCAAGACGGCACCCGCTTCCAATTCGAGTGATTTAACCGCTTCCGCGATCATATCTGCCTCAAGGTGGCAACCCGCGCCGGTATTGATTTGTACTGCCTGTGCACCTGCGTCACGCACGCGTTCGGCGTCGTTTGCAGTCATCTGATCCCCTTCAATCACTGCAATCGGATGGTCTTTTGAAAAATTTCGAATTGTGTATTCGAGCAAGGAAGTTTTGCCCGCACCAGGCGAACTGACTAAATTGAGCGCGAGCACACGCCGTCCTTCAAACCAACCTCGGTTTTGCGCTGCAATAGCATCATTTTTCGACATGACGGCAGCTTCAAGACTGATAATCTCGCCATTAGGCCCATGTACATGCGGACGATCATCTCCTTCATGGGAATGCTCGTGATCAGAGTGGTGATGATGGGGTTCATGTTCATTGTGTTTTAAGATCCCACCTTCTCGCAGCACCCGGCGTTCGCCAGTTTTTGCATCTTCGATAGTCACGCTATTCATAGGATCTGAACATCCACAAGTTCCGCACATTACGCAGCCTCCTCAAATTCAAACTCTTTAACCAAAAACACGTCGCCTTCGGCGTCCACAAACTCCAGTAGTGATCCAGCCAGCGGCCCGCCTTCGGTTACAATATCCCAGCAAAACGCCAGAGCACGCTTCTCGACGCAGGCGAGTGGACCTACTGCGACTGAGACTCTTCGAACTTGGCGTCCCATAGAGTTTTCTGTCACGATCGCAGCTATGGAACGGCTTAATCCCAACTCGTGCATCTCAGGCTCCTACCCAAGCCAGCGCCGCAGTAGAGCGCATCACATTCACGCCGATGCCGACCGCAAACAAAGCAGCAAGAACCGTAACGGTCACGTGGATTTTACGTGCGGAACGCTCGATTGCGCCAAGCGGCCATGCGACTGCATAAGAGAGAACCGCCATACCGACGATGGATCCGACACCGAAAACGAGGATATAGGCCAAAGCAACCAATGCACTCTGCGTGGTTGCAATGACAAGCGTCAATAATCCGGCCGATCCAGCGGCACCATGGACAAGCCCTACGATAAGCGCGCGCCAGGGCAAGCCATCTGGATGAGAGTGCTGATGTGATGAATCAGAATGTGCGCTTTTTTCACCATGGTGACTGTGAGCATGCAGGTGTGCTTTTCCGTCTTCATGACGATGTGCATGAAAGTGGATTTTGCGACGCCACATACGGACAACGAGATGTAGTCCTAGCAAAACCAGCATCGCGCCCACAGAAAATTCCAGTCGTGCAGCCGTGGCATCGGTTAAAACAAAACCGAAGACAATCACCACGCCACCTAAGGCAAATAAAGTAAGGCTGTGTCCAGCCCCCCAAAATGCGCCACGCAACATCATCTTTCGTTTTTGTGCAGTGTGGTCGCTTGAAATAGCCGCCATAGCTGCGAGATGGTCTGCTTCTAGAGCGTGGGTCATGCCAATCAAAAATCCGAGTGCGAGAATTCCAAACATTCAACAAATCCTCGGCAACTGTTCACCCACCAGCATTTCGACGATTCTTGCTCCTCCAAATATCGTTTTCATTTCCACACGACCGGCAATTCCGCTTTTTGCATGCCCAATGATCGCAGCATTCTTTCCCGCTTTGACAGATCGCATGGCCTCAAGCGCTGCATTGGCTTCGCTTTCCGGAGCGAAAACGACCAAAGCCCCTTCGTTTGCCAGGTAAAGAGGGTCAAGGCCGAGGATTTCGCAAACACCTCTAACTTCTTTTCTAAGGGGTAATAGCGTTTCGTCGATTAGAATACTGACAGCGGACGCTTCTGCAATTTCGTTCAAGGCTGAAGCCAATCCACCGCGGGTCGCGTCGCGCGAACAACGCAAATTTGGCGCAGCATTGATCACTGCGTCCATCAGTTCACCAAGAGGTTGGCCGTCTGACCTAATATCCGCATTGATTGCCAAGTCTCCTCTGGCAGCCAATATCGTTGCGCCGTGATCTCCTAGCAGCCCGCTGACAATTGCAACGTCTCCCTCACGGACGGAGGTGGCGGAGAGATTTCGACCTGACGGGATGACACCCACGCCTGACGTCGTAATGAACAATTTGTCGGCGCTTCCCCGTTCTACGACTTTAGTGTCTCCGGTGACAATTTTCACGCCCGCCTCATCGGCAGCCTTGCACATCGAATCAACGACGCGGCGCAATAGATCCACATCGATGCCCTCCTCCAAAATGAACGAGGCAGATAACCAAAGTGGAGTAGCACCTCCGACCGCTAGATCATTGACTGTGCCACATACAGAGATGCGCCCAATATCACCGCCCGGAAATTCCAGAGGATAGACCACAAAACTATCTGTAGTGAAGGCAAGCTTCGCGCCTTCCTGAGCGAGGGCACCCGGCTCCAATCGGGCCTGGTCTTCAGCACCGTTTGGTTTAAAGCGGCTTGTGAACACATCTTCAATCAGATCACGCATGGCTTTCCCGCCACCGCCATGTGCGAGCGTCACATGAGTGCCGCGCAGTTTTCTAGCGGTTTGCGCGGCCTGTTTCATACGGCCGGCTCCAGGTCCGGACGAACCCCTCCGTATTGATAGTATGCCGCGCATGCTCCCTCGGAAGAAACCATTAACGCACCCAATGGCCGTTCCGGCGTGCATCCTTTGCCGAATTGCTCGCATTGAATTGGCTTGATACGGCCCGTCATTACATCACCGCACCGACAGCCTTCGGGTTCTTCTACGACCCGTGATGCTTGGCCATAGCCGATGCCAAATTTTCTCTCAGCATCGAACGACGCGTACTTTTCTCGGATTTTGAGGCCAGATTCATCGATTTCACCCAGGCCGCGCCATTCAAAAGATTCACGCCGTTCATAGACATCTTCACAGGCGGCGATGGAAACGGGATTGCCTTGATCTGGAACAATTCTGGCATACTGGTTTTCGACCTTAGCTTGCCCTGATTTGATTTGTTCCAAAACCATCATCACTGATTGCAGCAAATCTACAGGTTCGAATCCGGCGACGATGATTGGTTTATTATAGTCGCGGGCAATGAACTCATAAGGCTCCAAGCCTATCACCATGGAAACGTGACCTGGCCCAACAAACCCATCCAGCTTCATGTATGGATCATCCAAGAGAACTTTGATCGGTGGCGGGACTGTGATATGATTGCAAAAGAGGGAAAAATTGGAGATTTTTTCTTGTGCTGCTTGTTGCACGCAAAGAGCGGTTGACGGCGTTGTTGTCTCAAAGCCCAATGCAAAGAAAACCACCTCGCGATCAGGATTTTGGCGCGCCAGTTCTAAGGCATCGAGAGGCGAGTAAACGATCCTAATATCCGCGCCATCTGCTTTGGCCTGGAGAAGCGATTTCTTGGTCCCGGGCACCCGGACGGCATCGCCAAAGGTCGTAAATATAACCTCTGGACGCTCAGCTAGCTCTACGCATTCGTCTACGCGGGCCATGGGTAGCACGCAGACAGGACACCCAGGGCCATGAATAAACTCTAGCCCTTCCGGCGTTAGCTTATCCAACCCATACCTAAAGATTGCGTGAGTGTGCCCGCCGCAAATTTCCATAATGTGGATAGGCTGGTCGGCGGTGGCACCAATTTCGTCAATAATGCGTTCGATCTCTGATAAAACCGTATTGACCGCCTCAGGGTCGCGAAACTCGTCAGCGTACTTCATGATGACCCCTCCAATGCAGCTTGTCCGTGGCGCATTGCCTCTATTTCTGCTTGCGCTTCGCCGAGCTGGATGAGGATCTCTAAAGTCTTCTTAGCCTCCTCTTCATTTATCCGGCTCATCGCAAACCCAACGTGGATCAATGCCCAAGCGCCGAGCAATTCATCCGCGTCGCCGCTCTCTGGCATTATGCAGGCAACATTGACCTCGCGTTGAACTCCCGAGACCTCGACCATTGCAAGCTTTTTAGTCGCATCAGAAATGGACACAATCTGCGCTGGAATTCCTAAACACATCGTTTGCTCCCTTGGTTTTGGTTAAGAATAATTGCGGCGGCGATCGTGGCTTGTCCAAGCGCAATACCACCGTCATTTGCTGGAACTTGTTTGTGTGTCAGGACGTCGATTTCAGCGTCTCTCAAATGTCCATGCACGAGTTTGAAGAGAGTTTGATTTTGGAAGCAGCCGCCCGAGAGAGCGACCGCTGAGAAAGTCGGTTGGTCCCCCATGAGGCGTTTGGCCATCGCCACAATTGCCCGGGCTAAACCGCGGTGAAATCTAGCTGCAATCACACCTATAGGGGTTTGCAATACCAGATCGCCAAGCATCGCTCTCCATACAGCTAACGGTTCGATGTATGGCATGCCATGTCCATCTATTAGGGGAATAGAAAATGGGTAATCCAGATCTGAACTCTCATCGAGCGCACTTGGGTCAATCGCGGCCTCAAATAGCATTGCAGCTTGACCTTCATAGGTTTGACGTTCCGGCGCCAGACCAGCAATTGCGGCAGCTGCATCAAACAAACGGCCACAGGATGTTGATTTAGGTGAATTCACCTGCTCTGAGATCATGCTATCGAGGGTGTCTCTTGGCTTTAAACTCAAGAACTTGAATATATCCAAGTCAGAGAAATTCATTGCGAACTCAGCCCACCCCATCTGTGCAGTAATATGCGCGTACGCATTCCTCCAAGGCTCACGCGCTGCAGCATCACCACCAGGTAGAGCCACCGGTTTTAGCATCGCCAGTCGTTTAAACGAAGTGTAGTTGCAAGCCAGAAACTCTCCGCCCCATATTGTCCCGTCGCCGCCCCACCCGGCTCCATCGAGCGCGATCCCGAGAACATCGCCGCCATCCGTTGGCCACGCATTCTCCGCCATGCACGACGCAATATGCGCGTGGTGATGTTGCACCTCGATCAGTGGAAGATCCAACTGATCCGCGTCGTGTTTACCCAATTTGGAGGAAAAATACTCTGGGTGCTGATCCACAACGATTGTTGCCGGAACGTGTTCATACAAATCACGGTAGAGTGAAAGATTGTGCGTTAGTTCGTCCGCGGTCGTGGGGTCCGCCAGGTCCCCCATATGTTGACTCAAAATGGCTTCGCCATCTTTCACTAAGCAGAAGGCGTTTTTTAGATCCGCACCGTACGCAATCATGGGAGGCGCATTCTCCAACCCTGGAGGAAGCAATAGCGAAGATGGCGCAAAACCGCGCGCTCGTCTTAGTATTCTGGGAGCACCAAGATCACAACGCACCACGCTATCGTCAATGCGATTGACGATATCTCGATCGGTCATGCAGCCAAAGTCGGCGACTTCAGCCAACCGGTTTCGAGCAGCTTCGTTCGTGTAACATTGAGGTTCGCCGGAGATGTTACCAGATGTCATAACGATTGGCCGTGTCATGCGCTTCAGCATGATATGATGAAGCGGTGTATACGGCAGCATGAAGCCCAGACGATTTAGTCCGGGGGCGACAGCGTCCGGCAAGTGAGCATCGCGTCGCGCTTCAAGTAGGACAATTGGAGCAGCGCTAGAGCGTAACAGCGCTTCCTCCTCCGCAGTTATGTGTGCAAAGGCCGAGATCGCTTCGATATCGCGCGCCATGAGCGCGAACGCCTTGTCTTTGCGCTGCTTTCGTTCTCGTAGTTTTTCAACGCTAGCAGAATTAGTCGCATCGCAAGCGAGATGAAATCCGCCAAGTCCTTTAATGGCAACTATTTCACCTGATTTCAGCATCCCGCCGACTGCGTCAACATCATCTAACATAGAGAAGGCTTCGCAGTTAACGATGCCCTGACCGAGCTTTTCTATCCAAGCTTTTGGACCGCACATGTGGCATGCAACGGGTTGAGCGTGATAACGTCGGTCTAACGGGTTCTCGTACTCCGTTTGACAATCACCGCAAAGATCAAAGGCTCGCATACTGGTCTTTGCACGATCATAAGGTGCGCCGTGAATGATTGAAAAGCGAGGGCCACAATTTGTGCAATTTGCAAATGGGTACCGAAAGCGCCGATCAAAAGGGTCGTTGATCTCGTCTAGACAATCCTGACAAGTGGCAGCGTCCGGCGTGATTGCAACGCGCATCACGCCTTCGGATGTCTGGGCGATCTCAAATGCAGTGGGGATTTCACCGCTCACTGATCGACGTTCCATCTCTTGAATACGCGCTAGCGGCGGCGCTTCACTCTGCAAGCGTTCAACAAAAGCCGAGATCCGATCACCCCATAGTCGAATATTGACGCCCTCAGGAGTGTTGCAAACATCGCCAACCAATTCTAATTCATGCGCAAGCCGCCAGACGGTTGGCCGAAAACCAACTCCTTGGACTTGACCGCGCACCACAATCAATTCGCCAGCGAGGCGGGAGCTCATTTCGCCATCCTCCACAGAAGGACACGGTTGTTTCCGCTATCCGCGATAATCAACTCGTCATCTGAACTCGTGATGCCATACGGCCAACAGAGGGAATCTCGCTCAATAATTCCCCATCGATTATCACCTTTCGAAGCAAAATCCGGTTGCCCTGTTAGCCAATCCGCATCGGCGCCGGTAGTCGTTTCCCGCCAGCCTACGAGTCTGGAGTTTGCGGTATCCGCAACGAGCAACTTGTTTTCGCTAACGGCTACCGCGTAAGGCATATTAAGGGCGGCGGACGTTGGATAGTAAGATGCAAGATTGTGATCGCAGTCCGTGAAATTCTTCTGCCCCAGAACATGGCTGCAAGGCTGGCCATTTTGTGTTGGCCACTCATCCCAAAGCATGACTCGGTTATTCCCAGCGTCAGCGACTGCAAATCCGCCCTGCCAGTTCACTGCTGCGTGTGGCCAGCGCATCCCCATGCGGCCAATTTCTTGACCACAGTTTTCATCTCTCGTCTCCATGTTGTTTTGGCCAAGAACAAGGTCTGCGGGTTGTCCTGTTTCCTCAGGAGAATTCCATATCAAAACTCGCCGATTGCCCGCATCGCAAACGGCGAGCTTCCCATCAACCTCGACAACTCCATATGGCCAATGCAGACTCGTCGCGCGCGGAGCGTCTCGGCCATGGTTCGCTTCGATGGAACACCCATCCTTTTGACCAAGGACAATATCTGCAGGTTGATTCTGAATTTTTGGCACTTCGTGCCAAAGCAAAACGCGATGGTTCCATGCATCTGCTACAGCAATCCCGTCGCGCCATCGCGAAACACCCGTCGGAACATTTAAAGTTGACTTACTGGGTTCGCCTTTGGCGTTCCGCCCTTCGCGCGAATAAGAAGGTTGACCTATCAGTATATCCGCATCTTGGTTGTCCACAGTCGGCCCAGTTAACCACCCCAATAAACGATGGTGGCCGGTATCAGCGACCCACAGTGATCCGTCTTTTGCCCGTGCCGCTCCGCGCGGCCCAAATAGCACAGATGCTGATGGTGTGTTCGGCATGACGAGTTCTTGTTCTTGCCAGCCCAGCACAACATAGGGGCCGTCTTCCGACAAAAGCGGCGCGCCCTTTAAAGCAGTTCCCTCTGCTTTGATTGGACCAAATGAAGACGCCATTGAGACTTTCATGTCACTACCTTGTTAAACGAACTTCTATCTGACCATCTTTCACCCGCACCCCGTGCGGCTGAAGCTGCACCTCTGGTGCGGTCAAGCACTCACCGCTTTCCAACGAGTATTGAAAGCCGTGATAAGGACAGGTGATGATCGCATCATCGATGTCACCGCCATCCATAGCCATGCCCATATGAGCGCAGGCGTTTTTGAAACAGGTCACCTTGTCGCCTAAGCGAGTGAGAATGACGGATTCACCATCTACTTCTAGAACCTTTGTTGTACCGTCCAAAACTTCATCTAGCGCGATGGCTTTGGTCCAACCTTCTCTCTGGAAGTTTGCGAACGGAGAGGCGTATTCGACACCTTCGCCTCCGCCTAGCCCTTTTGCTTGTTTGACCTCTACAATGTTTGAAAACTTGTCTTGTATGGCTTTTTTGACGCCGCCATAAAAGGTCAAAGCAGATGCTGGGCAACCATCGCAAGCACCCAAAAACCTAACCGTAACTGACGTTTCTTCGACGGATACAAGTTCAACGTCTCCGCCGTGTGAAGCTAGCGCAGGACGGATAGAATTCAGCGCCTCGTCCACCTGCTCATGCAGGCTTGGTTTCAAGATACCGTGACGGCGAAGAACTGTGTAAACGACTTCGTCACCTGCCGCTTCGCGCAGAGCGCTCGATATTCCTGGCACCGACTGTAATATCCGTATTAGGCGCCGAAATGCTGCAGCATTTAGAGCGTCAATGGCTTCCCCTCGAGCCGAAGCAGCATTTTTTTGCTGTTCCGGCCAATTCTCTGCCAGCGCTTCAAGCGCGGCCAGATCTGAAAGCAGGCTACTAAGATCCCGTTCTTCGGCGGTTTGTGAGAGGTTCGGATCACCCATTACTTTATTTATATTTCAAGTTTTTGAAGAGAACGGGTTGCATGATACCCGCCACGAGGCCGCCGCCAATCGCTCCCACGATCGGAGACACAAAGTATCCAAGCGCAACGAGGATTGCAGTCCCGCAAAGCACTCCGACCAAAAACAGCTGAATGACTTTCGAGTAATTTTGGAAAAGACGGCCCGTAAAAAACAGTTTCACTGAGTCAAAAATCATCTCAAACATTAGGCAGCTCCAACAATAAAAGTTAGAATGAGCAAACCGAGAATGACGGCGGCTCCACCTGACAACAGCCCGTACAATCCCCCCATCGCGCCGGCCATTTCTTTGCCGAGGGCTTCGCCACCAATAACAATCCCTGAACTAATGCCTCCCACTAGAGCGGCCAAGGCTCCCAGCCCTAAAGCAATCAGCGTCGCAATCATAAAATTTCCTTCCCAGTCCGTTTAATTCAGTAAGTTTTGTGCTTTCTCGATGTCTACTTCGAGCTCGAGTATTGCTGCTGACACTGCGTCCGCCTTTTGCAGTTCGCCAAACTGCTGAAAAAGGCCGAGCGCTTCTTTGTACAAAGCTATGGCATCGGCCAAGTTCTCGGGATTTCCCTTTTCTGGAGCGTCAAGCGCATCCGGCAGGTTAGCGAGACAATTTGCTTTGTTCGATATCGTGTTTGCATACTCTAAAGGGGTATCTGAGATGTTTCGAACACGCAGCGCTTCATCATAAGCCTCCAACGCGCGGAAACCATTCTCTACTCGATGACTAGAGGAAGCATATTGAAGAGCATTACCCAGATTGTTTTGCAGCATTGCGTATTCGCTGGGGTGATCCACCAAAGTGACCACTTTCAAGCCCTCCTCAAATGCCTGCACAGCCAATGCCTCTCGCATTTTTGATCGTTCGTCGGTAAACGGAATAGAAAGAAACGCGGTCGCTAGATTGTTTTGCAGAATAGCGAACTCCGCTGGGTATTGTTTCGCTTCGAATGTGCGAAGCGCTCTTTGATACGCACCAATACAATCCTGGATCCGAGCGCGGTTCGCGCCCGCCAAATTTTGCAGTATTAGGCCGTAATTCATTTCCGCCTCCGCAACTTCCGCTGGCTTACCTTGCGTACTCAGTGTTGCGAGCGCGGATTCCATTGATGAGCGGGCCGCGTCCAAAAACGTAACATCGTCAGCGGGGATCATCATTTGCGCGGTCGCCATTCGGGAGAATATCCTAGCCTCCAATAGAGCCTCTTCAGGCGGACACATCTCTATGGCCTCTTGATAGAGTGAAACGGCTTCGATCAAATCTTCTCGAGATTTCGGCTTCTGCTGCATCCCCATAGCAATTTCCATGAGCATCTCAGCTTTCTCTGCAACCCCGGCATCGGCATCGATTACTGCTTGTCGGGCTGCATCGGCCTCAACCGCAGCTCTACTCTCCCGTGCCATCCGGGCTCCTCCACGCAAAAAAAGCGGCTTGCCACCGCAATTATTATTTAGGTGACAAGCCGTAGCGGAGGAAAAATTAACTGTCTACAAAATTTTCATAGCGTAAAGTTAGTTTACACCTTAGGCAAAGCGCATATCAGAGCGCCTCGCTCAGAGCACCAAACAGCCTCTACAGCATCATCATTCCAATCCATGAGTTGATGCTCGGCAAACACGTCAGGCGCGGTCACAACCCGATCGCCGTTCGCGTTCCGAATTTTGAGAATGTAACCGCCAGCACTCATTTGCTGAACTGGCATAACATTGAGCTCGTTTTCTCTCACAACTACGATTACGGCGTCGAGACCACGAAAATAGGTCTCGCAGTCTGACGAGGGAATATATATCGACCCTTTGCGGACAGAAAGACATGCACTCACGACCAAGCACCCGCTGTTCCCGCCGCGGCTAACGCTTCAATTCGACTCGCAATTCGCGCTACCGAGCTTTGTACGGCGCTGGAAAGCTCCAGGCCCAGTTCCAAATTTTCCGCCTCAATCAGAAATACTTTCACGTACTTGGGAAAGGAATCTCCGTAAATTTTTTTTCCCGCATACAATGCGTGATCCCACCGAAAATCATGCAAATTCAGACTTTGCGGAGGTGGAGCGGCAAGGATCTCTCCTGGCACCTCATATATCGCGCCGGGCTGGTCTTCTGGTGCACGGGCATCGATGATGATCAGGTGAGTTGCGCCCTTGGCTTGGTACATGACCCCCATTCCGTCAGTGCCACCATCGAACAATTTTGCGCAACCTGGCAGATCACGAGTTCGTAGTTCAGCGACGACGTGCGGGCCAACGCCATCGTCACTGCGGTTTGTGTTTCCGCATCCGATGATTGCCAGCTTTATATCCGCCACAGCCGACAAGACCATTCTGGCTCAACAGGCAGCATCAATTCTGGCAATTCACAAAACTTCCTGTGTACCAGATAATACATGCACGTTTCGCAGGGCTGCTCGATGTCTTCGACTTCGATCGTGTGGTCGGTGAAGCCGCCGATAACGAGCTTCTTTTCGACATTCGCGCCAGCCTCTTCACGCAACCGCATAATGATCGCGTTCACAGCGGCAGAGGTTTCAGCGCGTGGGAATACTTCAGTCTTTAATCCCGCCTTTAATTTTTGAGCGATCTCTTCACGTAGATTATCTTCGTCGCGAGTGGCCCCAATATCGGACATATCCCCCTCCTAAATCCGCCACAAACGGCACCACCATTCTGGTTCGGCGGGCAAATCAAGTTCAGGCAAGTCACACCAACGTTTGTGAACAAGATAGTACATGCACTCTTGGCACCGCATGTCGTCCTCACCATGGGGCGACAGCTTCCAACCACTGATGATCAGTTTTCGCCGAAGGTCATCAGGGCTCAGTTCACGCAATTGATCCAGTAACTTTGAGAACTCTCTATCATTTTCTGGAAACGGCTCGAGTTGAGTAGCAAGTCCCTCTTCAAACATATCCTCTATCATTTTGATCAAAGTTGCATGGTTGGCATCCTTTGGTGTCACACCATATCGTTCGAGTGTTTTGCCAACGTCTCCCTGTTCGGACATTCCCGGTTTTTCTGTCATCACTGCTCTTTCAGGATGCGCGTCATGGAAGGAACGATGAGTTCCCTTTCATGACGCACATCTCTCGTTTAAAACAAGTTTTACGCTGTGCGGAACCTGGCCAGCTCTTCACCTGTTTTGGCATCGTGCGCATGAACTGTGCAAACAAGGCAGCTATCATACGAACGGCAAACGTGCCCAACCTCGACGGGATCTGATGGATTCTGAATTGGAGTTCCAATTAAGGCTTCCTCGATTGGGCCTCTTTCGCCGTCCGTTGCTCGCGGCCCCACATTCCACGTTGTCGGAGCAATGATTTGGTAATTGCTTATCTTACCATCTTTTACATCGATCCAGTGACACAGCGCTCCGCGGATAGCTTCGGTTGCACCCCAGCCTTGGCCATCTTTTTCTGTGGGCTTAATATACCAATCGTCGTTCAGCTTGAACTCACGTAGAATTCGCTCAGCCTCACGATAGAGTTTGCAAAGCTCATGCATACGCGCGAAATGGCGAAGTGCGATAGAAGGCCCCCCCATCTTTCGGTACATGTCCAAGATCAGTGGATCTGAATGCTGCCAAGCCTCTCCATGGCTGCCGCCCGCAACCAATTGACGAGCCAGTGGCCCAGCTTCAAGTCGTCCGTTTTCGGAATGGCGCACCGCAGTCGACCAAGAATATTTACCCTCATGATCGATGGGATTCTTACCTACTGGATTGGTCACGCGATCAAATGGGTGAGTTCCACCAACCTCATCATACCAAGCGTGCGTCACGTCTTCTCGTGTCATTGCCTGATCCATGAGCTTATGCGTATCGGTGGCACCGTCATAAACACCTGATTTCATGATAACGGCAGAATTGCGCCCTTCGATTGTCGGGTTTTGATACTTGTCCTCATGCGGCAGGTATCCCCAAGTAATGAATTTTGCGTGGCCTCGGCCGTATTTATCAAGGCCTATATCCATCGCCATGCGCCAATACATGCCGAGATCTGAATTCGCGTGCTCAGGTTTCTCATTCAACCAAGCCATGAAGTCATCATATGACTGGATTTCCTCGTAACGCTCCATTGAACAGCCGAACCAAAGTGGCTCGATCCAATTTCTACGGAAATGCTCAAGGATCGCGACAGAGCGCGTTACGTCTGTAAGTGTTGGTGAACACATTACACCACCTGGCACCATGTATGAGGAATGCGGCCATTGCCCGCCAAGTAGAGCGTAAATTTCTACGGGCCTTCCAGATATTGTCACTCCGGCTTCATATGAAGTTCCAGTGAACGGTGAATAGCGTTTAACGGCTTCCTCGAAATACTGACTTTTGGCGTAGTTTTGGTTCGTAAAGTCAATCATGAACAGGCCATAGTGATGGCGAGGTAGCGACTGAAGCGACTCAACAATCTGCCCCAGATTGCGCGCCAAAATCGCATTGCGCGGTACCGTTGTACCCCAAGCGGTATCGAGCGCCCACGCTGCACAGGTCAGGTGAGACGCGCCGCATATCCCGCAAGCCCGCGGCGTCACGACCAACCCGGCCTGCGGGTCTTTGTCTTTAAGGATAACCTCAAAGCCCCTGAACATCTCTGCATTTGTCCAAGCGTTTGTGACCACACCGTCCTGGATATCCACGCGAACATCTAGATCGCCTTCGACTCGCCCGACTGGCGATATATCAAGTGTTTGAATAGCTGACATTGTCTTATTTCCCTCTGCGCTCGCCTAAACCACGAAAATATCTTCTTCGGCCCAAGCCGGAGAAGCGTTTTTGGCGGCAGCGGTCAGTTTCATATATCCTTTTTTATCGACCCCAGTTGGCAAGTCCTTTGGAACCCCCATAACTGTTTGCGTTTTGAAAACTGTGCCCGGCGCAAGATCAAAGAATGGGAATTCTGGTTCAGTACAGCCCAGGCAAGGCATACCCGCCCGTGTTTTTGAAGATTGCCGGTTCCACAAGATGCGATTGCATGGACTGTGGGTCATTGGACCGCGGCATCCTAGATCGTAGAATAGACAGCCCTTACGCTGCCCAAACGCGGTGGTCGACACTTTGTACGCAAAATGCATATTTCGCGTACAGCCTGTTTGGGTAAAGCTCGCAAAGAATGTTTTTGGCCTCTGGAATTCGTCCAAAGTAAGATCTCCGCCTCGCCCCGAAGCTACTGCAACCAAAATTTGAGTTACCCAGTCGGGGTGAGCTGGACATCCAGGGATGTTAATGACTGGAAGCCCAGCTTTGGAAACAAAGTTCTCCCCCAATGCACCACCTTTTGCGCGTTTGAGGAATTGAAGACCTTCACTATCGGAAGGGTTTGGAGCGGTCGCTGGAATGCCGCCCCATGTAGCGCAATCACCGATTGCAACCACGTATTGGGCCGCATCGCATAGCTTTTTTACCCAGTTCTTCATGGGCTCGCCGCAGAACCGGTTCCACTCACCGGTTCCATCTGGCGCATTGATCACAGTTCCTTCGAATACAAAAATATCGAGCTGAATTTCGCCAGAAATACACTTCTCCAGAATAGTTTTAACGTTGTCGCCTAACTCAAGGCCGAGAGATGGCTGCCACAGAACATTAATTCCAAAGTCAGTTACGAGATCGCATGCGCTGGGCTCTTCAGCGTTTAGAAACGACATCGTGTTCCCTGAACAAGCCCCCCCTTGCAACCAAAGAAGATTGGCCATGATTAGTTTCCTCCGCTGTTCTCGGCGCTTTTCGCCGTTTGTAAATTATGAGTCAGCTTATCAGTTGATATCCATGCCAAACACCACCGGCACAAAACGCTAACTAAGTTTACAGAGACTCTGTCGCAGGAATGGCTTCATGCACGAATTGCCACTACGTTCGTGTTTGCTTAGGAGCGCCGTATCGATTGAAAGTCGGCCCGGCTTAAGCGGATAGCTGCATTCTTGCGCGGAGAGCTCGGGATTTGATCGGCACAGCTCTATCTAATCGCACGAACAATTGATTAGAGCGCAAAATGCCTTTGCGAGACCAGTATGGCACAGCGCAAAGATAGTTTGCACCCGGCTGTTGATGCAAACTTAATTCGCAGCAGACGCGAACATGTTACATCGTGTTTAGCCCTGCCGATTGCCACAAACAGGGCACTCCACTTCAGGGCCATAGCCCATCCAAACTCCACTGCATTGGCTACACCAATGTCCGACGCACCGATCACCGGATGGATTCAACGTCAATGCGAGTTTAGAATACCCAATAATTTTTGCTGGTTTTTGACGATTTCGGCCTGAAACTGCGGCGTGCGGAAACGGGATAACCCTGTCATCTTTACTCATTGAGTTGTCTAGCTTTCTGATCAAGACCGTATCGTTTAATCTTATTTGCAATTCCAACTCGCGACAGACCCAGGCTTTGCGCCGCCTTGGATTGATTCCAGTTCAGTCTTGTCAGCACGCGGAAAACGATTTGGCTCTCTAAGTCTTCGATGATTTCTTTAAGTGTTCTTCCGTCAGCTTCGATACTGGCAAGAGAGTCTTTCCGCGCTTCGATAGAGGCGATCACTTCAGAGAAGTGCTTAGGAAGAATATAACTGTTGTTGTAGGCCAATGCAGCTGCTCTAGAAATCTCCATCTCCAATTCGCGTACATTTCCTGGAAAATCGTACATCGACAATTTATCCAGAGCCTCACGTGAGATGCCGACGATTCTTTTGCTATTAATTTCCGCAGCTCGCTCCAAAAAAAATGCTGCCAATGCAGGAATATCGTCAACGCGATCTCGAAGCGCTGGAATATCCAGCTCGAACCCTTTGAGGCGGTAATACAAATCTTTACGAAACTTACCCTCTGAAACGAGCCGATCCAACGGTCGATTGCTAGCGGCGATGATCCTCACGTCAGCGTTTTGGACAAAATCCGAACCAAGCGGCTTGACTTCGCCTTCTTGCAAGAAACGCAATAAACTTACCTGAAATGCGGGTGAAATCTCTGATATCTCGTCTAAGAATACTGTTCCGCCGTCCGCTGCGCGAAAGAGCCCCAGTCGATCCGATATAGCGCCTGGAAACCCGCCTGAAACGTGCCCAAAAAGCTCCGAATGAAGCGCTTCATCTGTAACGCCACCGCAATTTTGCACATGCATCGGGGATTCACGCCTACTGGAGTTGTAGTGCACCGCGCGCGCCAGCAATTCTTTGCCCGTACCCGTCTCTCCCTGAATGAGGATTGGAAGCTCGGTTCTCGCAGCCTGTCTTGCCGCCGCGCATAATGCGTCCATCGATGGGCTGACATAGATTAACTTTTCGAACCGAGACCAGGGTGCCTTGATCGCCTCTTCTTTATGCCCGCCAAATAGATCGTCATCAATCGATAGTTTGAGTTCGCGCGATAGAATTCTGTGTCGTCTAGAGAGTTCGGCCATCTCCAAAGCGCGTTTTGCAACCATGCCCAAATGCTCAGATTTGAGCGGTTTACGCATCCGCAAAAACGCTGCGCTATTTCTGGCGATCTTGCCAATTCGCTCGCTCTTACTGTCATCTCCGAATACGATACGAGCCGTTTGCGGGCCTTTCACGCGAGCGGTAACAAGAAAATTTTTCCGTACATTCGCTAGCACCGCTTCATCGCAGATAATCAGCTGGCAATCGACATTATTGAATTTTTCCGCTGCGTCTTGTTCAGTCTCACAATTGATGAGGCGATAGTGTCGCTCATCGGCAAAAACAGCTTTGGCGGATTTGTTGGCTTTCGGATCTTGAGAAACGAACAACACGGTACAGACGAGCGAATTCATATACTTAGTTTACAATCTGATAATAGAGTAGACAATACGAATTCCGCCAATAACGTGGTCCTAATTGCGTATCACGAGTTTCTGAAACTGCGCGAGCTCGCGATATGCACAGCAGCGAACAGCGAAGCGCCGTCAAAAGTAACGGCACATTGGTCAATACTCAAAGGAGCAAATTCGTCTTGGCCTCTCCAGAACAACTTCACACCCAACACGTCGACCGAGCCTTTATTCAGGACGAGGCGCACGCGCGCCCCCCCGTCGCAGTCGAATGGGAAGCAGGTGAAGCTTGGCACTGGGTGCTTCATACACCGCAATTTGATGCCAATACCTGGCCATCGGAATTTGATCTGGAGCTACGTCATCAGTTGATCGAGCGCCCAGATGGAATCTTGCGTTTCGAAAGGCACACTGAATTTGTATCTCTGACGTTCTTTGGCGAACACCGTCCAAGTTTGGAGACGCTAGACCTAGTCCGGAGGTGCCCGGGCAATCAGCTTTCGGGCGCGAGAATTCTCGTGTCAGAGACGATATCAATAGAAAATGCGTTCGGAGACGCTCGCATCTTTGGCGGGAATGTAATGTTTGAGGGTATCGCGGCGACGACAGACTTCAGAGTTTCTGATCACGGCCTGGTTAAGTACACGGTGTCAGGAAAGTTTGAAGATGGATTTGCCCGCGGCCGATTGATCAAGCGGCTCTTAGATCTTGAAACTTATCGAATGGCATGCCTGCTTGGCCTCCCGGCCGTTCGGCGTCTAACTCCCAAATTACATGAGCTTGAATCTCGCGCCGAAAAGGCAACCTCTATCTTGAACCAAACCCAGACTTCCCTTGATGAGTCCATTCGCGAGTTGGCCAATATATTAAAATCTGTATCAGCGATTAGGTCAGAGCTTTATTATCGCATAGCCGCTTCCAACGCTTACTACGACTTGGTGTCGGACCGATTGACAAGTTTGGATGAAACCCAGATCGGGCAACGCCAGACTTTGCGGGGATTCATTAAACACCGCCTTGATCCGGGTATGAAAACTATACGGGCATTTGAACGACGCGCTGAATCTATTTCAACTTCCATTTCTGAGGCCCTCGCGTTGGTGCGCACCCAATTGGACCATACTGCTCAGCAGCAATCCCAAAACTTGCTCGCCTCAATGGAGCAGCGTGCGCGTCAACAAGTGCACCTCGCGCAGGCCGTGGAGGGCCTTTCGGTCGCGGCAATTACATACTATTCTGTGGGGCTAATTTCATACCTATTGAGAGGCGCGCCACCCTTAATCCTCGATCATAGCACTCTTATTGCCTTTTCTGTCATACCGGTCGCGGTATGTGTCGCGTGGTTTACACGGCGCGCAAGAAAGAAGATCGATAGTATCGCGCGCCGCTGAATCGGCGATGGTTTTCTAAGCTCAATTTTTCCTACTTTAGTGATGTCGTTTTCGGAAGCGTCTCTATCAGCCCATTGATGGATCGTTCGATACACACAATATCCATATGGTTGGATTGGTTTCACCACATCTTTCAGCGCGTATCGCACATAAAGTCGATTGGCCTTGGTGGGGCACCATTGGCCCCTTCACAAAGTTCATGTGCTCGTTCGCGGTAATATCTAACGCGTTGGATCAATGAACGGTCGCCATTTGCCATCCCTTCTTCAACCGATTTGTCTCCGACAATGATGGAAGCGATCTGGCGGTCGGTCAAACCCGCCCGAGAGCCGTCTAAAGCGATCAGTCCATTTCTGAGCAATCGTGCTTTTTGAGAGAATACAGGCGGCGTTTTAACGTGGTCTCCATAGACCTCAGTTGCTCTCTTCACAATTTCCAGATGCGAATCGAGTCCTCTGACTGCATCGACGCTGAATGATGTTTTAACAGGTTTGGTCGTGACCAAAGTATGGCCTGAACACCGGACTTGAACGGACCTGCCAGGACCGACATGAACGAGGTGCTCGATGCCTTTATCATCGGTCAAATGGACCATTTTGCACTTTTTTATCGTCTCATCAAAAAGGTCATGTGGCTCACCTGGCTCGCGCGGAAGTACAGTAACATGCACAATTTCTGGATCAGCCTCTGGCGTCCAAAATACGGTTGCTTTTGGCGCAGCAATGTCTGGATTTGGAAAGAATTTAAGCCCCCATTCTTCTGCCGCCGGCTGCTCCGTCTTTAGACGAATGAGTTTAATGTCATGGCACGCTAATTTGCTCTTAGGCGCTTGCCCGAACGCTTCCCAAGCGACTGCCTGAAACTTGGAATTGCGTCTTAAATATTCAAACGCCCAGTCCCTATTGGAAAGATAGGCTGTGTAGTCATAAGAGCTACGGTAAGTTGCAAATTCATCTAATTTAACATTGACCATATCAAAATCCCCCACAGTCAAGTAAAGGCAAGCCCCATGCCAAAAACTCAATAATAATAGTTGTTTATAGGACTTTGGTCGGGTATTCTTACATTTGCTACTTTAGCTAGAAGGCGCGAAGGCGCTTCATATCAATTCAAAGTGGCTCACCGACTTAGATTTTATGATTTAGGTCACTGATCAGTAGCCGCGGAGCGATCCGTGAGTGAGTGAATAGAGCCTTGCCGAAGAATCAATCGGCTCGTATCGCTAAGCCGATTGAACATGATGTATCTCCACTTTTTGTAGCGCTCTTCGCACGACGGCTAAACTTTCGGCGCACGCTTCCAGACGAGGTCTGCGCCATCAGGTCTTGGAAAAAGCGCTGCTTGAACCGGTTCGGCAAAGGTCGGATCATCGAGGACACATCTGATATAGTCCTTCCCGCCATCACCTTTCGATCGTGCATTCCAGCCAACGCCAAGATCACTGTCTCCAGCTTTGATAAAATAGTCAGGCGAGTGATCTCCGCGTTTTTTTCGGTTTGGGACAAACCGCACCGAAAGGCACAGAGACAGCGTTGAGATCGAGCCCTCATACCCCGTCCTGGTGCGTGTGAAGATGCCGATATTTGCCATTACATTCTCCTTGGTTTTTAGGGCTTCATATCGCGCCGAGCCCGTTTGAACCCGGCATCGCTTTCGATAAGCGCGCGCAACATGGATGGAATGAGATCAGCGACGCTCACCTGTTTGCCGTAGGTGCGAGAGTGAACCTCAGCATAATCATTAAGATCGCCATGCAATTCGGGCTCTACTGCGACGGACAGTTTAACGGGTGTACGATCAGCAAGCGGGCCGATTTTGAGTTTCGTTCCGGTCATTTAGCCACCTCCATAGGGCTGAAGAATAATGTCTTGATGGACAAGGATGCGCAGGCGCCAACCAGGCCGAATTGTTATGGTTGGCTGCACGGCGAGCTGCCTGCGTATAACCTCATTGCCAACTTGTGACGCGCCATCTTGCGCAGCGTCTCGGAGCGCGCTTGCGATACGGTCATCCTCATCGTCTGAAAGCTCTGCGCCAATGCTGATGAGGCTTGAAAGCGCAGCGGCTGAGAAGATACGCAGGCTGTGATTGTTGACCCGGTCCTTGAGACCAGCATTTCCACGTCCATCAACGCCAGGTAGGTTTTCAATACGGATGGAGGTTCCATCCGGCATGATGATCCTATTCCAGACGACCAATGCCCGCGACTGGCCATAAGCGACGACGCTGTCATAGCGGCCAATAATCCGGCTGCCTTGCGGAATAAGAACGGTCTGCCCGGTGACCGTGTCATAGACCGGCTCAGTGACCTGACCGACAACCTGACCCGGTAGGTCTGAATTAATCGCCGTGAGCAGCGTTGCTGGAATGACGGTCCCTGCCATGACTTGCCAAGGCGATGCGGGCGTTTCGATTTGATAGGGATTGTAAATTGAGCGGTCCAGTTTCTCAGCCACAAAGTCAGCTTTACGGTCCTGATAATTTGGATCGCCTCCATACCCCTGCTGCTGCGGTCCGATTTGCAAGGCTTTCAATGCAGCGAACGGGTCTTGCGCCGCTGCGGGTGCGTATAATCGCGCCGCGGCCTGTTCAACCGATGACCTGTTCTCCGCTGCATTTGTAAAGAACAAGCCACTCTGCCGCGCGGCTTCGGTGCGCTCGGCCTCACGTTCAATTGCTTCGACTGCAGCATCATCGCGCGGTAGATCGAAAACGACGGATGGTTGCGGATCAAGGCGGCCCTCACGCTGGGCTTTCAGAATCGGTGCCCCAAGATCGCCCGGTAAGGGCGGACCCAAGATGTCGGGCTTTTGATCGACCTCTGCATAAGAAACAGGTAGGTTCGCCAGTCCCGCAGCCGTCGGCTTGTTTGCCGTCGAATATAGCTCACGCGCGGGAGCGACTGTATCATTTCGGGACCCACTCATCGCCAATGCAAATGAGCCGAGCACAATGGCCGAAGCACCGCCCAAGACAACCGCGAGCGCTTTTTTGCTGAACCTGCGGATGGGCGCAGGCGAAGACCTAAGTGCCAGGTCTTGCACTCCGATAGATGGATCGTTCGGGCTCATCGCGATGCCATCTGCAGATCATTACGCTCAATACGAACGACGTCTTGGTTTTTCTCTCCCAGGCGCAGCTCAGCCATCGCAAACAACCGGTCAACAACATAATAATTGTCCCGCATGCGATAGTTCACGAGCTGGGATTTTCCATCGCGGCCAACAACAAAGAGCGGCGGCGCTTCGCCTTGATCCAAGCGCGCGGGGAACTGGATGTAGACTTTTCGCCCATCATCAAACACGCGCGACGGTCGCCAGTGTGGCTTGTCTCCGCTGATCTCATAGCGAAACCGCAATCGGTCGAGTTGCAAGCCAAGCGGCGCTGCTGATTTCTCTCCTGATGTCTTGGCCACCGGCGAGCGGCGTACAAGCGGTTGATCAGAGTAGCGCCATGACACCGCCGCCATATAGGTTTCTCTAAAAGCGTGAAGCTCAAGATGGTAGGCACGCCGTGAAGTCGTGATGATCAGATTGGTTTTAAGCCCTGCTTGAATCGGTTTGACGAGAATATGGACCTGAGCATGATCACCTGCACCGGACACCGTATCGCCGAGCACCCAACGCACCGTGTCACCGGCTGAGACAGACATTAGTTCTTCACCCGGTTGTAGGGCGATGTCGGTGACCTGCTCTGGTGCGGTATAGACCTGATAGAGCGCGCCGCGCGTATAAGGGTAGATCTGGATTGCGTTCATATAGTTGGCCGGTGACGGCTCGATGGCGGCCGATGCGTTGGCCCGCTCTATGGCCTGATAGGGCTTGAGCGTTTCGGTCTCACCTGCTCCTGCGAGTTCCTTCGGGGAGATGCCGGGCCCAAATGTTCGGGCCACAAGCGGCGCCTGCGCGACCGGGGTGTCTACGACCTCCGGTCCATCTAAATCAGCGTCAGATAGATAGACCGCCTCGATAAAGGGTTCATCATCAAGGACAATGTCCGCAGTCTTTGAGTCCATAGTGAATGTCTCACAGCCCGCTAAAGCAGTGGCTCCGAGAAGGATGGTGAGAAAATGTGTCTTCTTCATAGAAGCCCCCTTAGTTTAAGTCTTTCGACCAGTTGATGCCGTGGACGTAGAGTCCGAGCGGATTTTGATGGAGTGTTTCCGCGTCGCGCGGCGCGTCAGAAATGATTGAAAGCGTGGCGGTCCAGTTTTCACGGCCCATCTCTGCGCCGTTGCGGAAGGTGGTTTCGCGCCAGCGGAGCGTAAAACTATCATCGCTCGCTCGGACAACACTCGACACATCGACCGAGACAGACCGTGTGCCAATCTCAGCAAAAGGATCATTTTCTTGCGCATATGTGTTCAATGTCGAGGCTGCTCGGTCGGTGGCATAGGCATAGGCCTGCAACCAATTCTGGCGCACGATGATGGGATCAATTGAGACCGAGCGCGTATTCTTGATGAAGGCCGCCAGATGGTAGGCGATCTGCGCATCTGTTGGCTCGTAGGTTGCGTCGGCAGGGCCGACGGCGCGCACTGCACCTTCGCTAGATAGCTCAATGACGTAGGGCGTCACATAAGACTGCGTGGAGCGCCAAACGAGACCAGCAGCAAGCATGGCCGACATGGCGATGGCCAGTAAGGCAGCCAAACGCCAATTCTTGGCCTGTACTCTGGCCGACCCGATTCTGTCATCCCAGGCTTGGGCGGCGCGCTGGTAGGGCGTGACCGGTTCGGGTGTGTCGCTAAAGGTGTTGGTCTGTCGTTTCCACATCATCGGATTAATCCTCTTCGTCTCTTAGTCGCGGTGCTTCGCCTGCACCGGGCCGGTCACCATCGCGAACAGCGGCGGCTGCCGTCATGCCCGCATCCCGTGTTGATTGGCTGCGGCGGATTCTCTTCGCCCAATCAGGGCCGGACGTATCATTTGCGGGGCTTACGACACGGGTCGGACCGCCTGTGCCACCCGTCGCCGCAAATGCCGCTTGACCGCCAGTGCGATAGCGCCGCCCAGCATCACCGGTCATGCGCGAGAAGACTCGGGCCGCAGATTGTCTCGCGGTCGCGAAACCCGCAGCAGCGACACCTCCGGCACCAGACGCAACGCGAGCCACGCCTGCTTTTCCTGAGGTGGCTGATGAAAGTGCGTATGAGGCCCGTGTGCCACCCGCGACTGATGCGGCAGCTCCAATTGAAGTAGAAGCCGCTCGGCCAGCACCGCCAGCTATACCGCGAGCCATGGAGCCGCCTGCAACAGCCCCTGCGCCTACCCCAGCGGCTGTACCGATGGCCGCCCCGGCTCCGAGTTGCGGCGCGCCTGAAACAATGCCGGTTGCAATGCCAGGCCCGAAAATACCGAGAGCCAGCATAGCCAGAGATCCAAGGATGACCGAAGAGGCCTGCTCCAGGGTGACCGCATCGGGTGCAAAGGTCGATGTGATGGATCCAAAGATTGTTGATCCAATGCCCACAATGATGGCGAGCACCATCAGCTTAATCCCGGATGAGATGACATTGCCGAGAACCCGTTCGGCCAAGAAGGATGTTTTGTTCCAAAGGGCAAAGGGGATTAGAACAAATCCAGCCAGAGTGGTCAGCTTGAATTCGATGATTGTGATGAAGAGCTGAATGGCCAGAAAGAAGAAGGCTAGAAGCGTAATAAGCCAGGCAAGGCCAAGAACAAAGATGATTACGAAGTTTTTGAAGAACGCGATTGGCCCGGTCAACTTCGCGATTTCATCCAACAAGGGGTAAGCCGCATTGTAACCCGTGGCGGCAACAAAGCCCGGCTTCATAATATCATTGGCCGTAATCGTGCCGCCTGTTGCGTTGAGCCCCAATTGCGCAAAACTCTGAAAAATCACGTCGGCGAGGAAGGCGAAATTGCCAATGATCAGGGCGAAGAAGCCAACATAGAGCACCTTTTTCAGGAACTTGCCGATGACATCTGTGTCAGGCCCCATCGCCCAGAACAGCCCTGCCAGTGTGATATCGATTGTTATGAGGGCCGTCGTCAGGAATGCCACATCCGCTTGCAACAACCCGAACCCGCTATCGATATAGGTCGAGAAGGTGACAACAAACTGATCGATGACGTTGAGGTCGTTCATCCGCTTTGCCCCTTAATTGCGCGTGTAGGCGGCACCGTCACCGCGAAAGCGCTGGTGGCGGATGCGTGCCTGTTCCTCGATAGCCATGCGCCGGGCATGCTCCACTGCAAGCATGCGGTGCTGGGCGGCCATAAGGTGCTGCATTTGCATTTGTTGCTCGACGCTCAGCGCAATCAGCTGATTGCCCGCTTGATTGACTTGCAGGTTGCCCACCGCTTCCTGGCTTCGATTGACGAGCGTCGTCAGCGTCTCGCGGGATTCCGCGATCGACGTAACAATGCCGGATTGAACCTGGATCGCATTGCCAAAGGTCTTACGCGCGAGTTTCCATTGATCGGTCGCGCGCTCCACAATTTCCTGATTTGTGAGGTGTTCATAGCTCTCAGGGAAATTCTCTTCATAACGGCGTTCAGAGGTTGCCACCTCATAGGTGATCTCATCACCCTTGCGCATAAGAGTATCAATACGCTGCAAAAGACGTTGCAATTCCTGAATGGACGACTGGTCAAGCCGCGCGAGATTTTCAGCAGAATTGATCAACATCTGCGCTTCATTTTGCAATTGTTGTATTTGATTGTTGATTTGGTTCAGCGTGTTGACGGCGGTATTGACATTCTGAATGAGATTGGTGGGATCGATGACGACATCTCCCACGCCAAACAAGGCATCAGCGGGAGGTGCAAAGGTCGCTGAAAGAGCAGCCGCGCCGAGGACGATTGAGATTATTCGGCTGCGCATGGGACGCCTCCATTGCTGGTTTGAAGGATAAGATCTGCGGCCCAGGAGATGCCTTTGTGTTCGAGCCATGCGGCAGTGAATGCTTCGCCTGCAGCTTGATCGGCCAAAAGCTCATCAATGGCTTTTTGATCCTGTTTGGACCCCGCCCCACAAAGTGCCAGACCAATTGGGCCTAGCTCTAAATCAAACAAGCGATTTCCAGCCGGGCATTGTAGATAATAGTCGCGTTTCGGCGTCGAGCGAGCAATCAGCTCAATCTGACGGGCGTTTAAGCCAAACGCCTCATAGGTCGCTGTCTGACTTTGTTCTTGCGCCCGCGCATTTGGAAGGAAAATCCGCGTCGGGCAGCTTTCAATCAGCGTTGGCGCAATGGTGCTACCTGAAATATCTGACAGAGACTGAGTTGCGAACAGGACAGAGACATTTTTCTTCCGCAGGGTTTTCAACCATTCACGCAGGCGCCCAGAAAACATCGGGTGGTCTAAGAAGACCCAAGCCTCGTCGAGGACGAGTAAGGTCGGCGCGCCATCAAAGCGAGCTTCCAAGCGGTGGAACAGATAGGAGAGCACGGGCGCAGCAAGGCGCTTATCGTGCATCAAATGCTCCATTTCGAAGACGGCTAGATCGCCCTGTTTCAAACTGTCATGCTCGGCATCCAGCAGTGCGCCGTATGGACCATCAAGGGTGAAAGGTTGCAGCGCTTGGCGCAGCTCGGTCGATTGCAGTAGGGCGCAAAAGCCCGTAAGCGTGCGCTGACGCTTCGGCGCGTTTGAGAGGGAAACTAAGGTTTCCCATACTGCGTCTCGGACCGCCGGCGTCAACTCAACGCCTTCTTGTTTGAAAAGACCCAACAGCCATGTCATAGCGGCAGCGCGTTCGGCTTCATCATCGATGAGCCCGAGGGGCTGAAACGATAGACCGCCATCTAGGCTAAGGTCATATTCACGCCCGCCCATTGCGAGCATGGCGGCGCGGGCCGAGCGTCCTTTGTCAAAGACGAAGACGCGGGCGGCGTTATACTTTCGAAATTGCAGCGCGAGCAGTGACAGGAGTACTGACTTGCCCGCACCCGTCGGGCCAACCACCATTGTATGACCGACATCGCCCTGATGTGTCACTAAACGAAAGGGTGTGTTCGAAGACGAGCGCGCCATTAAGAGCGGTGGTCCATCCAAATGTGTGTTGCGTTCCGGGCCTGCCCAAACGGCGGCGAGCGGTGCCATATGGGCAAGGTTCAGCGTATGGATGAGCGGCAAGCGCACATTGGCGTAGGCGTTCCCGGGATGTGTGCCGAGCCAGGCATCGACGGCATTGAGTGTTTCGTTGATCGCGGTGAATCCATGTGCGTTGAGCACGCGTTCGATGGCCTTGGCCTGCTCACTTGCAATTTTTGGATCACGATGCGTGGTGACAATTGCGGTGGTAAGATAGCCAAACCCAACATGGTCTGCGCCCAATGCCTGAAGCGCTTCATCGACATCAGCAGCTTTATTTTCAGCGTCGGTATTTACGAGCGCTGCTGGTTCATTCTCCAGGGTCTCTTTCAGAACCGTCACGATTGATTTGCGTTTGGCGAACCATTGTCGGCGATAGCGATTGAGGGTTTTCTCGGCCTCGGTCTTGTCCATGGGCAGGAAGCGCGTCACCCATCGATAGGAAAATCCAAGATGATTGAGATCGCTTAGCAGCCCTGGCTCAGTCGCATTTGGAAACCCTTGGAGTGAAATGACACGAAGTGCATGATCGCCGAGGCATGGCGCTAGGCCGCCGGTTAGATCACAATCGGTCAAGAAGCCATCTAGATACATTGGGGTTTTTGGCATTCTGACGAGATGGCGCTTGGTCGAGACACAACCATGAAGATATGTCAGCGTCTCGTCATCGCTTAGCCAACTCGCCTGAGGCATCAACGTTTGAATGAGGTCAAAACTTCGATCTGTGTTGGCTAAAAAGGAAGCCAGCGTATCATTCCAGAAGGCTTCAGGCACTTGCCCTGGATCTTCGATCATCAAGTTTTCGACCCGGGCAGCCCGATCAGCAGGTGGCATCCAGCAGAAGGTTAGATAGGAATCGCTCTCAAAGTGGCTGCCTGCTTCAAGAAACACATTGCGTCTCTCTTCATCGAGCAACCAGCTCGCCGCATCTGGGAATGAACTGTCTGGATATTCTGTCGACGGTCGTCGCTCAGCTTCAAAGAACAGCGCCCAACCTGATCCAAACCGGCGAAGCGCATTATTGACCCGCGCGATATAGGCAACAAGCTGCTCTGCGGTCGCGCTTTCAAGATCAGGCCCGCGATAGCGACAGGTTCGCTGCAGCGAGCCATCCTTGTTGAGGACCACGCCGGGCGCGACCATAGCCGCCCAATTTAGATAATCTGAAAGCCGTTTAGGACGGCCACGATACTCCAGCAGATTTAGCATGAGAGATACCCCTTGTGTCGAACATGGCGGGTGAGCACTTCCATGAATTTCGGGTCGCGTTTGGCGGCCCAAACACAGATCCCGTGGGAGACCATCCAGTAGACAATTCCAACCACCCACATTTGCATGCCAAGACCGAGCGCGGCGGCGAGAGTGCCATTGAGGATTGCGGCCATTCTCGGTGCACCGCCGAGCAGAATGACCTCGGTCAGCGACCTGTGAAGTGGCACATTATAGCCGTCAGGAAGCGCAGGCCCGTCTTGCATTAGAACGTCGCTCCGCCACCGAATGAGAAGAAGGTAAGAAAGAAGCTGGTGGCCGCGAACGCGATGGAAAGACCAAAGACGATCTGCAATAGCTTACGCATGCCGCCGCCGCTTTCCCCGAAAGCGAGGCCAAGGCCGGTCAGGATAATCACGATCGTTGCGAGGATCTTGGCAACCGGGCCTTCAATTGATTGAAGGATAGAATCTAGCGGCCCTTCCCATGGCATACCGGAACCCGCCGCGTGGGCTGGCAATGTAAGAGCAATGGTAATTACGCTGAGCGCCACCACTTTCGAAATGGTCGTCTTCATTGTTTTGTCCTTTCGGGTTTTGAAGATGATGTTGAAGGAACTTCCCGCAGCGGGGCTTGAGCCGGTTTCAGCACGTATCCATCGCCACACTGGCGATCCAATTTGAGGATGGACTCGACTTGGCGAACGCCGTCCTTGCGCCGAATGAACACCACGCAATCGATTGTCTCGGCGATGAGTTCGTAAGGGACAGTGTGCGCCACCTCACCGACCAATTGCTCAAGGCGGAAAAGACCAGCTTCGGCAGAATTTGCATGAACAGTTGCGATCCCGCCAGGATGGCCTGTATTCCAGGCTTTGAGCATGTCTAACGCTTCACCGCCGCGCACTTCCCCAACAATGATCCGGTCAGGTCGCAGTCGCAGCGTCGAGCGCACCAAATCTGAGAGGGTGACCGAGCCGGGTTGAGTGCGGAGCGCCACCGTATCAGGTGCCGAGCACTGTAGCTCTCTTGTGTCTTCCAACAGGATGACCCGGTCACCTGTCTGAGCAATCTCCGCGAGCAAAGCATTCGCGAGCGTGGTTTTGCCGGACCCTGTTCCGCCGACGATGAGAATGTTCTCTTTTTCCAAGACAGCCAGCTTGAGAGCAATCGCATTTTGCGGGCTCATCACGCCTTCATCGACATAATCGTCTAGGGTAAAGATTCGAGCGGCGGGCTTTCGAATCGAGAAACATGGTTGTTCCGAAACCGGTGGCAAGACTCCTTCGAACCGCTCGCCCCCTAAGGGGAGTTCTGCAGATATGATGGGGGCCGCGCGTGTAACATCGCGTCCGGTGTGGCTCGCGACCAGACGGATGACCCGCTCAACTTCGTGCGGCGAGAGTTCAGAACCTGTGTCTTTGCGCCCTTCCCCGTGGCGTTCAATCCAGAGCCGCCCATCTGGATTGGTCATAATCTCAATGACAGTGGGATCGCTCAGCGCATCAGCAATTTGCTCACCAAGCGCAGTTGTCAGCATATCGGCCGTTCGCTCCAAGGCGTTTGCATCACGCATGACCCGCCTCCTCTTTTGTGCTTCGGTCGGGTGCAGGTACGTGCAGTCGCTCTAGCTCTGCCTCAGAGAAGAAATCGCTAGCGCCTGCAACCACTTCGTCGACTGCGGTTTGAAGGCTGCGTTTTCCAGATTGAAGATCGCGTCCCAATTGTTCGAGGAACTGATCGAATTGCTCTTCACCCTTGGCGCGGGCGACATCCAACTGGCTCGATGGCAGTTGCGGCGTCACCATCAGGAAGTATCTTATGTAAAGCGCGAGCGTTTCGCCGTGGACGGTATCTTTCTGCTCGAGCCGATCTAACTGCCGTGACAAGCGATCTAATCTTCGCGCAAAAACGGCTTCGCGCTCATTCTCTTTATTCCCGCTCAGATATTCAGTGAGCGCGTCATCAACGATGCCGCAAAGACTATATCCGGGACGTTTCGCAAGCTCATGCAAGCGCGCAAAATTGAGGTCTGAAACATAGGTGTGGATTCTGGGCTTCATCGCTCCCTCCCCTGCAACAGCCTCGCAGTGGTGAGTTCGTCGAAGGCATCTGCTTCAGCCAAATCCTTCCCAAAGAGCGTACGTTGCTTGGATACCTCGTGCTCCTCACTCTCTTGCTCAGTCTCATCTGTCGGTTCGGCTTCAGGAGCGACGTTTGGGTCTTTCTCCAAACGTGGTGTCTGTTCATGCCCGCCCGTATCGTCATCGGAGGGCATCAGATCTTCGTGCACGTAAGCCCTCACACCATCCCACCGAGTGGGCAGTTGCGCTTCTGGATTGGAATTAGACTGCGCGGGATCAATTTCAGGCAGAATGCGCTCAGTGAAGTTGCGATCTTCATAGTAGCGTAGCTTCTTTGCGCGTACCGGCGGGGCACCGGCGACCATGATAATCTCATCATCCGGCGGCAGCTGCATGACTTCGCCTGGCGTTAGCAATTGCCGCGCGGTTTCCTGACGCGAGACCATCACATGGCTGAGCCACGGTGCCAGCCTGTGACCGGCATAATTCTTCATCGCTCGCAGTTCTGTTGTGGACCCAAGCGCGTCAGAAATACGTTTGGCCGTGCGTTCATCATTGCTGGCGAACGCAACCCGGACATGACAATTGTCGAGAATGGCATTGTCGGGCCCGTAGGCTTTGGCGATTTGGTTCAATGACTGAGCGATCAGGAATGCGCGAAGTCCATAACCCGCCATATATCCAAGGCTCGTTTCAAAGAAGTCGAGCCGTCCAAGAGCCGGGAACTCGTCCAGCATGAGCAACACTTGGCGCTTTTCAATCGTAGGCGCGGCATGTTCCTCTGTGAGTCGCCGCCCAATTTGGTTCAGCATTAAGCGAACCAATGGACGTGTTCGTGAAATATCAGAGGGCGGCACGACGAGATAAAGGGACAGTGGCTGTTTGCCCTTCACAAGATCGTCGATGCGGAAGTCACATGTCGATATTGCCCGCGCCACGGTTGGGTCACGATAAAGCGATAAAAAGCTGAGCGCGGTAGAAAGAACACCAGAGCGTTCATTCTCGGATTTGTTGAGCAATTCACGAGCTGATTGAGCGACGGTTGGATGAACCCTCGGCGCTTCATCGGTACCGAGGTGGTCGGTGTGCAGCATCAATTCCAACGTGTCGCGGAAACTTCTTTCTGGGTGCGCAAGCAGATGCGCAACGCCAGCAAGAGACTTCTGTTCCTCAGCATAAAGGACGTGAAGGATAGCCCCGACGAGCAGCGCATGGGCTGTCTTGTCCCAATGGTTGCGGCGGTCTAGCCCGCCTTCTGGGTCGACCAGAATGTCAGCGATATTTTGAACATCACGAACTTCGTTTTGGCCCTTGCGTACTTCCAGAATCGGATTGTATCGGAGCGTCGCCGGGTGGGTCGGGTCAAAGCGCACGACGCGAGAGAATTTAGAACGCCACGCCGAGGTAAGCTGCCAGTTTTCCCCTTTGATATCGTGGATCACTGCAGATTGCTGCCAAGACAGCAATGTCGGGATTACGAGACCCACACCCTTACCGGAGCGGGTCGGAGCGAAAGCCATAATATGTTCTGGCCCATCATGGCGCAGATAAGCTCCCGGCAATTGTCCAAGGAAGACACCATCATTGGTAAGCAGGCCTGCACGGCGAATCTCGCTACGCTTCGCCCAGCGCGAAGACCCGTAGGTCGTGACGTTTTTTGATTCTCGCGATCGAAGCACAGCCCCGACCACGGCAGCAAAGAGCCCGATCACACCGCCCGAGCCAGCAATCAGCCCAGCTCGGTCAAAGGTCTCCGGCGCGTAAGCTTCAAAGGAGTACCACCAGGCGAAGAAACGCCACGGCTGATAAATTGGTGTATCGCCGAAAACAAACCAAGGCTCACCAAGGCGCGGTGAATAGGCAAGCTGCTCAGCTGTCCACTGCGCCGCATACCACACACCACAAACAGCGATGCAGAGAACGAGCAAAACTTGCCAGAAGATGGTCGTGGTCAGTTTCATGCCCTAAGGCTGAAACAAAGGACACCTTGCTGACTAGGCAGATAATCGAGTCTTATCGAGACACAAAAGGCACGAAATCGACCCTGCGGGAACTCCTAAGAACCATCGTGATAGATGAAGAATTTCGATGCCGGAAGGATGAGGCAAACGTCTTAGATGGGGCGAGTTTAAGCCGCTGAGTTAAGGTCCGCTTTCAGCCTCATCATTGACCGTGAGTCGAGCTAAAGTGTTCAATCAATGTACTTCCCAAACACCGGTTCCGTTAGATAGGTCGAGAGCGCGAGCGAGAGCGTCACACCTATGACGATCACCAAACCGTCTTCGCCCAAAGAAATGATCTCCAAACCAACCAAAAGCACTGCCAAAGCGCCCAACAGGAAGATCGGACCAGAATAGAAACAATGACGTCTACGACATCGCCGGGCATTTAGAACGCACGCCGCACCCATCCAAAACAATGCCGCACTGAGAATGGCTATGATCGCCACTAGGGGAACCATGTCCTGCAAGAAGTTCGATCCGATCAGGATCAATACCGGGAGTCCCCAAGACGCGAGAAATGGCAGCGGTCGAGAAGCATGGTCATTGGTTCGATGGTCAACCACCGCAACAATCCCCGACCTGGATCGGCGGACAAGCAACGTCTCCAAATGAACAATACACGCAACAGTCACCCGGATTAGGCTTAAGGACCGCGCCACACCCTTTGCAATCATAGAAGAACTGACATGCATTTGTCGGCATGACGTCCTTTGATTGATGCCCGCATTGCGGGCAGGTCAGTGTGGATTCTGCAATGAAGTCGCCGCTCACATTAAGTTCAGCCATTCCAAGATTTCCCTCTCATAAGATGGCAGCACGTGCGCTACCCCCACCAATGCGAAGCCGATCACAAGCAAGACGATTACTCGCATGCTTGGTCTGCCATTTCGAAATGCAAATAAGACTGCCGCGCCCAGTAAGGCTAATGTGACCCACTGGAACAGCGCTTGATTGCGAGCAAAAAAACCAAGCTTTGCAACCAGTGCGGTACTGACGCCGAGGTTCACCAGAATGATCGGTAGAACGCAGCAGGACGCGCCAATAAATGCAAAGACGCTTGCTAGCACGCCGCCACTTGCGAACCAGCCACCGCTCTTTCCACTATCACGCTTGGTTTCAATATCATCAGACATGTGCGTAATATAAAACCTGTAGCTACTACAGGTGCAAGCATGACTGACTTCACAATTGGGAGATTGAGTTCAGCGACTGGCGTGAAGATAGAAACCATACGTTACTACGAGAAAATCGGCATAATGCCCAATCCTCCGCGCTCGTCGGGGAAGCAGCGTATTTACAGTCCGACACACCTAGCACGATTGAATTTTATCAAGCGAAGTCGGGACTTAGGCTTCGGATTAGACGCGGTCCGTTCAATGCTTGGCCTCAATGACGAGACGCCTTCATGTGGCGACGTACACGCACTTACAACCGAACACTTAGCGGAGGTGCGTCAGAAAATCGCTGATTTGAAACGTTTGGAACGAACGCTGAGCGAGATCACCAAGGAGTGCGCGCGTGGTGACACCCCAGACTGTCCAATAATTGATGCCCTCTCAATTTAGAGCTCAGAACTAGAATCTGTCCTTGGTGTCTTTGGTGTTCGATGGTCCCAACTCGGATAAAATGAGCGACCAGTTTAGGGCGCCTTAAGCCCCTGTAGGCCCTCCAGTTCTCCAGACCTAGAGCGAATCAGTCATCTGAGTATCACTTCCCAAGTCCACGTTTCTTTCCGATCTGCCACGAAATATGATCCCCCCTTACCGTCCCTGCGATGGCTTGCCCGCGTGCTCGGTCCAGGATCTTACGCCAAGGTGCCAGTGTGAAAGTCTTGCCGCGATCAATAACGGCAAATTTCCCTTCAGGTGTTGATATGGATTCTCTGTAGACCCCCTCAACCACACCTGATTTAGGCAATGAGTGAAAGTCTTTTCCCAACTTTTTTGCGAGTGCCTCACCATGATGGCTTAGCCCCAGTCGTTTCAAAGCTTCGTAGTGTTTGCGGTTCAAATGGCTTTGGGCTCCTTCGATAATGCCGCGCTCTTGCAGCACCGAAAGTCGTTTTTCAATCGCCGTCTCAACCTCTTGTCCAAATCCATAGGCTGGTCCCTCCGCTTTGGGCATCTTGTCCAACCAGGTCAGTCCGTTTGCTTCTACTTGAGCGGTAACATCGCCCCAACTCTCCACATGAATACGGACGCCGGTTTTGTTCGCATGGAGCTCCTGATGACGCCGCACGTCAGCCAAATAGTTGTCAGGAATATTCCAAGTTCCATCCTTATTGCGCAGGGCGATCCCCCGTCGCCGCATCGCTTCTAATCGCCGCACATGCGCACGGACAAATTCTGATGTGGCGCGAGGGTCAGATTGTTGATGCAAGGCCGCTGAATAGATTCCTCCGTTCGCCGAAGCAATTGAAGCGATTGTTCTATCTGATTTTCTAGGTGCCATATCAGGCGGCGACAGCGTCACGATCATACCGCGCTGAATGCCATCTAAATCATCGGCATTGGAGATTGAAGAAGTTGTGACGCGGCCATCCATCCCATCGACGATGAGATAGGGTACATCGTGGCCTTCCCCGCCCATCCCTTTACGCAGGACCGCACCGGTGATCGGAACCTGTCCGGCACCACCAGAAAACGGCCTTGCCGCGTCGACGGTGCGGCCTTTGCGTCCGTGAAGGGCGCGGTGCATTTGTTTGATGATGTCGCGGCGAAGACCCAATTCTCTTAGCGTGGTTTCAAAACCATCTGACAGTTGCCATTTTTGGCGATCTATCGGCTGAGCCAACCCGAGCGATTTCAATTTGCGCAATCTGGCGATATTGACTGATCGATACCGCGCTGGCGTAGCGTTCAGATTTAAAACGCCATCTCCATCGCTCATTCTCGCTAAACTTCGGTCGATTGAAGTCAATCGCTCGACGCCGGTTTGCCTAGCATGTTTCATATCCCTCTCGAGCTGAGATTCTGGTCCGAGTTCCAAGGTCACGAGTTCTTCTGCCCGCTCGCGAATTTGATGGGCGATATATTTTCGCGGCATAACCAGATCGCGACCATCATCGCGGGTCCCCCGGATGACGATATGCGCGTGTGGGTGGTCTGTATTGTCATGGACGGCACCGACCCATTCAAGCTGTGTGTTTAAGTCTTGCTCCATTTGCGAAACAAGATCTCTCACAAAAGGTTTTAAGTCGGCGATTTCGGCACCGTCTTCCGGCGAAACAATAAGGCGAAAGTGGTGCCGATCATCTTTAGCTGCTTCGGCGAATGTATCTCGATCTACATCGTCTGCATGCGCGTCGAAAACCTTGCCCTGGTCTTCGAACCTCACAGCCGATTCTCGGCTGATGTATCGCAAGTGCTCTGCAAGCGCCTTTGGGGAAGATACCATCGTTCGAACCACGCGCGCTTTGACCACGACGCGGCGGGCATGGGTTCTGCTCACTCTAGTCTTGTGATTACGACGCGAGGTTCCACCTCCTGGCCCTGCGCGGCTAACCGACCGGGCAACCCGCGACATGAAGGTCTTACCGCGCCCCATCTTACCGCCAGACCGAATGCGACCTAGGCGCGGCTCAAAGGGGTTTTCCGACCGCTCTTTCAAGGCTGTCGCATCCGAGATTGATCGGGAAAAATTGAGAACTGGTACTGACCAAACTCCCAGTATTCACCGCAGGATTGGCGCTTCGGTGGTACTGTCGCCTTAAAAATAGTACTATAAAAATCGATGTGCAGACAGGGGCTTAGAGGCAGGATGGTACTGCGCCCTTTTATCTTGCCCTGCGCGCCCGACCCCCGCGCCCCGCCCTCGTGCCGACCATACCGACCTGCTCCGTCTTCGACCGACCCGACATATTCAGCAATTCCAATTATGAGCTTCTCATCGACGGGACCGAAATATCGGCTATCGAATGAGCGGCTCACCCGGTCCGACACAATCAAGTATTCCGACTTTGTTAAGCTTCGACATCCCTCCGGCAAAACCGGCATGACCCGATTTTGGCTGTCAGTAGGGGGGATGATTAAGGCAGGTGTGTCGGCGACCCATAAACGGCCTTCCTTGACGCAATATTCCTCTCCGGGAATGGCCAAAACTGTCTTTATGACCGGCGTGCTTTGCGGCAAATATCCGCGACTTTGGGCGAGTTTTTCTGCGTCTTCTGGTAGCCAGGACGCGACCAAATCTCCCGGCAGATAAGTGTCAGAAGGCACGATTTTATACCATCCGATAGGCGCACTTGGCGTTGGATTGTAGAGGAGTTTTGGGTCGAAGTTGAAAGTGCTGAGGCCTAATAAACCAATCCCAATTGCACTTAGGGTTAGCACAAGAACACAACGCATCAGTGTGTCACCTTCAAGTCGTTTAGCACGTATTTCGGATTGATGCCTGCATTCATTCGGTGACCAATTACTCGCCACTCGGCAGGTTGATATCGGCAAAGGGGCTGATGCTCTCGCATCATATCCAAGACGCTGAAGAAGGACTTACAAGCATCGGATCCGCGCCTTTGCGCGAGCAGTTTCGCTCCCGGTTTCACTCCCGCAAGTGCAATTAGTTCATCGCCTACACCCCCGGCTTGAGCGATACTGATCGACCAAAACTGCGTGCCGAACTTATTTGCTTCCCAGCGTTCGTAAGCGAAAATATCTCCAGGGTTGAAGACGGCGAGTGAGCGCTGCCAATCCAGCCTGATTTGCTTGATCGGCTTGCCGAAAAGGAGGCGGTGATTTGTGCGCCGCTTTCGCCAAGCCATCAAGACTATGGTCAATTCATCCGACATGGGATTTGTCATCATCGCCGGAATAGCGTTCAATTTCTTCGGCAGAATAGACCACAACGCCGCCATGTTTGCGGTATTTTGGTCCCGTGCCTCGCCATCGCCAATTGGCCATTGTTTTGGGGCTGACCCTTAAAATGCGGCTCGCTTCTGCGGGCAGAAGATATTTGTTTTTCGGTTTTTTATCGTCGTCAGTTGCCATTTTCTATCTCCCTTATTTGGCGATTATGGAATGCTCTATGGTGCATTCCTGAGACGAATGGAGCCAAATCGGGATGGTTAATAGAAGTCGAAATCTGGTCGGGATCGGTTTCAAACACACATTAACCATGCCGGCATCTCTTCCGGCATGGCTTAGTAATCTGGATTGCATTTGCCCGTATTAATTGGGGTTCCAGAGGATTACGTGCTTGCCTTTTTTGCCCTTCACAGGGGCTAGGTTCGCATAAATCCGGCGCGGTCCGATTTGAGGATCAGCGAGTGTGATTGAGACATAATCTCGTCCGGAAGCCTTGGCTTTGCGGATCCAACCACCCCCGATTTCTGAAGATGTCTCGCCTGCATAGATCCGATAATCGGGATGAAGATCTAGCTCTTTGCTCCCGTTCTTTTCGAACCGAATTGGCGCTGTCAGGTTGATCATTGTTAGACTTCCAACAAAGCCAGTTTTGGTTTCACTGACATATCCGAGTGCGTTTGCCATGGTATAATTCCTTTCGTTTCCATGCGTCTTACGAAAAGCCCATTGTTTCCGTCGACGCCGGACCGTGAGGACGACAAAGCGAAGCCTTAAACCGCTCGCGGGCGTAGCAAAGCGAAGCACCTTGAGGGGCGTAGAATTTTGCCCCGCGAGGAGCCGCGAAGCGGCGGGGAAAATTCTCCGAACCGCAAGGTTTTAATGATGAGAGCCGTCGTCCAGGTCACTCGGCCAGAGACGAACACAAAGGGGCTATCTGAGGCGTGGGGCCGCAAAGGATGGGGTCGTCAACGCATGGGAGCTGGAATTCACCCCACTGGATTGGCGTTAGATCTCGTTAAACTATGCTGATGCTTTTAAGCCGCCAACGAAAATCCATGCGGGGCACATTATGGGCTTACTCAATTTGTAGCCTCGGTGTCGAAGGCGAGCACAAAATCAGCGGCTTTGCTAGCAAGGGAGGCTGCGCGAAAAATGGCGCGTTTGTCCTCTTTCAAAACTTGCAACCAGTTCGCGAGGTAGTCGGCATGTCGAACAGTCGGGATGATGTCTTGCGCAGCGCAAATGAACGCGCTTGCCATTTCGGCGACCAATTCCTCGCGGGCATAGTCTTTCGATCCGAAGTTCCCGGTTAGGGCGCGGTCGAGGCGGGTTTTGTGTCCAGTCCAGTGTCCAAGCTCGTGAAAGCAGGTTCGGTAATAGTTGATTTGGTCGCGAAAGGCAGGTTGTGGCGGAACTTGGATAAAGTCCTCGCTTGGCACAAAAAAGGCGTTATCGCCTCCGATTCGGAAGTCCGCGCCGGTTGCTTTAATCAGCGCCTCAGCCCGCGGGATCGCCTCACATTGAGGGAGCGGTGCCGCGTTCTTATAAAGGTGATTGGGTAGACCCTCGCATTGGTCCACGTTGAAAACCGTGTAGCGTTTGAGGAAGCCAATGCGTTGCGGGTGGTCGCCAGTCGCTTGGGCGCGCTCGGCTTCTACTTTCGGAATGAACGTATCAGCGTAACAAACTGTCGTGCCCCGCTCACCTTTACGGACACACCCACCAAGGCCGAGAGCTTGTTTAAAGGTAAGCCATGTTTGTGTCGAACGCTGCGTTTCTATAGCTGCGCCCCAAAGCAGTAGAATATTTATGCCAGAATAGGTGTTCCCGGTGGCGCCATTCTGGGGCAGCCCAAAAGGGGTTTGAATGCCATCTCGTCCCCAAGGCTGTACCCATGGCACTGCGCCCGCCTCTAGCTGGGCAATGATTTTATTGGTTACGGTTTGGTAGAGGTCACCCCGCTTTCGTGTCTTCCCCCCTGTTCGGGATTTGCGTTTTTGCTCTACAGATTTCGACGCAGTCCCACCCGCCGGGAGGGCAGCTGGTGTTTCGTTATGGGTTAAAGGTGCAGCTTGCTGGCGCATGTCTCATCTCCTTACCCGCCCCGTTATTCTTTTCCCGGCAGGCGGGATGGGGCGGCGAAAGACGTGGGCGCCAGGGCGCACAAGGTTCGAGCGCAAGGGGGCCAGGTCGAAGACCTAAAAACTCTTATGGACGATAAATACACCGCCGCCTTGCGTGAGGACCGCGTGCTGGCAAGCACGTCGCCAGCCCCAGGCCGACTGCTGGGAAAGGTCTCTAAAAGACAGGGCGTACGGGCCCTGACCGCTTCACTCATAAGACGCATGAAGAGCGATAATGCGACGCACGTGAGGCTCCTGCCTCACCCTTCGCCTTATCATTGACCGACAGTTTCCAGATCGGGTTTTCCCGAGCACGCCACGCTAAGTCTAGGTTTTATTTAGACGCTGCTCGCTTGCAGATAGGTTCGAGCCTTTTCCAAATGTCTTCGGTGACGTCACTAAGTGAGACTTGTTCGAACTCTATGCTGGCCGCATAGGCCGCCCATTGACGTTGTTTGTCGGCATCAGCGGAAAAACTGGCTGACAATCCATCAGGACAAATGCTGGGGATGGATGTGCTCCGGCGCTCGAACGTTGCGGAGATGGCATCAATAATATCATCATCATTGACGGTCTCGGCTCTCGGGATCGCCCAGAGGTCATAATAGTCTTTCATGCGGCCATTCACCAATCCAAGCGCCACGATGGCTTGGAACTTTTCAGCCATGACCGTGGCAGGTGAATAGGCGCGGATCGTCGTGTCCGGAAAATCAAGCAAGGACGGATACTCAACCAAATAATCTGGACGCGTGAGAGCATCGCCAAAACCGATATCGATGGTGATTGGAATGATTGCTCCGTCGAGGGCGGCCTGCGTCCTCAATCTGATCCCGCCATAGATTTGATCTTCGCGAATGCTGGTCGCAGTTATATTGTCTGTGTCGTAGATGAGCCCGTCATCGGCATCAATGGCGAGCGTCTCGCGAAAGATGTCGATGAGGCGGTCTTCGTCGGCGGCGCCAAACTTCAAAAAATCGACGTCGCGAGTAAAGCGCGCCTCATCGACGGTCCATAGCGTTACCAGCATCCCGCCCTTAAGAACAAACTGATCCCTGTGGTCAGAGATGGACAAGCGGTAGATCAAGCGTTCCAGGCCGAATGCAACAAGAAGTGTTTGGAAGACTTTGTTTTCTGCGCGCGCAAGATTTCGCAAGCGCGCGCGCACAGACGCAGCGATATTGACCGGAGCTCTAGCCATTAGCTGTCAGCGCCTCAAGGATGGGAGCCACTTTGCGGGATGCTCGGTTGGCGGCGGCGGCGGACATGATTTCAGCCGGTGTCGCTTTTCGAAGTTCAAGAGCTGATTTAAGTGATTCGATCGCCACGGATCGGTCAATCAGAGACGAATTGCGGAATGCGTCGGCAATCGTCTTTGCGACGGAGTAAACTTTCAGGTCAATCCCGCCAATAGAATGTGTTTCGATCCCATTTGAGAAATAGGGTTCACGAAAGCGTACAATTCGAACAGGTGGATAGTTTATTTTTGGGACCCATTGGTCTTTGCCGACCGCGATCCAGACTTTGCGCGGTAGCTGATCGGTTAGACCATGAAACGCCAGGGCTGAAACAAGGCAAAGGACAGCGTTCGGGGCTTGTTTGGCAATTTCGGCAAGGCTGGCATCGGCACCAATATCGGCGTCAGGCAGTTGGTACAGGCCGCGCCCAATCCGCTCGATGAGACCACCAGCAAGCGCGCGCTGAATGGCCGTGCGTGTCACGCCGCTCTCCTCTAGCTCACGGGCCCGCACGAGTTTATGCTCGCGTATATATGCCAGCAGGCGCTCTTGCTCTGTTTTGGACTGGCGCTTCGCCACTGTTATAAAACCTCCTACAATTATCAATTTTGTATGAGGTTTCGTAACACTATCTGCCTCAAAAGTCTAGCAAAATATGAATACGACTTGTGCGTGTTCATTTTTTCTGCCACAAATGAGGTAGAAAAAATGGACATGGTGATTCGAATGCCAGCTTTATTCATATCTAACCCGATCGAGATTGATCATCGACTGAGCGACCTTGGGTGGACACGAAAAGAAATGCTCGAGATCATCGATGCCATGGTTTCAGCGCGTTACTCATGCACAGAGAATGACCCGACCTCAGCGCCCGGATGGATGGCATGGAAGGAAGGGACACGGCGGATGAGAGAGCTTGGGCGTCGGCACGGGTTCGAGAATAGTGACGAAGATCAAATCCCTTGGCTATGTGACACATCTCGCGGACGCCGGTTCTCAGTCGCTAATACAAATGATGCAACTGGCCATGAGCACCGCCTACCCCAGAACCGCAATCGTAAAGGCGCGGCTACGGACCGTGTCGTCGCTGAGAATGAAGCCATGCTCTTTAATGAGGCAGAGCTCCCAGAAATGGTGAAGCCTTTAAACGTGGCCCGGCCAAATCCTGGAATGGTTCAATCATGGTATCTATGTGTGAATGCTGATGGGGATTCTGTGACAGCAGAGCTGTCATGCCCTGTCGCTATTGAGGGCGGCTATTTTGTCGGTTTTCACGAGCGTATTGTGCTAATTGCGCCCGGAGAAGACGGGCCAGACGTCACGAAACTTACCGATGGGGATCCAGGAGCAGAAGACTTCGACATTCCGGTAAGCAAGAAGTCGTAAAATGTCTTTCAGTCCGACCAGACTTAGCATCGCACGAAAACGTGCCATGCTAACCAAGAAGGCGTTAGCCGAGACAACGAATTTGGCGGCGCATACGATCACGCGATGTGAGAATGGCGAGACTGAGCCCTCAGACGAGACTGTGCAGTCTTTTGCAAAAGCGACCGGTTTTCCCGAGAAATTCTTTTATCTCTCAGATATCGAAGAGGCTGAAGGGGCAAGCTTTCGAAGCCTGACAAGCATGACTGCAGGCATAAGAGATGCTTCGCTCTCGGCAGGTGCGATCGGCTTTATTGTATCTGACTGGATTGAAGAGCGATTCAATCTGCCTGCCGTGAAGGTTCCAGATCTAAGCCTATATAGCCCAACAGTCGCCGCTCGGGTTTTGCGTGAAGAATGGTCTCTCGGCGAGAAGCCGGTCTCTAATATGGTGCAGCTTCTCGAGTCGAAGGGTGTACGCGTTTTTTCTCTTTCTGAAGACACCGCGAAAATGAATGCCTTTGCGATTTGGCGAAATGAGCGCCCCTTCGTCTATCTCAATACATTCAAGAGCGCTGAAAGCAGCCGTTTCGATGCTGCTCATGAATTAGGACATCTCGTTCTTCATCAGGATGGGGCGTGCGTGGGTCGGGAAGCAGAGAATGAAGCCAATGCATTTGCAGGCTCCTTTTTGATGCCGTCCTCAGATGTGCACGCAGTGCTTCCTCGCGTTCGGTATCTCAACCAGGTCCTGCAGCAGAAGAAGCGATGGAGAGTCTCCGCGGCTGCTCTCGCTTACAGGCTGCATAAATTGGAAGTCATCACCGATTGGCGATACCGAGATTTCTGTATCGAAATATCGAAGCGAAACTTCAATAAAAATGAGCCCTATCCTATCGCACGAGAAACCTCCGTTGTTTGGAAGAAGATTCTCCAATCCTTGTGGTCGGAAAGACGAACGGTTTCTGACATTGCGAGCGATTTGTATCTCCCTGAACGGGAAGTCAATTCTCTCATTTACGGATTGATGGGTGAAGTGGGGTCCTCGTCCCCGGCGGGGGATAAAACCGGCGTGCCGATTAAACTTGTCGAATAAAAATTAGGCGCGATATTCGCGACGAGTCGTAAGATCTGAATTCATCCCTCAAGCCGCTCAATCCAAGTCTGTGACGGTTCTCCTATTAGGCGATTTTCATTCTGCAGATTCCCCTGCATTCTCATAGCTCACGCAAAACATGCGCCCTAAGACGGCCCCGATAGTTCCCAGGGCAGCAAAATCCACAGCTTTTCGAACCACAATCCCGAAATCTGCTACCATAATGCTACCACGGCAAATTTTCGCCATTTCAGTTAAAAAGAAAAGCCCCCGAAAATCCGAAGATTTTCAGGGGCCTATTTGGGTGCGGGAGTAGGATTTGAACCTACGACCTTCAGGTTATGAGCCTGACGAGCTACCGGGCTGCTCCATCCCGCGTCACGGGTTCGATCAATGTGTTTCGACCGAGGGGCGGATATAGCTGGACCGGGGTATCAACGCAAGCCTTGCATCCTCCGCAGACTGTCTTTTCTTGGCCATATTGCAGTACAATTTAGGCCCGCGGGAGAGAGGCGCCGCCGCTGACGTTTTTAACGGTCGTTTGAGCGCATATTTCCGCGCGCTCCAGGCCCTTATTTGACGAGGCTCGGAGCTGGCATATCTTTATCTAGAGTTCGCAGGTGAGATGGGGACCAGATGTCGGCCGAGAACGCGTATCAATTGTTCAAATTTCACTCCGTGCACCCAACAGCGGATGCCTGGAAGCAATTTGAGTCTTTGTTCGCTCTTACGCCCTTGCGAATGGCGGACAATGTCGGGGAGATCGAGAGTTTCAGCTGGATCGCGGGCACCTGCGTCTTTGCGCAAGTCGCGATGGACGGGAACGCACACGAGCATACCGAGAAACACATAGAACGGAGCGGCGACTTACTGTTTGTCCACCGGTTTTTAACTGGCGGTTCGGATGGCCGAAGCGGTGACGTGCCTTTCACGCTGCGCCCCGGAATGATTATCTTTCACGATTATAGCCGGCCGTATGAAGGCATTCAGCCGCCGAGCACGCTACAATCCGTGCATATCCCACATGATCTTGTTGGTTATGATTCGAAGACGATGCCGCCGCACATCATACTCGATGTGCAGTCTCCGCATGGCGCTGCGATCAATGCAGCTTTTGATGCGATGATGCCTGACTTTTTGGCGGGACGCGATGAGCTTGAGAAAGTCCGATTAGAGCATTTGATGGACCTGGTGCGCGCCGCTCTGCCGCGACCGAATGAAGACGCGTCCATAGCGATGCAGGTACAAGCCTTTGTCGAAAAAAGACTTGGGGATCAGATGCTTACGATAGAAGACGCTCAAGACGCTTTCCAGCTGTCTCGCGCCCAGATCTTTGAGATTTTGGGCTTATTTGGCGGCTTTGACGCCTATCTTGCCAGTCGGCGGACGTTTTGTGCTTTGTTTGACCTCTACAAGCATCGCAGCACCGAACGCAGCCTTGAAGACGTGGCTGCTCAATACGGGTTCGGTTCAGTCGATGCGTTCAATCAGGCAGTCTCCATGCGCTGTGGCACGGATTTGCAAAAGATATTCGCCGTCTGAGCCAATAAACGCACATACGACAAAAACGCCCGAACCGTCATAACAAGGACGAGCGCGCGCAATCTTTGTTTTAAGGAAAGATGCAATCAGTAAGGGAAGATGTCTGTTTTGCTTCGCTAGCTTTAGCTGACCCGGCAGCGACTTACTCTCCCGCGCCTTAAGACGCAGTACCATCAGCGCTAGGGGACTTAACGGCCGAGTTC
>JALUWJ010000074.1 GCA_027019605.1 Henriciella sp. | reverse complement strand
AGACGCACCAGATGTATCAGTGTGGCCAACGATTGTTACGTCACCTGTTGAACAATCTGAACGGTCGCGAATGTTCGCAATCGCCTGATCGATCACCGCAGAAGCCTGGCTTGTCAGGTCTGCACGGTCCCACTCGAAGTATACCACGAAGGCCTGGTTCACTGTTGAGCAAGGCGCAACCGGAGCAACCTCAGCCTGCGTTGGAGGCGGTGGTGGAGGCGGTGGTGGTGGCGGTGGAGGTGGTGGCGGTGGAGGCGGTGGTGGTGGCGGAGGCGGTGGTGGCGGAGGTGTCGCACCAAACGCGTAACGCAGACCCACGGTAACCGCGTGATCTTGGTAGTCAGTGTCGTAAGACACGCTGCTGCCAACCTGGTCAGGTCCTGAGAATGACAGGTCCTCAATGCTGGTCAGACGATAGCCGAGATCGAATGTGATCTGGTCAGAGAAGGCGTAACCAACACCCAACAAGGCTTGCAGAGCGAGCGCTGTTTCAGAGTCTTGGAACCCGTTTGCGCCAAAGACGCGAAGTGGGTTTGCAGCGCCATCCGTCTGAACGGCGGCGAGGTTACGAGCGCTTGCGCTAACTTGCGCTGCACCGATACCCGCACCAACATATGGCTGGATCGTGCCTTCACGGTTGAAGTCGTAAAGCGCGTTTACCATCAGTTCCCAGTTTTGAACGCTGCCGTCTTTGTGACGCGCGTAAACCACACCATCACTTGGGCCGAAAACGTTTGCTGGAATGCCGAAGCCGTTAATCGCGTCGCCGACATTGAGGTCGCCCTCTTTGTAAGACAGCGTAGATTCGAGACGGAAGCCGCTATCGAATGCGTAACCGACGCCGAGGCTGCCCAGAATCAGATCGTCTGGAGCCGAATCACCAGCGAGAGTGAACGGCACGTTTGTTGGTGCATCGTGGTCGACATTTCCGTCAACAACTTGACCGATGTCTGCGCGGCCATACCAGCCGTCGTCAGCTTGGGCGACGAGGCCCGTGCCAGCGAGAGCTGCTGCAGCGGTTGCGCACATGAGAGTTTTTTTCATACTCTTCCCCTTGTGTCTGCCGTGACAACACTATTGTCTCACGACCGCAGGAACTTACGGACAATTCCGTACCCCACTGTCTTTACGCGGGTTTCATGCCAAGCGCGAGACATGGTTGCACAAGAATTTACGTCCTGCGCGTTTTTTTAAATACGCGCGACGGAAATGCAACAGGAACCGCCAGATTCTTGACCTCCTGGCGTCTCAATTTTGCCCCATAACGGGAACGCGTTTGTTTTCATCAATCGTTGAGGGTTCGTCCCCGTTCAGTGACAGCTTTCCGCGCCGCCTCGACGCTCTGTGCTGTAACACCCGCGGCGTGTTCCGCCGAACGTGTCACTTCGAGCCGCTGCCCTTCGCCGAATGAGGTGGCGAACCCGTCATCGATAATCCGTTTATAGTTTCGCAGCAGGACCGGGTCGCAGGTCGCCATTTCATGCGCCAGTTTCTTAGCTGCCGGCAGCAATTCATCGGCGGCGTAGACATGATTGACCAGTCCCCAGCGCTCGGCCCCTTCGGCGTCGAGGAAATTCCCGGAAAAGGACAATTCCTTCGCCCGGCTGATCCCGATCAAACGGGACAGTTTCTGGCTAAGTCCCCACCCTGGCATGATCCCAACACGGGCATGCGTATCCGCGAACTTTGCATTCTCTGAGGCCAGCAAAACATCGCACATCAGCGCCAGCTCGAATCCACCCGTGATCGCGAACCCATTAATTGCCCCGATAATCGGCCATGGGAATGCAGCCAGCCCTTTTGCAAGATCAATCTCGCCGCCATCCGCGCCGAGTGCGAAGCCGGTCTGGCCTGCTTCTTTCAAATCGACGCCGGCCGTAAAGGCGCGTCCGGCGCCGGTCAGAATAGCGACACGCACCGATTCGTCTTCGGCAAGATCTGCGAACGTCTTTACGATTTCCGCCCGCAAGGCACGGCTCAAAGCATTCAACGCGTCAGGACGGTTCATGGTGACAATCGCAACCGGGCCATCGCGCTCTACTAATACGATATTCTCAGACATGTTTATCTCCTGACATTCTGTTTCGGCTTCACTTGCGACAAGCGCCCTCGCGGAAACCAAGGGCTAAGCCGTGGGCGCGTCTTTTTTGCGGATAAAGCGTCGGTAGATGGCGATCCCGAGTCCAACCAGTGCGATGATCGCCGCCGGGATAAAGGTTGCCAGTTTGAGCGGCGTCATAATGGCTTTCAGCCAGATCAAACTCTCATCGCCGGAGAGAATGAATAATTGGACTGTGTTTTCGATCACATCGGCTGGAATACAGATAAACGCAGGCAGCGCCAGAAACGATCCGGCTTTGCCAAAAAAGCGCAGCGCGATGCCCGCAAAGAAACCGCCATAGGCGAGCGGGTAAAAGTAATCGAGCGCCAGCGTCATCCACCAATGTGCTGTGCGCTGTTCCGGAGTCATCGCGGCAACGACCGCTCGGATCTGCTCGGGATCACTGATCTCGTCAATGATGTGCAGATCATAAGCTTGGATCCAGGCGCCAAAGCCGAGGGTAAGCGCGACAAAAGCTAGCCCTAAGGCGAAGATCGTCTTTCCATTGGTCAAAAAGGCCTTCATCTGATCTCTATTGCTCCCCATCTAGAGTTTCTGGTTCAACGCCCTGGTCCTTCACCAAGGTCACCAGCGCATCTCGAACCTCCGCCAGCACAGCCTCATCGGTACCGCGTGCGATCAGCGCCACGCCATGATCGTTCACCGTCTTGAACCAGGGATAGGACCCGATGCTGACGCCTTCATATTGATCTGATAGCTGCTCCAGCGCTTCCGCGAGCTCGCCTTCACGAAGGTCGCTGCCACGCACAGTAATGCTCTTCACCACGGCGCCTGTTTTCAAACGGTGCCCGATATCGCCGAGCATGCCTTCGACAATTTTCGGAACGCCGGCGAGCGTGAACACATTCCCCGTCTGAAAACCGGGCGCGCCTGAGACAGGGTTATCGATCAGGCTCGCCCCGTGCGGAATGCGCGCCATGCGGCGCCGAGCCGGCGTATACTCTGTGTCCATTTGCGCATACCGCTCGCCGAGCATTTTCGCGACTTCAGGATGTTCGCCAATCTCGACCCCAAAGGCGGCGGCGATGGCGTCGGCTGTAATGTCATCATGCGTTGGGCCAATCCCGCCAGTGGTGAAGACATAGGTATAGGTCGCGCGCAGTGCGTTCACGGCCTCTA
>JALUWJ010000073.1 GCA_027019605.1 Henriciella sp. | reverse complement strand
GTCTCGCTCATCTCCAAATGATTGCCGACCAGCCAGGCGACGAGTTCGGTTTCTGCCTTGTCCAGACCGAGACGGCGGCAGGCGCGCCGCGCGGTTTTCATGCCTTCGATTTGTTGGTCGCCAAGGCCTTTACCGGTATCGTGCAACAGCATTGCAAGATACAGCGCGCGGCGATTTTCGATCTTGCCATAAAGCTGTTTGGCCAAGCCGAAGCCGTCTTCGCCTTTGTCCATATTGGAGATGTATTCCATCGCACGGATCGTATGCTCATCGACCGTATAATGGTGGTACATATTGAATTGTGTCTGTGCGACGATGCCGCCAAATTCAGGCAGGAACCGGCCCAAAACGCCCGCTTCGTTCAGGCGATTAAGGGTCAGCCCGAGCTTGTCGCTGTCCAGCAATATTTCAAGAAACACCTCGACCATATCTGCCTGAGAGCGATTTTTCGCGTTGATGATCTTGGTGTTTCGCGTGGCAAAGGTCAGTGCGTCCGGATGGACATCGAGAGCGCTTTTATCGGCGATTTGGAAGAGTTTCAGAAGGATTTTCGGGTCCTTCAGAACCAGGTCTGTATCGGCAAAATTGACCCGGTTTCCGACCAATTGAAACCGCTCGTCGGCGAGTGCTTTGACTTGGCCGCCGCGTGACAAGAACCGGCGCCAACCCTCTGGCTTTGCTTTTTGCTGCGCTTCCAATTTCGCTGCCAAAATGCGGGTCAATCCGCCGACATCTTTGGCCGCCAGGAAATAGCGTTTCATGAACCGCTCAACGCCGAGCTGTTCGCCGCGATCCTGGTATCCCATGCGCGCAGCAATTTCCGGCTGCAGATCGAAGCTTAGGCGCTCTTCGGGGCGACCCGTGATGTAATGCAAGTGGCAGCGCACCGTCCAAAGGAACCGCGCGGCGCGCATAAAGAGGTGGTATTCATGCTGGGTGAAGATCTTGGTTTTCATCACATCTTCGAGCGACTCGGTCTCGTCGGGATGCATATGTTTTACGATCCAGTATAGCGTTTGCAGGTCTCTCAACCCGCCTTTGCTTTCCTTGACATTGGGCTCAACCAAGTAGCGCGCATTGCCTTGCCGGGCGTGTCGATTGTCTCGTTCTTCAAGCTTGTCCGCGATGAACTGAGCATCCTCACCAGCGACGGCCTGGCGATTGAACAGCTCGCGCGTTTCGTCTGCGAGCTCTTTATCCCCAAACAGATAGCGCGCATCGAGCAGGCTGGTTTTGATGGTCACATCTTCTTTCGCGAGGCGCACGCATTCTTGCGGGGTTCGGAACGCGTGCCCGACCTTTAGGCCCATGTCCCACAGCGCATAGAGCATGTATTCGATCACGCTCTCGGCATGCGGGCTGGCTTTGTAAGCCCGGATAAACAGGAGATCGATGTCCGAAGACGGCGCCAGGACGGACCGGCCATATCCACCGGTTGCAAACACAGCCATGCGCTCGCCTTCGGTGGGGTTTCGGGCCCGGAACACATGGGTCGTGATGAAGTCGAAAAGCGCGTGCAGGACTTCATCTTGAACCGCCGCGAGCAGGCGCGCCGTATCCAATCCATCAGCGCCTTGTTGCAGGCGTTCCTGGGCAATCAAGCGCCCGCGAAACAGGGCGCCGTGCAAGATATCGAGCGCTTCTTTTCGTGCAGCTTTTTCGTCACCTTCATGGCTCAAAGCGGCCGCGGTGAGTTTCACGCGCAGCGCACGCCCATCGATGATTGAGCTCAGTCGCCATTTTCCGGGTGCCCGCCGCGTCGGGGTCCGTTTTTCGACGAGTTCTACATCTTGAGCCATGTCTTCGGTCTAGCGTGTTTTTGCGCGTTCTGGCTAGTTCTGGCGTGGGTTTAGTTTGCGGATCGCCGCAGTGAAATCAAAGCTTGCTCAAGGACGCCTTGATTGGAGGCACACACCAGTTGCCCGCCTGGTTTTGCAGGGTTTCCGCGCCAGTCACAGGCGAGCCCGCCTGCACCACGAACCACCGGGATCAAGGCGGCGGCGTCATACGGGGCAAGACCCGCCTCGGCGACCAGATCAATCGTGCCAGCGGCGAGCCGGGCATAAGCATAAGCGTCGAGACCGTATCGAATAATCCGGGCCGTGTGGCGCAAATGGGTCCAGGCGCCTTGTTCCGGCGGTGTCAGAATGAATGGGTCAGTTGTCGCGATCACGGCGTGGCGCAGGTCATCGCAATCAGAAACGGTAATGCGGGCATCACCCGCCGCCGTGCGCAAGTATGATCCTGCCGCTGACCCATAATATCGCTCGTCCAGTACCGGCTGATCGATCAAGCCCACAATCGCGTCGCCATTGTCATCGACCAATCCTATCAGGGTTGTCCAAACCGGAAGACCCGCCACAAATGCGCGGGTCCCATCGATTGGGTCGAGCACCCATGTCCACCCAGTGGTGCCGTCCTGTTTGCCAAACTCTTCGCCATGAATCGCATCATCCGGGCGCAGCGCCTTCAGGACTTCGCGCATTGCCTGTTCAGCGGCGCGATCAGCGACGGTAACCGGGTCGAAGTCCGCGCCGTCTTTTTTGTTTTCGATTGTATCGAGCGCACGAAAATGCGGCCCGATGGCTGTTCGGGCCGCATCTGCTAAAGCATGCGCAACGCCTAGGGCGTCAAAATCAGGTTTATGGGTCATGCGCCGCGGTAAACCGCGTGCGTCTGACTTGGTCAAGCAGCGCCGGTGTCTGAAGCTTCAGTTTCGAGCGCTTTGGCGAGTTCGAGTAGCCGGCGACGTGGGCGTTCCCCGAGCCGATAATAGGCGCGGACAAGCTCCAATGTCTCTTTTTGGCTGAGAATATCAGCATCAAGGCGCTCAGCATCATTCGCCGCCGTGCCCTGAAGCGAGTCGCTTTCAAGCCCGTCAAAGAAATACTGTACTGATACGTTCAAGGCGCGCGATAAATCATAAAGCCGCGATGCCGTGACACGGTTCGCACCGCACTCATATTTTTGAATCTGTTGGAACCGAACGCCAACCATGCTGGCAAGATCCTGTTGAGTCATGCCCAATAGGCGGCGGCGCCGACGCAGACGCTTGCCAACATTAAGATCCGTATTGTCCGTCATACCGTTCTCCCGGATGATCGGAGCCCCCTAAGTAGAGTCCCGAAATGGATAATGGGTCTCTCAACAGCAAGTTGCGTGCCGAACCGAGAATTTGCGCGCAGAAACAGGGGGATATGCTCGCCGAATACTTGTTTGACGCTTACGTATACGTCAACGCAAGGGAGTT
>JALUWJ010000072.1 GCA_027019605.1 Henriciella sp. | reverse complement strand
GAGCAGACAGTCCTTTCTCTCCGAGTTGTTTTTGCGGGGTTCCATGTCCTGCCTTGACGATTTGGACCTATGGCAACCGTTTCGCCGGAGTAACCCGTGATCAGGGATAATGTCCCCTGGGCTTCGCCCATTCCGCGCGGATCACATTATCCCTGATCACGGGTCCTCCACATGCGTTGCGGCCCTACGGGTGCTCCGGTGAAACGCCCGCCATCTCTTCGGTCATCGTCGGCAGGGAATGGTCCCCGCTGACGAACAAACGGAGACAAACACTATGTCAACAGCAATCGGATACGTCACACATGATCCTAAAACCGACCACTTCAAAGGCACCTTGCGTACGCTCACAATCGCCTGTGGCATCAAGATCATTCCGAACTCAGAAAAAACGGATGATCGCCAGCCCGATTATCGCATCGTCACGGATGAGCAAACCGAGCTGGGAGCCGCTTGGCGCCGCACCGGAAAGGTCTCGGGCAACCCCTATATCAGTCTCACCCTGGCCGCGCCAGAACTCGGCAATCGCCGGCTCTTCGCCAATCTAGGACAGGCTTCAGGCCAAGATGATGATCAGGTCTATGCCATCATCTGGAACCCTGAATAAGACAGCCCTATAGCCCTCGCGAGATCATCTCGCGGGGGCATTTTACAGCTCAAACCATCACCGGAAGCGCTGGTATTATGCGCAGTAAATCTTTTCAAATCACCTGCACAATCAGAGCCCTGAGACCAAGACTCCGCATAACATACTACTCCGCATAATCGGTATTATGCAGAGCTCTGCATAACACCGAAATCGGCGGCGGTTGGATGAAAAAAGCAAGAGCTTCGGGTCGAGACTATATTTCAATCACGCTTGCAGACCCGCAAATTGGACCAAGGAAAATCTATGCGAATCTGGCCCCGGTTAAAGGCCACAAGGACCGCTACGTGATCCTCTGGAATCCGACATAAAACACTTGTTGAAAGGCTTGGTGGAGTGTCTCCGCCAAGCCTTTGTTTCGCTGGCCTTCTGCGCCAATGACGTGTCGCCACCGAGTTGATTTCTATGAGTGTGTTTTTGATTTTGGACGGCTCAGGCACGCTGCTCAGACGATGAAAATAGAGATACAAACCTGGTTCGGATCGCTCAATGCCGAGGGCGATATAACGTTCGCACAAATCGTTATTTTGACCATTGTGTTGACGGTGATCTCTGCGCTCTAAACCACATTTTCGCAGGCGTTCGAACGTTTTACAAAGAGCGATAAATGAGCCGAATTATATGCACTTTAGCGCTCTATTTGCACCCCAACGATAACGAATAATGATGAGTAATTCTAATCCGTAAATCAGGGGCTCGCGAAATTTTCCGACTCATTAGATGTTTCAGACTATGAATGTTTCTGAGCCATTTCAGCTGACGATGGACGACGTCAAACGTGCGTCGCTTGACCCTTCAGATGTCGGGTCATGGTGTATCCTGGTCTCTGATTGCTACCATCTTTTTGGCAGTGAGCATCAAGCCAGATTTGCTTACCGGAAGTACCTTCAAGGCGTGATGGTCCGATAATTCGTTCTAGCGAAATCAGTGCCTAAATAGGTCGTCTTTGAAGGCCGGCCGTGATGCGAGTCCTAGGTGTGTGCGACCGGGAATTCATCGCGCGAGTATCCAAAAAAGTATAGGGTTTCGAACGTTGCTCGAAGCTGTTGGAGTTTCGTGTACGCTTGACAGATCAAATCTCTCAGGCATGCTTATGAGGCTGACGCCATAGGTTTCCCCATTCGGTTCTTTGACTAAGAGGACCGAGAAATATGCACCAGCAATCTTTCCTTCATAGATCGTGGATAAAGGTCGAAAATCGGCCGCCATGGCGTCGGGATTTTCACGAAACCACAGGTTACCGCCTTCGCGGTGTCTGGTGGTATGCACAAGACACAGTGCCCATTCGGGCCTGTTTATTCATAATAATCAATACGTTATGCGTTCTGTGCGGTGTCAGCCCCTCTGTGACAACCTGCCAGAATTTGAAAAAGTATAATAAAAACAATGCGAGTGCGATCCATGGATAGGCAGTTCGCAACACGCAAAGTCGATAACCGAATTAGCTTTCGGGCGTCGCCACGCACACTCGAGGTACTCTCTGCTTTAGGTGAACGGCAAGGCAACTCACCATCGGTGGTTGCTCGTCGTATTCTTGAGGAGAAAATCGAGGCGAGTCCGGTGCGCCAAGCGTTGGACTTGTTGGTCGACCGTGTTCTCGTTCTCGATGAACTCATTCGGATCATGTTGTCAGACGTGGAAGCAGAACGGGTGAGTGAAGCAGAATATCTCGCCCGTCTCAGAGCTATCCGGATGCGCGATGGAGGTGGCCAATGAGCAGTCGAAATTCTCCGCGCCACGATTCAAACAATAACTGGATGCGTACCCCGATGGATCGGTTTGTGCGTGGCGGCCAAACGATCAACCTTCAAGTTCGCGAAACCATCCATCTCATCAAGATCATGCTCTTGGTATCGCTCGGAATTGGGTTTGTCGTCTTCATCGGCTGGATGCTGTTTACGACCACAAGTGTTGAGCGCGATAGTTTTCTTAGCTTCACTCATATCAAAATCCTGGAAGCGATGAACGCTAACCCAGATCAGATTTTCTCATGCCCCAAACCGGATGGTACGCGCATCAATATCGAGTTGAAGTGGTGCCTGGCTGATCCATCCGTAAGTGCCGGGTGGCGTGCGGTTGCCAATGCCGCTGTGGACGCAGCGTGGGTGTCAGGTGCGATCTCAATCTTCGCTATGATCATCCTCTTTGTTTGGTTCAAGAGATTTGGGCAGGATCTCATAAAAGAGCGCCGCACACGCGGCGCTGAAGTCGTGAGCGCATCCGACCTCAACCACCTAGTTGGTCGCTCTAATGCGAAGCGAAAAAAAGACCCGTTCTTTGCCTACTACAAGCCCTACCGATTGGCCGGTGTGTCGATGCCGCTCGGGGCACACAATCGTCATGTGATGGTCGCGGGAACCACAGGTACTGGTAAGAGCCAATTCCTCTTCGATCTGATGGCGCAAATCCGCGCTAACGGCGACCGTGCAATCATCTTCGACAAGACTGGTGCCTTCATTGAGCGGTTTTATTCTGACGCTGCTGGCGATCATATTTTAAACCCGCTTGATGCTCGCTGCGCACCTTGGTCGATGATCGCTGAAGCGACCACCGATACAGATTTTGAAACGATGGCGCACGCGCTCATTCCGAATGAGAAAAGTCAGGATCGGTTCTGGCCAGATAGTGCGCGCTCCGTCCTCGCCACCGCTTTGTCCAAGTTCAAAGCAAAGGGCGTTACAGAAACTCGAACCGTCGTCGATTTCCTGCTGACCGCCAAGCAGGGACAACTCAATAATTTCTTCGCGGGCACAATGGCGGCGCGTTCGATTTCATCCGAGCTTGGCAAGACCAGCGGAAACATCATGGCGGTCCTCGCACCAGCCATCCGGCCTCTGACACTCCTCCCGTCGAAGAATGATTTCCCATTTTCAGTTCGAGAGTGGGTGGGTGATGAAGCCTCAAGCAATTGTCTCTTTTTGTCTGCGCGGTCCGACCAGATCAAAGCGATGCGCGGTTTGATCACGCTGTGGTTCGATACGGCGATCAAATCGTTGCTGTCTCTCGAGCGCAAACCAGGTCGAACAATTTGGTTTATCCTGGACGAGTTTGCAGCGTTGAATGCGATCCCATCGCTCGTGGAAGGTTTGCAAGAGTCGCGTCAATATGGCGGCGCGTTTGTCCTCGGCGTTCAAGATCCAGCCTTGGTGCGCGACAGATATGGCGCGGACCTTAGCCAAGCCATCACAGGCCTCTGTCGCACCAAGGTCATCTACGGCACAGGTAACTATCACAATGCGCGCGATTGCGCTGATTGGATTGGTCAGGCTGAGACACTTCGCGCGGAGCAATCGATGACTTACGGTCCAAACGATGTTCGCGACGCGATTGGGGTACATTCACGCACGGAGCTGACCCACATCGTTCTTCCAGAGCAGATCTTCAAACTCGAAGACTTGCACGGCTTCCTTTCTTATCCAGAAGCCTTTCCAGTGGCGTCTATCCGAACGGCGACATATGAAGGTGAACGTCGAGCACGCGGATTTGTGTTGAGGCAAGAGGCAGGCCCATCGGCGCCGTCTGGTGACGATTTTGAAGTTGAGGAAGATGGTTCAATCAGCTTCCCAGTCGATGCGAATGCGCCGTTGAAGGCCGAAAAAGCTAAGACATCAGAATGTGCGACAGCGGAAGCAGAGCCATCTTCGGATCCGACACCTAACGCGCTTGATCCGGCCTCAGCCGCAATCTTGGCGCACGAGGTTAAAGATAAACGCCGTTTACAGCGCCTCAGAGGGCGAGAGAAGCGATCCAACACTTCCAATGATCAATCTGACCTTTTTGAGAACACGGGCCGTCAGAACAGTCCTGAGGACGAAAGCTCTGACACGGAGCCTAAAGGTGGAATAGGTCGAGCCATCAGCGACGGATTGGTTCTAACCGGAGACCAGCAAATCCTTGCTGACATTCTCGAAGAAGACGAAGCGGCTGAACGTAGACGGCGTGATGCGCATGATGCTCGGTTAGAGCGCGAACGAGAATCCCTATCAGCGCAGCGCATGCGAGATGGTGTGCGCCGCGATCAAATAGATATCGCGCTTGATCCAGATGATGTGGGGCTCTGATGTTCAACATCGTTCAGGTCAAAGGTGATGATGCTGGTCGCTATTATGGCGGCCAAGCCAATTATTATCTCGGGGGGCAGGCGCCTTCCAGATGGGTTGGCAAAGGGGCCGAAGAGATTGGGTATGTCGGTGAAATAGATCCTGGAAAATTCACCCAGCTCATGAATGGAGAAGTGATGCGTGAGGGCGAAGCCCCTCAGAAGGTACTCTCCGGGGTTCGAAAAGGTTGGGATATGACCATCTCGGCTCCGAAATGGGCCTCGATCATGATTACTCTGGGCGGCGACAAACGCCTTTCGACACACTGGCAGAACGCCGCCCAAAAGGCTTTTGAATATGTGGAGCAATTCGCAACGTATCGCCAGACGACGAAGGGCCGAACGCAGGAAGTCGTCGGTGCAAAGCTGATTGGCGGTGCGTTCTTACATGATGCGAACCGAAACAATGAACCGTCGATCCATGTCCATATGGTCGCCTCGGCTATTGGCGTAACAAAAGAAGGCAAGCTGCGCGCGGTTGATCTTCAGCATGCTTACAAACATGCGAAGCTTATCGGACAGTATGTGCACGCTCAGTTTGCGCATACGGCACGTCGCGATGGCTATCAAATCGGGATTGATGATAATGGCATGGCGGTGCTCGAAAACGCGCCAGGGCAGCTTCATGAGGTTTCCGAGGCGCTGTCTACACGGCGAGACGAAGTACGCGCCGAAATAGACCGACTTGGGGTCGCAACCCGTCAAGGCGAAGTGGCCGTGGTTCGTGCGACCCGGGACGTTAAATCAGACGATACAGATTTATTGTTGGATCAAGCGCGTGCGATCGCAGAATATAAGGGATTTGGCCCTGATAAGATTCGCGGGCTCATTCCAGAAAATCAGTTGCCTGCAAAAAAAGCTCTGGCATCCGATATCGATGGTCAACTACCCGCCTTCATTGAGCGGCAACTGGCAAGAGCCCAACGCTCGAACTCACCTGAAGCGTCAAAAAATAATCGCGATGAACCCCAGACGATTCTAGATCGGATCGCCCAAGGCGCTGGCGCGCTGTTGAAGAAGATGTGGGCATCTTTGAGCGATCATCTCCAAGGTCGCCAAGACTTGTCTTCAGCTTCGCTTCCATCACCCACTTTGAGGTCCAACACGAGTGAGAAGGATGTCTTTGAGCCTCCTAAGGACTACCCAATTGATAGGCTCGCGGCCCGGCATGAACTTGGATATCAAATACGGAGGGTTTCTGAACGACAGGCCGCTTTTACCCTTCATGAAGTCATCTTACCCACGATCATCGCCGGCCTAGAAAACAATCTACCCGGCGTCGGTCGTGATCAGGTTATTAGCGCAGCGCGTGATCTTGTGCGCGAAGGCGTGTTGAGCGTCGGTCGAGACCGAAAGTCACTTTACACCGCAACCGGCATTGAACTGGAACGAGAACAGCGCATCAATGCGTTCGCGCAGGACGGCAAAGGGCAGGGGGCGCCAGTTCTTTCGATTGTCGCCGGTGAGAACGCAATCCGAAAATATGAAGGAAGCGCCCATGCGCTGACCGGCGGTCAAAGAGATCTAGTTCATGCGCTTGTCTCTTCGAAGGATCGATTTGTATCAGTCCAGGGTTTTGCCGGAACAGGTAAAACAACGGCTATCCGGGCGGCCAACAACATTCTGGCAGATCCGAAACTGAACAGAGACGGTGTACGCCTTTATGGCATCGCCAACACCAAATCGGCGACTAAAGAAATCAGCGCTCAAGGCATCGAAGCTCGGACTACCGCGTCATTCTTGGCGCGGTTCACGAATTTCTTTCACCACGATGTTTTGCCTACCGGGGAAGAGAAGCAGGTCTGGGAGAATACGATCATACTGTTCGACGAGGCGTCGTTTGCAGGTAATGCCAATATGGAAGCGGCGATGGCCATTGCTGACAAATTGGGTGTCAGAGGCTTCGTTTCTCAAGGAGACCGCGATCAACTTCCTGCCATTCCCGCTGGAAACGTCCCTGACCTCATTTCTAAACTCAATCGCGAATACACGGTCACGCTTTCAGATATCGTCCGACAAACCAATCCTGACCTACGCACAGCCATCGAGCAGCTGGTTGGTATCGCGAAAGATGCAAACGAAAAGGACGGCTATCGGCCGATCGCGGGAGCGAGAGACGTTCGAACGAGACTGAGTAATGCAGTGAGCACTTGGTCGCGCATTGATGCCTTCACGGATCTAGGTCTTGAAAAAGCGAGAGACCGCGAGGGGCGTTTGGAGCAGCTGCAGGACATCGCCTCAACCGTCGCCAATGAGTGGAGAGCTTTAGACCCTGAGCAGAGAGACCAAACCCTCGTGGTCTTTCCGACCCATCAATTGCGTGGCCTGTTTCATGACGAGGTGCGCGAGACCTTAAAACAGGAAGGCCGCATAACGGGTGAAGACGTTGAACGCACTGTCCTTCGTCCAAAGCCTTTAGGGGTCACTGAAAAAGACCGCGCTTCAAATTATGACAAGGGTGATGTCCTCGTATTCTCTCAACAGGTAAAACGTCTCGGAGCCCGACCCGGCTTCAGGTATTCTGTGATCCGCGCCGACCACGACCAGAACGCTATTGAGGTAATGGACCTATCCGGGGGCGTGCATATGTTCCAGCTCACGGACGGTGAGAACAAGCTGCCGCGATTTGAAGTGTTCAGGGAAACCAAACTAGCATTTGCAGTTGGGGATCGTATTCGGATCCTGCCCGGTGATCCGCGGAATCTCGCAGATGGAATGACCGACCTTATCATTGAACAACAAGATGGCCGCGGTCTTCGTGTAACAGGATCCGTTGAAGCAGACTCCGTTGATGGCGCCCAAGGAAAGCGGACCGTCGAACTTCAAAATGGTTCAACGACATCAATGATGATCGATCATGACTATTCGCGAACGGTATATGCTGCGCAAGGATTGAGTGCGCTGCGCGTGTTGGCTGGTTTTCACAGTCAGTCGATTATGACCTCATTCGCCAATCTATATGTGATTGGGTCTCGGGCCCGCGAAGCGCTTAGCATCATCACCGACAGCTTGGAGCGCGCAATAGAAGCGGTGGCGCATAATCCGGGTATTGAAATGAGCGCTCATACCGCCATGGACCACTTAGATGTTGAGCATTTCATCGATCGGTCGCGCAATGAAATGGAGGCGGCGCGTTTACTTGCTCAAGAGGCGCCGGAGAAGTCTCTCGAGGCCGATAAAACAGATGACTTCGCGATGTCAGAAACCGCGCCAACTGATTTGGACCGCGATAAGACCATCGATCTAGAGGACGAGCTCCGACCAGGTCTATCTCCGGAACGCGAGATAGGAGACTGAGTATGAGAGTGCTGTTTATTTTTCTTGTGCTGCTCCAGCTTCCAACACCTGCGTCAGCAGAACGTCCTTGGTGGGTAGAGAGCTCATTCGCGCCCGTAGATCTGTCGCGTCTCGATACTTCTGATCTCTCAAAGTCGGAGGTAAGTACTCGATTGCCGTCAGTCTTAACGCTGATCCAAACGGCTGCGGACCGCTATGGTGTGGATCATGACCTTCTGCGCGCGCTTGTCGCTCAAGAGAGCGCATATGATCCAGGCGCAGTATCTGAGGATGGCGCGATAGGTTTGGGGCAACTCATGCCCGTTGTTGCCAATTGGTGCGGTGTGGAAAATCGGTTCCACAGAGTGGAGAATATCGACTGCTCAGCCCGTCATCTAAGCGTATTGCTCACGAAATATGACGGCGATGAACGCCTGGCGCTAGCGGCATATAATGCGGGCGAACCAGCCGTCGATAAATGCCGGTGTGTTCCCAATTTCCCTGAAACTCAAAACTACGTCGCGCGGGTCATGTTGATGCGTGCAACTCAGCCAGGAGGTAGAGATGGATAATCAGTTTGCTCAGCCATTGCGGCCACTTTCGACTGTTAGAATGGTAACCACCTATGTCGCCAGATGGCCGCTGCGCCATGTCTATGGCGGGCAATGGCTGAAAGATCATTTCGATAGAATGCTAAGCGACCTTGGGTCCAACGCAGTATTGAAGATTTATGGGTTAGAATTCCGGAGTAGCCCGGTCACCCCAAAGATTCGCGACTTGTTTTTAGTCTCTATAATGCAGGGACTAATTGTTCTGGCGCTGCTAGGTCTGTCTTGGTGGGCATGGAAAGCAACAAGTGACTATGTATTGCCCGCGTTCATCGTCTTCAGCGTTTTCCATGTCATTCCATCTGATCGAGACTTTCTTACAAGTGGGAAGCTGGCAGATCGCGTGCCGAAATGGATGACGCCTTTGACAAGCGCGCTGTCTTTTATCGTCTCTCTACCGGCAATGATCGTTGCGCTTCCAGCTTCCATCATTTGGGGTTTGTGCGGCATTGTGAAACTGCAGTTCGCGGATTTGGAAAACCGTTGATGCCGGGTCTGCTTTTTGCCCACGCCCTTGTTCCTGCTTTCTGCGAGGAGGCCATAAGATCGAGCTATCTGTTCTATTTGGGAGATCGAGGATCGCGGCGGAACGTTGTCTTCTCACTTGGCGCCGTGTTTGTTGTCGGGGAGATACTCTACGACGCATCTTTGTATCCGTTGGCTAAAGCGGAAATTGGCGGCGCGCTTTCCGCATCCTTATTAGCCTTTGCAATCTTAAGCGGAACGTGCCTGCATATCGCGCTGACGTTTTGGACTGCATATCGTCAGAAACTTGGTCAAAATGCATGGATCGTGTTTGCACTCGCTCTGGCCGCGCATGCTACCTTCAACCTAATCGCGCTTATCGCATTGGGAGCAATTCTATGAAATTGGAAATCAGCGGACGCCTGTTTTCTAGCGGCTCGATATTTTTGTCCTCAACGTTGCTCATTTTGGCAGGCGCATTCGGATACGACTACGCGCTTGGGTCCAGAACCGATTGGATATTGTTGCTCTATATTGCATGCTTGGCGACTGCGGTTTGCATAATGACCAGAGTGAAAGTGTCGACGGGAGCCGAATGTCGCCATGGGATGACAGGGTGCGATACTGAAGACAGAGTCGAAGCGGCCATCGGGGAAACGATTGGTCTTCTGCCCACTCCTAGGCGTTCTATTCGTTCAGAGCCGGTTCCAGAGGACGCGAAGCCTGCAATGATTCAGCAGAGTTTGGATCTAGATGGGCTCGCAGCATTGAGGGCACTCAATCAAGTCACGATACAATGGCTGGTGTCTAACGCGAGCGACAAAGCAGCAATGCTAATTCGCACAGCGTGTTTAGAACGCATCGATGGTGGGGATGCTGAGATCGAACGTGCAGACCGATGGTTTGAGATTGCAGATGGATTGAGGTCGCGAGAATGCCGCTCGCTTCCAAAAGCCGAACTGCGCCGTTCATATGTGGCTGAGCTCGTAGGTGTAAGTAAAGAACAGGTGCGACAGATCGATCAGGGGCGTTACTCGCCGCTGACTAGGCTTCTCGAAGAGATTGACCCTAAATCGCTTTAAAACAGCGGTTTACCCCGACTTGTGGCCAAGTTACCTCCGATTTACCTCCGGATTACCGCGACTGTTTGAACATCATAGGTCAGGTTTGCGCCATCCAGAACGGAGATGAACCATGAGTGAAGTAACAAAACTGATCACAGTAAAAGAGGTCCTGCAGAAGACAGGTTACAAAAGCAGAACGACGCTATGGCGTAGGGTTCGTGCGGGCGACTTTCCCAAACCAATCGCTTTGAGCCCTCATGCTACACGTTGGAAAGAGCAAGAGGTCGATGACTGGATCGCGGCACTTCCAGAAATTGATTACGCTGAGGACAATTCATCTAATGATGCGGCGCATTGACCGGCGCGCGCAACAGCGACAGTCATTTGGTCGGTTATGCCGTAAGGAACCCCAATACATTCGTTCTCCACGGCGCGCGTTGCGATCGCGATATCTCTCGCCGCTTTTAATACACCGACGAGCAATGCTGCGGATGATAAGAGGCCAGCTCCTGTCGGTAAGTTGGATAAAATCGCCAGATTGGCGCCGCCGTATATCAAGCCAATACTATAGGCGCATGCCAAAATGCAGGATATGATCTTCAACACGGCCCCCCAGCATTGATGACATCCTGACCGCGATCGGAACGCTGGATACCACGATCAATAGTGATCAATGATCCATGACGCGCGGCGCGCCGGAAACACCTAGAAGAACCCGTAGCGTTCACCAGGCTCGCCTTCAGCGCCAGCAAAAAGGTGATAATTCAAACCCTCCGATACATCAGTCGGTGGTTCCTTATTCTCCAGCACAATGATCTGAACCTCAGACGGTATCTGTCGCAGGCTTCGCCAAAATGAAGCCTCAACGGTGGCGTCCACCTCGTCTCCTTGGCTCCGCTTTTCGCCTTGCTTGTAAGTCGTCAAAGGCGAGTCGATGACGACAAAACCTGGATGAGGCAAATCGTTTTCATGGCAGTATTGCAGAAGCCCGATTGTGAACGCTGCATGCAAAACCGATCGAACCCCCTTGCCATGGGATTGACGTGATTTGCCATCAACAAAGATGTCGTATTTTTTTGCATCGAAAGTGACGTGGGAATCTCCGGGCCAAGACCAGGATTTTAGGAGCGTCGAAATCGTGTTGCAGAACCCATCTAGCGCGACTTCATCAATCGCCTTCCAATGGCGTTGACTGCCTTTGGGCGCGTCATCGAGTGTTTTCTGCAAAGTCTCGCACAAATCCGCGAGCTCATCGCGTCGATCTATATCATCTTGCAGCGAGTTATAGGTCAGACGGCGATCGACTAAGAGACGCATTTGATCACGCGATTGGCTTTGCTCCGGTATGAATACGCGGTCAATTTGATCATCAATCGAAGACAAACGCGTGCGTTCGGTATCGAGCGTCGATTCCAATTCTTCAATGCGCCCGGTTAAGTCCTCAATTGCGGCAGAAAGGTCGGTCTGGAGCCCTTTAATCTTCGCCGCCTCCTTAATGGCAGCTTCATAGGCTTCTTCAGGAATCTCCGCTTTGCTCGAGCCGTGCTCATGTGGCTCGTCTTTGATCTCCTGACCACAGTAAGGACAGATCGCATGCTGTAGCGCGCTTAGATAATAGGTCCCTTCAGAAATGAAGTCTAAACGCTTCAAATCGCTTTCATATCGCTCATTCAATAGATCGTATCTCACCAGCAATTCCGACAATGCCGACGCTTGTGTTTGACGTTTATTGATCGATGAAATCAAATCCAATCGCTCTGATTGCAGCGAGCGCCGCTCGGCTTTTGAAAGGTCGATCCGGCTCGTCAATTCCTGAATAGATTGCTCGACATTATCGATCGATTTCTCAAGGCCAGGCGCGAGGTCTTTTTGCCGATCCACCTTTTCGGCGCTCTCAGCATGAAGCCGTTTTGCAAGTTCTAGCTGGGCTTCAATTTGATTGCGATCAATGCCGGCGTCATCTTGTGGCTCGATGTCCTCGTCATCGGTTCCTGTGAGCAGATATGAGAGCATTCTCTGGCTCACTGTATTGGAAAACCCGCTGTCGCCATAGAGCGGTGACTTTTCGGCGATAATGCTCGTCTCGCCGACGATAAATGCCGGTAGGAGCGTGCGCACGCTCAGCCTCTGTGTTTTACCGCCCGCGTTTTTTCGAAGCCGTATTTCTGTTCCGATCCCGCAAAACTCAAAAAACGCTTGTGAGATATCATAGGCGACTTGTCGGCCACTTCGTTTCGGAATTGCGACACGATGCTGCGCCTCTGAATGCGTTCGAATAGGGGCAGGATATACAAGAATATCGCCACCTGAGACCGCACGCTTGAGCGTCAAGCGGTCGCCATCCTCATTTTCGAGCTCAATCAAGACCTGCAGATAAGGTTTTGCTTCATCGATCAAGCGACGCCATTCATCTGCCCCAAACACGAAATCAATGCAGTCAATCAGAAAGCTTTTACCGGTGTCGGAGGCACCCGAAACAACATTCGCGCCCGAACCGAAGTTGATGCAGGCATCATCCTGATCACCGCCCGTAAGCCGGATTTCTCGAAGATACACCATCAGAACTCGACTTCCTGGATCACTGACAGTCCATCGAATTCTGCGCCCCATCGGCCGACACGTTCAGTCATGTAATTAGCCAGCTCACGGTCGGAATATTTGCCAAACGTGGATATGACCCAATCGGCCCGCGAACGAAGCGCGCTCGAATAGCCCGATTTTAGCAAGTGAAGAAACCGCGTCGTTAAAGCGCTCGCGCGATAAAAGATCCCATCGGAAAAGACTTTGTCGGCAAGCTCACGCGCAATCAACAGGTCCATCCCGTTCTGTATCCGCCCGCGCTTAACAAGCCATTCTGACCCGCGAAATGGTACCGCCGGATGAAGACTGGGCGGTCCCGATTCTACGTCACCGGAATGCACAAGAAGATAGTCATACGAGACCAATCGCTCGAGATCGACGAGTCCGCGATCGCCAGCATCTAGCAAGAATGCGATGCGCAAACCCGTTTCAACGTCTGAATTAAACAGGCGCGGCACAGGAGGCTCAGCAGATTTGTCCAACTGACTATTCACACCATTTCACCTCACGCGAATTGCTCAGCTGATGGCACATTCCTTCTCGGTCTGCCGAATTCACGTAGGCGGACAGAACATGTCCGCCAAGCTGCAAGGATTGGGCGCCTTTGATGGTTTCGCGCAATCGTTGAACCGCGTGGAATGCGGGGTCCGTATAGCAATGATAGAGGCCTTGTTCGAACTCATCGAGCAGGCTCGTAAAATATGCGGCATCTGCCATATGATCGCGTGATAGTTCTTTTAGTCCCTCGGCACTATAGAAACTTAATCGCGACCGCGAGAAGAGGCGCTCCATTGGTGTGCCAAGTGCAAGGTCTTCTTCTGAGGAGATCTCGCAACCCGCTTCAACAGAGATGGCTTTGAGTAATTCTCGCACATAAACCGTTTCCGTAGCTGTGATCGTTGAGGGCGGCTGCGGTGGGTCTGGCCGGTCAATCAGAGGTGGGCCGAAGACAAATTGATGGTACTTGGTTTGCGCATGTTCATCGATCAATTCGAGCGGCTGTTTCGCTTTGAATATGGAAAAATCAAAAGCGTCGAAATGACTTTTTAGCGCGCCCTCCAAGGGAACACTCTCCTTTGAAGTGATCGCCGTTTTGCATTTGCTGTCCCATTGGTTTTCGACGTGTTGCTTAAGCTTGGAAGGCACGTCCAACAGATCTTGAAAGTCACTGGAGACGCCGAGATGGGTCACGAACTGGTACTCTTCGGGCACCGGATAATCGCCGCGCCAAGTATAGTAGAGGACCTTGCCAATCTCCAGGATGCCGGAGCTTACACCAAGTCGGGAGCTGTAATGCTTGCATTGATAGATGCGACTACGGCGGGGCGTGACTTCGGAAGGGTCGAGCCAAAGCACAACATCGCGGCCTTTATCTCCTGACCCACCGCGCCATTGAACCTCAACCGCGTCGGTCATGCGCTTTACATATCCGTGCGCCCATTCAAGCGTAAATCTTTCAAACTCGGTATCGTCAAATAGGCTGAGCCTTTGCAATGGCGATATCGGCAATCCACCGCCTGCGCCTAGAAGGCGTGCATTTGCGCCTGGCCATTTGGTGGGATTTGGAAGATCAGAGAGGTGCAAAACGATCATTGCCTATAGACTAAACGAGCAAGATCTCGCCTGAATCTGTCTCAATTGGAAGTATAAATCAGCCTGGGCCTGGCTTTTTTTACGCTCTCTTTAGAGCAAGAAGTGTTGTCTGCGGTTGAGTGAATACCGATCGCTTCTTGCATTTGATCAGGCCTTAGCAAAGCGCTCTTTCAGATACGCTGCATGGAGCAGGGTTAGCTTTCGTCTGGAGAGCTAAATAAAGAGAGGATCGCGCTAGGATCAGCCATCCCAGCTTTATTCGCGAGTTCGCCTGATAATCCACCAGTAATCTCGCGAATATCGGTGGGTAATTGATTCGCAGCGTTTCGTGCGCGATCTGCTGATCGGCGGCATGCTACAGTCTACGAAAACCATCAGCCTTAGATTTATTAGGTTCTGCTTCGTTCCGTTTGAATTCACGTAAATATGAGGGGGTAGGCGAGGGGGTGTAGCAGAAGATCCGCCTAGACGCCCGTAAGGGTTTGTAATTATTGTGAAAAATAATAAGAATGGCGGAGGAGGAGGGATTCGAACCCCCGGAACGCTCGCACGCTCAACGGTTTTCAAGACCGCCGCATTCAACCACTCTGCCACTCCTCCGCAGCAGGATGGTTCCTTTTCTACAGTCCGCGAAAGAATGCAAGACCTGTCATGAAATTGCCTGCATTTCGTCGGTTTATGGTTAATCAGATCTTTCTGACGATGCGTGCAAGTTTTTGTTCCCATTCACCGTACATGCAGCTTGCTATGGTAAACGTGACATCATCGAGAAAGAGCTGAATGCTCTGCCCGCGCCCCGAGAATAGGGGTAGGGACCGCAGAAAGAGGTAAGAGATGAAGACGTCAGTCTCCAATTCTGTTTGTTATGCACTGCTAGGCGCGAGTATCTTCGCCATTGCTGCTGCTGGAAACGCGAACGCCGATCGAAATGGCGCGCCGATTCGTTATGCGCAGGCGGGGTCGTCATCGCCCCCAGTTCAAATGGTGCAGTCGCAGGCCGCGCCGCGTTCTGTCGCTGTGAACAGCCAGCAGCGCGTCGAATTTCGTTATCCGAATCAGCAAGACAATTTCTTTGCGGCTCAAAACCCTGCCGCTCAACTGACACCGGCACAGGCGCCCGTCACAGGGCAGAGTTTTGGCGCGTCCAAGCCAGCTTTTGATTCGCCGATCACATTTTCGCCGGTTGAGTCGGCGGTTTCGACGGCGTCAGCGGTTCCATCTGTCGTGCCGAAGCCAAATCCAGTTTCGGTACTTGCAGGCGGTGTGTCAGCCGCAAACGTCGCGGCGGATGTTGTGAAAGCGCCAATGAAGCCGATTCGAATCGCGTCTTTGCAAACCCAGGCGGCGACCAGCACCGGTAAACCGCTGACATTGAGCCGTGTGCGCGCCAATCGCGACGCCGCGATCACGCAAGAAACTGGCCTCGCGAGCGTTTATGCCGATGGCTTTAACGGCAAACCAACCGCCAATGGCGAGATATTTGACGAAACCGCGATGACGGCAGCGCATCCAAGCTTGCCCCTACCGAGCCTCGTTCAGGTTGTGAACGAAGATAATGGCCGTGAGATTGTCGTACGTGTGAATGATCGCGGACCGTTTGACGGAAAGCGGATTATGGAATTGTCGCCGCGTGCGGGAAGTGTGCTGGGTTTGACCAAAGGCAGCTCAGCGCGCGTGAAGCTGAACTATCTTGGGCCAGCTCCGGTGCAAACCAATAATTATGCGTCGAAAGCGGTACAGGACGACGTAATGCCGCCGGTTGAGGTGGCGCAGCCATCTTATCCATTGCCGTCTGTTCAAACCCCACCAGTTGTGGACGCCTCATTGCCAAGCGAGACGCTTCCAGCCCCGACAGGTGGATTCTTCATTCAAGCGGGGGCGTTTGCTGATATTGCGAATGCTCAGCAGCTCACATTCGCCTTCGATCGCACCATGGATGTGAAGATCGAAGAGGCGCGCGTGAATGGTGGAGACTATTTCCGCGTCCTGATTGGACCATTTGCGACCATGGACGCCGCAGAGGTTCAGCGGGCGGCTTTGGCGCGGGCCGGAATTGCCGATGGGTTCCTGACTCGCCGCTGAGCGCATTACCGCAACAAAGATTGACCTTCGTCACGAACTGGCCCTTTTTCCTCGGCAGGAAAAAGGGCTAAATTTTTGCTCGAAAGGACTCCGATTATGCAAGTATTGCGCAGCGCAGCTCTGATCATTCTATTGGCGGTTTTGCCAGCCTGGGCGCAGGCGCAAATTCTTGAAACGGATGCCGAGTATGCGGTCATCCTTGATCATGATACGGGTGAGATCCTGTGGTCCAAAGACGGGGAAGTGCCGATGGTACCTGCCTCGATGACCAAAATGATGACGGCGTACTTTGTGTTTGACCTCATCAATGATGGCGAGATCACCTTGGACACGCAAATGACGGTCAGTGATGATGCCTGGCGACGCGGCGGCTTTCCATCCGGCACCTCGACCATGGGTCTGCGGCCGAAAGAACGCCCGACTGTGCGGGAATTGCTGCAGGGCATGATCGTCATGTCGGGCAATGACGCTTGCATCGTGCTGGCCGAAGGGATTGCCGGATCTGAAGAAGCGTTTGCCCGCCAAATGACGGAGCGCGCGCAAGAACTCGGCCTAACCAGTGCAAACTTCGTCAACACAACTGGCCTCGAAGGGGACGGGCATGTCGTGTCAGCGGCCGACCTGGCGCGGCTCGCAAAGCTGATCATTGACGACTATCCAGAGTATTATGCGTGGTACAGCCAGCCCGAATACACTTGGGGCGCCTACACGCAGGCCAATCGCAACCCTTTGCTTGGCACGATGGAAGGGGCTGACGGCCTAAAAACCGGACACTTGGACATCGCAGGATACGGACTTACAGCGTCAGCCATTCGTGACGGTGTGCGACGGACGATTGTGATCAACGGACTGCCCAGCAAACAGGCGCGTGCCCAAGAAGCTGAACGACTGATGCGAATGGCGTTTAGTGCGTTCGAAACCCGCACGATTGAGGCTGACGATAAGCGCCTGGCAGAGCTTGACGTCTGGATGGGTGAAGCTCGCAGTGTGGGGGTGAAGCTTGCCAGCCCGATGAGCGTCACCGCACACCGGCGTGCGTTCGCAAAAGGCAAATCCGAAATCGTCTATGACAGCTTGATCCAGGCGCCGGTCTCAGCAGGCGATGAGATTGCCACCCTGGTGGTGACGATCGAAGGCAAAGACCCGATCGAATTGCCGCTCGTTGCGACAGAAGACGTGGCGAGACTTGGCTTTATCGG
>JALUWJ010000071.1 GCA_027019605.1 Henriciella sp. | reverse complement strand
AATCCGTTCAGCAAGTTTTTGATCGGCGCGCGTTGGTTCTTTTTCAAATCAGGGCTCGGCGCGACCAACCATTTTGAATCCTGCGCATTTATTCGATCTCGCGCGGGCCTAAAATCACCCGATATCCAGTATCATTTCCTGCCTGCCGCGATGCGCTATGATGGAACGCCGTCCATCAAGGGTCATGGATTTCAGGTCCATGTTGGACCGAATAAGCCGAAAAGCCGCGGGCGCGTGGAAGTCACCGCGGCGGACCCGAACGCTCACCCCAGCATTCTTTTTAATTATCTGCAGCACGAGGATGATGTGGCTGCTTGGCGCCAGTGCATTCGGCTGACCCGCGAAATCATCGCTCAACCGGCGATGGATGCCTTTCGCGGCGACGAGTTGCAGCCGGGTTTGGATGTCTCTTCAGACGCCGAAATCGACACCTGGGTGCGTGAGAATATCGAAAGCGCTTATCATCCCTGCGGCACCGCTCGAATGGGCGAGGGGGATGATCGGAATATAGTCGTCGATACGGCCTGCCGGGTGCGCGGACTACAGGGGCTTAGAGTTGTTGATGCGTCGGTTTTCCCAACTGTGCCTTACGGCAATATCAACGCGCCGACGATCATGGTTGCGGAGAAGGCGGCAGATGCAATTCTTGGCAAGCAGCCTCTCGCGCCAATCCACGCGCCATCCTGGATTGATCCGAACTGGGAAACCCAGCAGCGCATGGGGCCGCCGCTACGCACCTAATGATAGAGGCGATGGCCGTATCAATCCGCCAAGGCTTGCAACCGCTTGCTCCGCAGATCGGCGAGTTGGGCGGAGAGTGTGTGCTCGAAGTATCGATCGCAGCCGAGGCACATATTCGCGATGTCTTTCCCAAGGCCGTCCTTGGCTTTTGACTCTTCTTGAAATCGCGCCCGCGACCAGCCGCCGGCTTCGCCCATGCGCTCGGGATCACCGTCATTTAGCGCGACAATCGCGGGGAGCGAGGCGACGCTGGTTAGAATGTCGGCGAGGCGTTCTTCTGTGAGGTTTCCAAGAGGGGCCTTGGTTTTAAGACAGCATGGATAAATCGACCCATCAGGCTCGATCGCGACTTCGGAACCGGCCTTGCCGATATGCAGGAAGTTCTTTGCCCCCGACCATCGCGAGCAAAAATTGACGTCGTATCCAGCCTTGGTCAGGCCGTTCGACAATGCCCGGCCTCGCGGCCAAAGTTCGCCAATCCATAGGTCTTCTTGAGCGCCAAAGAACAAGAATGTCGGCCCATCGAGTTTGCGGCCTGCGGCCACATCTGGTTCTTTTAAGCGCTTGTCTTTTGCGCCGCCCAGCGAGACTTCTCGTACCCCGCGGCTTTGCATCAACTCGCGAATGCGATCCATGAATGCGAACTTCTTGTCGCCCTGCATGCCGACGTGATAATCGTCGATGGAGGCAATTGCGATGCTCTCCACGCCGCGCGCCAGGCACTCATCCAAGATTTCAGGCGTCAACACATCGCCCGTGGTTTGCATTGAGATTTTCGGCGCCTTGGAGCCATACTTCTGCTTCAGCGCATCCAAGACAGGATAGAACAATTCTTCGCGCACGCCATCGATCAGGAGTTCGCCCCCGGCAAGCACAAGCAGGGTTCGATCGCGGGTGCCATGTTCATCGACCCAACTCAAATCGTCCGGCAGATTGTCGATGACTTTTTGGAATGCCGCTTGGCCTTCGCCAACAACCTCGGTCAGTGCATCACGTACATACGGCCGAAAGCGGTCATCATAGCAATGCTTACATTTCCGGTGACAGGCCCAGGTCAAAACCCAATAGATTGCTTGCAACGTCGTGGTCCTCGCATAGCCCGTCATCATCGCTAGCCAATACAGGCTTGGCTTGTCGATCCATTTTCCTCCGACTCGCGCGTTTGTGAATGCTCGGTTCAGCGACGCGACTGGTCGCTTTATCGCCTGCGACAGAAGATCTTTGCGGCGCGCATGTACAGTTCATCCGCAATCGGCGAAAAGAGAGAATCTGGTTTTCAAGATGAAAGAAACTCTCATGCGCCGACCTCTATCTTGTCTTGCGACAATCCTTGCCTTGTTCGTGGTTCCTGCAGCTGCGCAGGCCCAAGAGGCAAATGGCGCGCAAGCGCTGATGAGCTTCGATACGCGTCATCATGACGTGATCGCAGAATCCGGCATGGTTTCGGCGCAGGACGCAATTGCTGCGCGAGTGGGCCGGGACATTCTGGCACAAGGTGGCAATGCCATCGACGCTGCGGTCGCAACCGGGTTCGCGCTGGCCGTGACGCATCCGCAAGCGGGAAATATAGGCGGCGGTGGCTTCATGCTGGTTCACCTGGCCGAAGACGAACAAGTCATTGCCATCGATTTCAGAGAAACGGCGCCTCGCGGCGCAACACGCGACATGTATCTGAATGAGAACGGCGATGTCGATAATGCGCTCGCGCAATACTCTCGATTGTCCGCTGGTGTGCCTGGAACAGTGATGGGGCTGTTGGATGCGCTAGAACAGTATGGCACGATGAGCCGCGCCGAAGTAATCCGTCCCGCCATCCGATTGGCCGCCGACGGGTTCCCGCTCAGCTATGCACTGGCCGATAGTCTTGAATCGAACCGCGAAGAATTCTCTGCGGATGAAAGCTCGATTGAATATTTTGTCGGGCGCCAAGCCGGAGAGCTTTTTGTTCAATCGGACTTGGCGAAAACCCTTTCGCGCATCGAACAGGACGGTGCAGACGGATTCTATAAGGGGGAAACGGCAGATCTAATCGTCGCTGAAATGCAGCAGGGCACAGGCGTGATCACGCTGGAAGATCTCGCGAGCTATGAGACTGTCACGCGAACGCCGGTGCAGGGTGAGTTCCGCGGTCACGAAATCTACGCAATGAGCCCGCCTTCATCCGGCGGGGTTCACATTGTTCAAATGCTGAACATTCTCGGCGGATATGATCTGGAAGCCGATGGGCACAATAGTGCGGCCTACCTGCATAAGCTGATCGAAGCGATGCGTTTGGCTTATGCGGATCGGTCAAAATATTTGGGGGATCCAGACTTTGTTGATGTGCCCGTCGAAGCGATCACATCGGTCGACTATGCAGATCGGCTTCGGGAAACCATCTCTCTCGACGCGGCCCGGCGGTCGGCAGATGTTTTGCCTGGGGCGGAACTGACGGCTGAAAGTCCGGACACAACGCATTACTCAGTGATCGACAAAGACGGTAACGCCGTCGCGGTGACCTACACGCTAAATTTCTCGTTTGGCAGCGGCTACTCCGTCGATGGCGCTGGATTTCTGCTTAACAATGAAATGGATGATTTCTCGGCCAAGCCAGGATCACCAAATGGCTATGGCTTGATCGGTGGCGCCGCGAATGAAATCGCGCCGCTCAAACGGCCTTTGTCGTCGATGACGCCTCTGATTGTGAAGAAGGATGGAAAGATCGTTCTGGTGACCGGAAGCCCCGGTGGATCGACGATCATCACCTCGGTCATGCAAGTTGTTCTGAACGTCGTCGAATGGGACATGAATCTCGCCGAAGCGACACACGTGCCTCGGGTCCATCACCAATGGCTCCCAGACCTTGTTTTTCCTGAGCCCGGGATCAGCACTGACACGCTGCACCTGTTAGAGGAGCTTGGGCATATCTTTCCGCGAGACGGTGACGGAAAAATCGCGCGAACGGTGATTGGACGCGTGAACTCTGTTGGACAGCGCGCTGGTAAAGCCGTGGGCGCAGCCGATCCTCGCGGTCCAGACTCATTGGCGGTTGGTCACTAAATCAGGGGCGCTTAGAATACCACAACGCTGCGAATGCTCTCACCGGCATGCATCAGGTCGAACGCGTCATTGATCTTATCAAGCGGCATGACATGCGTGATCATTGGGTCGATCTGGATTTTGCCCTGCATATACCAGTCAACGATTTTCGGGACGTCTGTGCGTCCCTTTGCGCCGCCAAAGGCTGTGCCGCGCCAATTGCGTCCCGTCACCAGTTGGAAGGGCCGGGTGGAGATTTCTTTGCCCGCCTCGGCGACTCCGATGATGACACTCGTGCCCCAGCCGCGATGGCAGCATTCTAGCGCCTGTCGCATGACGTCCGTGTTCCCGGTGCAATCAAACGAATAGTCTGCGCCGCCTTCGGTCAGCTCAACGATATGCGCAACAACGTCAGCCGTCTCGGTCGGATTGACGAAATGGGTCATGCCGAACTTCTCGCCCCATTCGCGCTTCGATGGATTGACATCCACCCCGACAATCTTGTCGGCGCCGACCATTTTGGCGCCCTGAATGACGTTGAGGCCAATGCCGCCAAGTCCGAACACAACGACATTATCGCCCGCTTGAACTTTCGCTGTATTGGTCACCGCGCCGACGCCTGTCGTCACGCCGCAACCGACATAACAAGCCTTGTCGAACGGCGCGTCCTCGCGGATTTTGGCGACCGCAATTTCTGGCAGAACGGTGAAGTTAGAGAAGGTCGAGCAGCCCATATAGTGATAGATCGTCTCGCCCTTATAGGAAAAGCGAGAGGTTCCATCTGGCATCAAGCCTTTGCCTTGCGTCGCCCGGATCGCTGTACAGAGATTGGTTTTGCCGGAGAGGCAGCTTTTGCATTGGCGGCATTCGGGTGTGTAGAGCGGAATGACATGATCACCGGGCTTCACGCTGGTCACACCGGCGCCGACCTCGCGCACAATGCCAGCGCCTTCATGCCCCAAAATGCTGGGGAAAATGCCTTCTGAATCCAAACCGTCGAGGGTGTAGGAATCGGTGTGGCAAATGCCGGTCGCCATGATCTGGACCAGCACTTCTCCGTCTCTTGGGCCTTCCAAGTCCAGCTCGACAATTTCGAGCGGTTGTTTTGCTTCGAAGGCGACAGCTGCACGCGTTTTCATGTCCGATTCTCCGCACTGAGTTCCAGCCCACCTTAGTAGGCTAACCCTCCGGGCGCGAACACTTTTTTGCGAAACGACTAAGAAATCATCTCCTGCGCCGCGCGCGTCTCAATGCCGAGGGCATCTCCCACGGCGGCATAGGTGAGATGTCCCTCACAGACGTTCAGACCATTCAACAGGTGCGGGTCCTCCGCCAGCGCCTGTTTCCATCCGTGGCGGGCGATCCGCTTGGCATGGACGAGCGTCGCAGCGTTCAAAGCGTAGGTGGATGTTCGGGCGACAGCGCCGGGCATGTTGGCGACGCAATAGTGGATCACACCATCGACCTCATAAGTCGGATCATCATGCGTGGTCGGACGAGAGGTCTCGAAGCAACCACCTTGGTCAATCGCTACATCGACGAGAACAGATCCGGTCTGCATCATTTTCAGCATGTCCCTTGTGATCAGCTTCGGTGCCGCGGCACCTGGGATCAGGACGGCACCAACCACCATATCGGTGGTTTTGAGGAGCTCGTTCAACAGGGCAGGGGTGGAACGGATGACTTTCGCTGAGGCGCCAAAGTGCGCAGACAGGCGTTCCATGACCCGGTTGTCGCGCTCGAGGATCGTCACGTCGGCTTGCATGCCAACCGCCATCTGCGCAGCATTGAAGCCAACATCTCCGCCGCCGATCACGAGCACTTTGGCAGGGGCGACGCCTGGGACGCCGCCGAGCAACACGCCGCGTCCACCGGCGTTCTTCTGCAGGGCTGCCGCGCCAACCTGGATCGCAAGGCGTCCGGCAACTTGGCTCATCGGTTTCAGCAGGGGCAAGTCACCATCCTCGCTGGTCACGGTTTCATAGGCAATACAAACCGCGCCTGATTTAATCAGGTCTCTGGTCTGTTCCGGATCCGGAGCCAGGTGAAGGTAGGTGTAGAGGATTTGACCAGGGCGCAACATTGCGCGCTCAATGGCCTGGGGCTCTTTCACCTTGATGATCATGTCAGCGCGTTCGAAGACATCTTTCGCGGTGGCGACGATCTCAGCGCCGTGCGCGCGATAGGTTTCGTCACTCGCGCCAATGCCATCTCCTGCATTGGTCTCAACGATTACTTGATTGCCCGCTTCCACCAATTCGGCCACGCTCTCTGGCGTGAGCCCGACGCGATATTCGTGGTTCTTGATTTCCTTTGGCACGCCGATCAGCATGAATACCTCCATTCCTGTTTGGCGCAGGATATGGGATACGGCGCTGAAATAATTCTCTGATTTGCCGATATTGAGAGAAAAGTTCGGAAATTATTCTCGAAAACTAATGAATTGCGATATATATTGCCGTCATGGATCACATTGACCGGAAAATACTGGTGGCGCTACAATCCAATTGCCGCCGCCCGATCGCTGAGATTGCCGATCAGGTCGGCATGTCTCTTTCCGCCTGCGCACGCCGGATCACGCTGCTTGAAGAGCATGGCTACATTGATGGCTATGGCGCGCGTCTGAGCGCGGAGAAGCTCGGCTATAGCATGACCTTCTTTGTTGAGGTCTCCCTCGATAGCCAAACCGAAGCTGCGTTGGCCGCCTTTGAAAGCGCCGCGATCCGCCGTCCTGAAGTTCTGGAATGTCATCTGATGACGGGGGATGCCGACTACATGATCAAGGTCGCGGCGCGCGATACGCGAGACTATGAGTCGACGTATCGAAAGGTGATCGCTGCCTTGCCACATGTCAGCCGGATCCAGAGCGCGCTGGTCATGAAAACCGTGAAGCCGTGGCTTGGCTATCAGGTTTCTGAAGCCAGCTGAGCGCAACAGCTAGAGCCGCTGTTCTCTTCCGCAAATGCGATGTAAGAGCCGCGGGTGATTGTTTCGATAATTGGATATCAAAAATGAAACCCTGCTGGATCCTCCTTTTCTCTTGTCCAGATGCGCCTGGCATTCAGGCCTTCGTTTCAACCTTCATCCATACCCATGGCGGTTTCATTGATGATGTGAAAGCCCACAGTGATCAGGAATCGGGCCAGTTTGTGTGTCGGATCTCCTTCCAGGCCGCAGGCGAAGCACCACTCGATATCGACGTGTTTAAGAAGGATCTCGAAGTCGAAGGCGAACCGTTCAAAATGAACTGGTCGATTACTTCGGCGCATGAAAAAGTCCCGACCGTGATTGCCGTCTCGAAGTTCGGTCACTGCCTAAACGATCTGTTGCATCGCTGGCGGATTGGCTCTCTCCCCATCGATATTCGCGCGATCGTCTCTAATCATGACACGATGCGTCCGATGGCGGAATTTTATGACATTCCATACCACCATATTCCCGTCACCAAACAGACCAAGATGGAAAGCGAGGCGCAGTTCCTGAATGTCGTCAACGAGGTCGGTGGCGAACTGGTGGTTCTTGCCCGCTATATGCAGATCCTGTCGGATGGCTTGTCGGCGAAATGGTCCGGGCGTTGTATCAACATCCACCATTCTTTCCTGCCGAGTTTCAAAGGCGCCAAGCCGTATCACCAAGCCTTTCAGCGCGGCGTCAAATTGATCGGCGCCACCGCGCACTATGTGACGTCAGATTTGGATGAGGGGCCGATTATCGAACAAGACGTGGAGCGTATCGATCACTCCCAAACACCGAAACTATTGGTGGAGCAGGGCAGCGATATCGAAGCGCGCGTTCTTTCGCGGGCCGTGAAGTGGCATGCCTCACGACGTGTCGTTATGATTGGTCAAAGAACCATCGTTCTGCGCTAGGCCCGCCTCAAGACCCACGCTTCAAACAGAGGTTTCAATTACCCCGTGGACTATACGTTTTCAGTCGCCCCTATGATGGATTGGACGGATCGGCATTGCCGGTCGTTTCATCGCGTTCTGAGTAAGCGGGCCTTGCTGTGGACGGAGATGGTAACCGCGGACGCGGTGATCCATGGCGATCGTGAGCGGTTGATTGGGTTTTCCGCAGTCGAGCATCCTGTCGTTTTGCAGCTTGGCGGCAATGAACCCGACAAAATGGCAGAAGCCGCCCGCGTGGCTGAAGCGTTCGGATATGATGAGGTGAACATCAATTGCGGGTGTCCGTCGGACCGGGTTCAGTCCGGGGCGTTTGGCGCGTGTTTGATGCGTGAGCCAAAAACCGTGGCAGCTTGCGTTTCAGCGATGCGAGCGGCTGTGTCGATCCCAGTGACGGTGAAATGCCGGATCGCGATTGACGAAGATCCGCCGCGCGAAACGCTGTTCAATTTTGTCGACGTGGTTGCAGATGCCGGCTGCGATGTGTTCACGGTACACGCCCGAAAAGCCTGGCTCAAAGGCTTGAGCCCGAAAGAAAATCGCGAAATCCCGCCGCTGGATTATGAGCTGGTGAAAACGCTCAAGGTCGAGCGCCCGGACTTACAGATCATCCTGAATGGCGGGATCAAAACGCTTGAGGAAAGCGCCGCGCATTTGGAGGATTTCCATGGCGTCATGCTCGGGCGTGCAGCCTATCAAACACCCGCTCTACTCGGGCAAGTGGATGCGCAACTCTTCGGCGAAGGCGCCGCGCCCATCTCACCATTTGAAGCGGTTGCCGCCTATCGTCCATACCTTGAGGCACGCCTCGCTGAAGGCGTTCGATTGTCTTCGATGACAAGGCATATGCTCGGCCTGTTTAATGGCATGCCTGGAGCCCGTTTGTGGCGCCGTGTCTTGAGTGAGCAGGGCCCGAAACCTGGGGCTGGGATCCATGTTTTAGATGAGGCGCTCGATGCCGTTGCATCACGTGTTTTGGCGTAAGTCTCCGTATTAAAATAAAAATCTTGCGCCCTTATAGTGTTGATTGGTGAATGTTGGGCGGCTTTACCCCGCCTTGAGCCCCGAACTCGTTCCACAAACACGCCTCAAACCGCCCACCTTTCCCGGCGGGAGGGCTTGTGGTTCGCCGCAAGCCGCATACTGTCTCATTTGTAGTCAAAGACATTATGAGGAGACCGCCATGATTGGGGTTGTTGCCACACTTGAGATTCAGGACGGAAAGCAAGGCGAGTTTGAAAGCGTCGCAAAAGACTTGATGGCGAAGGTCAAGGCGAATGAGCCGGGCTGCACAACCTATCAGCTCTATAAGGCGAAAGGGTCTGAAACGACCTATATCTTCATGGAGCAATATGCCTCTGGTGATGCCCTGAAAGCGCACGGTCAAACCGAGTATTTCAAGGCCGCACAACCGAGCCTTGGCGCTTGCCTCGCTGGTGCGCCAAAAATCGAAATGTACGATATCGTCGAATAGGAGCCGCTTATGGATCTGTCATTCACCAAAGAAGATCTCGCCTTTCAAAAAGAAGTCCGCGACTGGATCGCTGACAATTACACAGACGAGCTAAAAGCGCGCAATGCGATGTCGAAGAATGGCTATCTCGACAAAGACGGCATGCTGGAATGGCAGCGCAAGCTCGATGAAAAGGGTTGGTTTGTTGCCAATTGGCCGGAAGAATTCGGTGGACCAGGTCTAAGCGCCGGTCAGCGCTATATCCTGAACATGGAAATGGCCGCTGCGGGCACACCGCAAATGTCGCCTATGGGCAAATCGATGGTCGCGCCTGTCATTATGGCGTTTGGTAATGACGCTCAAAAGGCTGAGCACTTGCCGAAGATCAAACGTTCAGAGATCTGGTGGTGCCAGGGCTATTCTGAGCCGGGCTCGGGGTCTGATCTCGCCTCCCTTCAGATGAGCGCTGTCCGTGATGGTGACGAATACGTCCTCAACGGCTCGAAGATTTGGACCACGCAGGCGCAATGGGCCGATTGGATTTTTTGCCTTGTGCGCACATCGAAAGAGGGCAAGCCGCAAGAGGGGATCAGCTTCCTGATCTTCCCAATGGATTTGCCAGGCATCACCGTGTCATCGCTTCCAACCCTGGATGGCCCAACGGACAATCAGCAAGAGATCAATCAGGTTTTCTTCGAAGATGTTCGCGTCAAAATCGAAGACGCGCTGATTGGTGAGGAAAACAAAGGCTGGACTTACGCCAAATACTTGCTGCAATTTGAGCGTGGAAACGCTTATGCGCCGGGTCTGAAAAACGCGCTCCAGAAAACCAAAAAACTTGCGAGTCTCGAGCAGTCTGGTGGCGAACCGTTGCTGAAAGATCCAGACTTCCAACGCAAAATCGCCGCGATGGAAATGAAGATCGAAGCGCTGAACGCTACCGAGTTGCGCATCTTCTCTGCTTTGTCCGCAGGCCAAGCCGTGGGGCCAGAAAGCTCGATGCTCAAATGCGCAGGGTCTGAAGCTCAACAAGCCATCACTGAACTGTCGCTCGAAGCGGTTGGCGGTTACGCTGCACCGTTCGTTCAAGACACGTTTGCGGTTGCCCGTGCCGGCGCGAACAGCGACCTTGCGACCCCCGATTATGCCGCGCCTGTCGCACCGAGCTATTTCAATTATCGGAAGACATCGATCTATGCCGGGTCAAATGAGATCCAGCGCAATATCATGTCGAAAATGGTTCTGGGGCTTTAAGCCCCGCCACACCAATGTGAGCGGGCCAGTTAAATAGAAGCCCGCCGCATTCAAAAGGAGGAAGAATGGCCGAAGCAGCTGTGCGGAAAGCTGGCCTTTGGACGAAGCTGGCCTATGGATCAGGGGCGGCGGCCAATGGCATCAAGAATAATGGCTTCGAGTATTTTCTATTATTCTACTACAGTCAGGTCTTAGGGGTCGACTCCGCCCTTGTTGGCGCAACTTTGATGATTGCCATGTTCGTTGACGGCATCTCCGATCCAATCGTTGGGTACTGGTCGGACAATCTCAAAACCCGTTTAGGGCGACGCCATCCCTTCATGTATGCGTCCATCATTCCGGTCGCTATTGCGTATATATTCGCCTGGAACCCGCCTGAGGGCATGACCGGCAACGCCTTGTTTCCCTATTTGCTGATGATCACCATTCTAGTGCGCATCGCTTACACATTTTACGAAGTGCCAAGCAGTGCTTTGGTCGCTGAGCTTACTGACGATTATGACGAGCGGACCTCGTTTCTGTCATTTCGGTACGTCTTTGGGTGGACTGGCGGGGTTGCGATTGCGGCCTATACGCTGACCTTCCTTTTGGTCGAAACAGAGACCTATGGGAGCGGCTTCCTAAATGTTGAAGGATACCGCGCGTATGGAACCTTGGCGGCGGTCGCAATCGTCATTTCAATGCTGCTTTGCGCCCTTGGCACGCATCGTCACATCCCGAATTTGCGAAAGCCTCAGGATGCGGGGGAAATCACCCTGAAACGTATCTTCAAGGAGATTGGCGAGAGCTTGTCGAACAAGTCGTTCCAAGGCCTGTTCATGGCCGCTCTGTTTGGGTTCATGGCGGCGGGTGTTGCGGCCTCTTTGAACTATTACATCAATGGATTTTTCTGGGAATTCACGTCAGCGCAAACCGGTTTGCTGACCATTTCTGTCTTCATTTCCGCCGGACTGGCGCTGGTGCTTGCCCCTCTGGTTTCGAAGCGATTGGGAAAGAAACGCGGTGCAATCATTGTTGGGGGCATCGCTTTCTCGGTTGCCCCGATGCCGGTGATTCTGAGGCTGCTTGGCGTGATGCCACCAAATGGCAGCGACTTGCTGTTTCAGATTATCTTGGTCGTGACCGTCATCGATGTCGCTTTGATCATCGCTTATCAAATCATGGCTGCGTCGATGATTGCCGATATTGTTGAAGAAAACGAGCTGAAGACCGGGCGCCGCTCCGAAGGCATATATTTCGCCGGGATCAGCTTTATGCGGAAAATGGCGCGCGGCAGCGGGCTCTTCCTGGCCTCGATTGTTCTTGCCGCTGCTGATCTGTCTCGCAATATCCAGCCCGGGGACGTCCCAGCCAATACGCTCAGCCTGCTCGGTGCAGGATATGCGTTTGGTTTGCTGGCGCTATGGGGAACGGCAATCGCATTCCTGTTCCGCTATCAAATCAGCCGCGAAGATCATGAGGCCAATCTCGCCGCACTTGAGCGTAGCCGCAACGCCGCGAACGTGGTTGAAGACTAAATAGAGTTTAGATCGAGGCGACCTCATGTCCGACGCTGCTATTGCTGCGCCCCATAAACCCGGTCTTTTGACCCGCATCGCGTATGGCGTGGGCGGAGCGGCTGGTGGAATCAAGAATAACGGTTTCGATTATGTCCTGCTGTTATTCTACAGCCAGGTGCTTGGCCTATCCGCCGTGTGGGTTGCCGCCGCGCTCTGGATTGCCCTGATCTTTGACGCCGTGTCCGACCCGGTGGTTGGGTATTGGTCGGATAATCTGAAAAGCAAATATGGCCGGCGCCATCCGTTTATGTATGCCGCGATGATCCCAATCTCGGTCGGCTATTTCTTCGTCTGGAACCCGCCAGCTGGCCTCGAAGGCATGGGGCTGTTTGGGTGGCTGCTGACGCTCACCATCATTGTTCGGCTGATGTATACGCTGTTTGAAGTGCCGCAGCACGCGCTCTCAGCGGAGTTATCGCAAGATTATGATGCGCGCACATCCTTGATGTCTTTCCGCTACTTCTTTGCCTGGGTTGGGGGATTGGGCGTTCAGGTCATTCTATTCGCCTTCCTGCTCAAACCGACGGAAGAAGACACGTCAGGCATCTTCTATCTGGAAGGGTGGTATACGTACGGGCTTCTCGGCGCAAGTTGTATCTTCCTCGCAATCTTCATCACATCAATCGGAACGCATCGACAAATTCCGCATCTGATGCCGCCGCCGGCGGCGCGCGAGATGAAACCGCTTAAAGTCATTTCTGAGATTTGGGAGACTATTTCCAACCCGTCTTTTCGGGCGCTTTTCATCGCAACATTGTTTGGTCTGCTCGCAACCGGGGTCTCGGCGACGCTCAACCAATACATCAACACATTCTTCTGGGGCTTCAACAGTCCTCAAATCTCTGGGCTGACAATCGCGGTGTTCATATCGCCACTACTGGCATTGTTCGTTGCCCCCATCGTTGGAAAGATGCTGGGAAAAAAACGAGCTGCGATCTCGGTTGGGATTCTAGCTTTTACAATTGCACCTGCACCGATTTTTGCGCGTCTTTTGGGGCTCCTGCCAGCCAACGGCACAGACGAATTGTACTACACAATTCTGATTATCACAGTGTTCGATATTGCCCTGATTATCGCCTACCAAATTCTGGCATCAGCCATGGTCGCGGACATTGTTGAAGAGAACGAGTTGAAGACCGGGCGTCGCTCAGAGGGTGTCTACTTTGCCGGGATCAGTTTCATGCGCAAACTGGCGCAAGGCATGGGCGTGTTGAGCGCCTCTTTCATTCTCGCAACGGCGTCCATTGTACCCGGCATGAAACCCGAAGAGGCGAGCGCTGAGTCGATCGCGACGCTTGGATTTGGCTATGCCGTCATGCTGCTGACGCTTTGGACGCTGATGCTGATCTCGGTGAGCTTTTATCGGATCAGCCGTGACGATCATGAGAAGAACTTGCAGGCTCTGGCTGAAAAGCGGGCGCAAGAGGCGTAGGATTTCGCATAGATAACAGGCATCTAACGGAATTTTCATGTCTGCCCAATTGCGTCCGCCAGTGCGCCGGAATAGAGCCATAATCATGACTTACGTATCTAGCATGACAAAACACGTCTCGAAGTTTCTGGTGGCCGTCCTTTTGGTTCTGGTCGCCCTCGTGCTCGTCCTGGTGAGCCCCCTGTATGGATCTGCTTCAGCAGACAATTTCTGGGAAAAGGTTGTCCCGGAAAACCAGGCCCAGATTGAGCTTAGTTATGCGCCACTGGTGAAAGAGGTCTCACCGGCAGTTGTGAACGTTTATACGAAGAAAACCGTTCAACGCCGGACCACCATGCAGGAGTTTCTGTATGGTCGCCGCTTTGGCAGCCCGAACCGGCAAAGTGTTCAAAACTCCCTCGGGTCTGGTGTGATCGTGGGTGAGGAAGGCATCGTGGTGACGAACAACCACGTGATCGATGGCGCCGATGAAGTCATTGTCGTCTTGGCAGACCGCCGCGAGTATCCAGCCGAGCTTATCCTTGCGGATGAGCGCACCGACCTCGCCGTTCTGCGCATCGAGACTGAGGATGCCGAGCTACCTATTCTCGATTATGCGAGCACAATTGGCGTTGAGGTCGGTGACTTGGTTTTGGCCGTAGGTAACCCATTCGGCGTTGGTCAGACGGTGACGACAGGCATCATTTCCGCCACCGCACGCACAGATGTCGGCGTCTCCGACTATGCCTTCTTCCTGCAGACAGATGCTGCGGTGAACCCAGGCAACTCTGGCGGCGCTCTGGTGAATACGCGCGGCGAACTGGTCGGCATCAACACCGCGATCTTTTCGCGCTCTGGCGGGTCAAACGGGATTGGCTTTGCCATCCCATCAGAAATGGTCAAACGCGTCGTTGATGCCGCTGTGAACGAAGGTACGATCGTGCGGCCATGGCTGGGGCTGAAAGGTCAGTCCGTGACCTTCGATATCGCCAAAGCACAGGGACTTGAGCGTCCTCTGGGCGTGATCATCACAGAAGTATACGATGATGGACCAGCAGACCGATCTGACCTTCGTCGAGGTGATCTCATCTTGAGCATTGATGGCCGAGAGGTCTTCGACGAGCGTGGCCTCAAATTCCTGGCCGCGACGAAATCGCCGGGTGAGGATGTCACCTTACGTGTCTTGCGCGGCGGCAACGAGCAACTGATCGAGGCACGCCTTGCCCCGCCGCCCGGTATGAGTGAGGCCGAACTTGTCCTGCTCGAAGGTCGTCATCCTTTCACCGGCGCCGAAGTGACAGAACTGTCGCCACGCTTGGCTGAGGAGTTAGGACGCGATCCGTTCGACAGCGGCATCCTTGTCACCCGCGTGATGCGCAGAGCCTATGCTCGCCGCGTTGTGCGCTCAGGCGACATCATCCAGTCGATTGACGGACAGCCAATTGAAACGCTCGATGATTTGGACGCTGCACTGGATCGCGACTCCGGGCGTTGGGAGATTGAGATCGATCGCAATGGGCGGAGCATTAGCGGGTTTGTGACGCTCTAATCAGCAGGCGCTTGGTCGATGATGTGGGTGTAAGATCCCATCACGGAGCCGCGTTGTCCGCCCGTCAGGCCAAGGTCCTCGCCGCGGGCATCGGTTTGCCGAAACAATGGTGCATCTTTGCCCGCCTCTTCAATGACGGACATGTGGAACTCATGCCCGCGCATCGGCCGTGTCCAGATCGGATTGGGCTCTGGCGTGATGGCGCGATAGCCAATGTGCATTTTTGGCGTTTCGAAACTGGTGACGTGACCGAGTAAACCGGCCATGCCGTGCGACTGGCCCTCCCCATCGATCAGCGCTTTGCCGAGCACCATATACCCGCCGCACTCGCCATAGATCAGTGCGCCGCGTTCCTTTGCGGCATGCAATCCGGATAGGAAATTGTGTGCGCCGGAGATTGTTCCGGCATGCAGTTCTGGATAGCCGCCGGGCAAGTAGATCGCATCGCTGTCCTCTCGCGGTGCATCATTGGCGAGCGGCGAGAACCAGGAGATTTCTGCGCCTTGTCGCCGCCAATCATCGACGATGTGTGGATAAGCAAACTCAAACGCAATATCGCGCGCAATCGCGATCCGTTGCCCAATTGGGGGTAAGCGTTTTGGCAGTTGGCTTGGGGCGAGGTTTTGCGCGGCGGCGATCACAGCATCCAAGTCGACACCGGCGGTGACAGCTTCCTCAGCCGCCTGGACCAAGTCTGACAAGGACGCGCGCTCCGTTGCTTGGACAAGGCCAAGATGCCTCGAAGGAATGTCTAATTTCTCGGAGCGCTGGAGGTGTCCGAACATCGGTATATTGATGTCTTGAAGCGCGGCTGAGAGCATTTGGGCGTGGCCATCACTTTCCGTCCGCGTAGCGACGACACCGCAGATGCGCGGCCGATCTTTGAAATTGGCAAAGCCTTGCACCAAAGGCGCGATGGATTGTGCCATGCCGCTGGCGTCGATGAGCAGCAGGACCGGCAAGTTCAGCGTCGCAGCAAGGTCTGCGGTGGAACCTGAAACGCTGGCCGCGCCGTCAAACATGCCCATCATGCCTTCAACGATCAAAACCCCATCTTGTTGCGCAATTTCCCGCGCCCGCGCGCGCAATTGTTCGGGACCGAAGGCCCATCGGTCCAAATTGTAGCAGGGCCGTTCCAGAGCCTGCTGCAAATATTGGGGATCAATGAAGCCGGGACCTGCTTTCGCAACCTCGACCGACACAGCGCGCCGTCGCAGGGCGCTAACGAGCCCCAGAGTGAAAACGGTTTTGCCCGTATTGGAATTGGGAGCGGCGATGACCAGGCCACGAGGTGCGGAAGAAGAGCGGATCAATGACATGCTACGGAAACTTTCTAGAGTACAACGCAGCGGCGCCTAGATGGCAAATAAGTCTCGATAGGGGGTTAATTCTAGGGCGCGATCATCATGTTGGGTTCGTTCTCTCTACGTTCTTGTGTGTGCGGGAGAATTATGCAAAGGCCAAGCTTCTGGTTTTGGCGCGACCTCGATAGGGCATTGAGTATGACGGACTTGTTTGCAGCTTCTGGATTGTCAGACTCGGCGCCGCAGCCTTTGGCGGACAAACTCCGCCCGCAAGTCTTGGCGGATGTTGTCGGGCAAGATCATCTGATTGGCGCTGATGGTGCGCTCGGGCGCATGCTCGCGACGGGCAATCTGTCCTCGATCATCTTGTGGGGACCACCTGGGGTCGGGAAGACTACGATCGCCCGGCTACTTGCGCAGGAAACAGATCTTCATTTCGAAGCGATCTCAGCGATCTTTTCGGGCGTGAAGGATCTTCGCGCCGTATTTGAAGCGGCGCAGCGCCGGCGAGATATGGGGCAGGGAACCTTGCTATTTGTCGATGAAATACATCGCTTCAACCGGGCTCAGCAGGATGGCTTTTTGCCCTTTGTTGAAGCCGGTACGATCACTCTCGTTGGGGCGACGACAGAGAACCCGAGCTTTGAATTGAATGGCGCGCTGCTGTCGCGCTGCGCTGTCCTGGTGCTGAACCGGTTGGAAGTGGAGGCGTCGGAAACGCTGCTCACGCGGGCAGAGGCAGAGCTGAAACGCGCGCTTCCTCTGGATGACCGCGCGCGGTCCGCGCTTATTGATATGGCGGATGGTGATGGGCGCTATCTCTTAAACCTCGCTGAGCAAGCCTTCACGCTCGCCAAGTCCGGAACCCAGCTCACGGTCGAGCAATTGGCGCAAGCCCTGCAGAAACGCGCGCCCGCTTACGACAAGGATCGCGAAGAGCACTACAACCTTATCTCGGCCTTGCACAAATCCGTACGCGGATCGGACCCAGACGCAGCGCTTTATTGGTTCGCGCGGATGCTCGAAGGCGGCGAGGACCCGCTTTTTATCGCGCGGCGACTGGTTGTCATGGCGAGCGAGGATATCAGTCTGGCAGACCCTACTGCGATGATGGTTGCGGGAGAGGCGGCACGGGCATTTGAGCGTCTTGGCGAGCCGGAAGGTCTGATCCCGCTTGCGCATGCGGTCGTGCATTTGGCGACGGCGCCGAAATCGAACGCGTCTTACATGGGCATGAAACGCGCCCGCGCTGCAGCGCGGGAAACCGGATCTTTGATGCCACCTAAACACATCCTCAACGCGCCAACCAAAATGATGAAAGAGCAAGGCTATGACGACGGCTACGCCTATGATCATGACCAGGATGGCAGCTTTTCCGGGCAGAACTATTTTCCGGATGGCATGGAGCGGGTAGATTTTTACCAGCCAAAAGGGCACGGTCGCGAAGGACCGATCGCAGAACGCTTGGCAAAATGGCGCGCGATCCGGAAACAAAAAATGGAGGGAGACGGATGATACGAACATGGACAGGC
>JALUWJ010000070.1 GCA_027019605.1 Henriciella sp. | reverse complement strand
TTCATCAACCAGTCCGCCGCGCGCACAATTCACCAGGATCACGCCCTTTTTGGTCTTCGCCAGCGCTTCAGCTGACAAGATATTGCGGGTCTGATCGGTGAGTGGCGTGTGCAGCGTAATCGCATCAGCGCGAGCCAGCATGGCATCCAGGTCAGCCGCCTTTTCAACGCCAAGCTCCAGCGCACGCTCCTCAGTGAGGAATGGGTCATAGGCCAGCACTTTCATTTGCAGGCCCTTGGCGCGTTCGGCAACGCGGGCGCCGATGTTCCCGCATCCGATCAGGCCGAGCGTCTTGTAAGAGAGCTCTGTGCCCATGAAGGCTTTTTTCGGCCATTCGCCAGCTTGCGTGCCGGCATTAGCTGCCGGGATTTGACGGGCCGCTGCGAACATCATCGCAATTGCGTGCTCTGCGGTCGTCACAGCGTTGCCGAATGGCGTGTTCATGACAACGACGCCTTTGCCGGTCGCGGCCTTGATATCGATGTTGTCGACGCCAATACCCGCGCGGCCAATCACTTTCAGATTGCTCGCCGCAGCGATCACATCTGCATCCGGCTTACAGGCAGACCGTACGACCAGCCCGTCGAATTCAGGGATCTTGGAAATCAGTTCGTCCTTCGAAAGACCGACAGCGGTTTCAGTTTCCAGGCCGCGATTTTTGAAAATATCTACGGCGGCAGGGGCGAGTTTGTCTGCAATCAGAACTTTGGGCATCATATGCTCCATATGCCCCGGACGATGGTCCGAGGGCTTGAAAAACAATATTTGGGAATCGCTTACAGGGCAGCGAGTTCTTCAGCGAAGGTCCATTCGAGCCAAGGCGTCAGTTTCGCAACATCATCTGGCTCGACCGTGGCGCCGCACCAAATGCGCAGTCCAGGAGGCGCTTTGGCATAGCCATTCGCATCGAAACAGGCTTCCTCATCCTCAAGACGTTTCATCATCCGCTTGATGAAGTCACGCTGGGCTGGCTCATCCATTTTCGCAAAAGTCGGGTGGACAATCGAAAGCGTGATCCCGGAATTCGAACGCACATTCTCATCGGCGCAAAGGAATTCAACCCAATCGGTTTTCGCAACCCAGTCAGTCAGAATTTCCAGCGATCGGTCAGACCGAGCTTTCAGGCCTTGGTATCCACCGCACTCTTCAGCCCAATCAAGCGCCTGAAGATAATCTTCGGTACACAGCAGAGAAGGCGTGTTGATCGTATTGCCTTCGAACAGCGCTTCATTGAGCTTACCGCCTTTGGTCATGCGGAAAATCTTCGGCAACGGACGCTCTGGCTTATAGCTTTCCAACCGGCGCACCGCGTTTGGTGACAGGATCAGCATGCCGTGTGCAGCCTCACCGCCCAGCACTTTTTGCCAGCTATATGTGATGACATCGAGCTTTTCCCACTCCATGTCCTGCGCGAACACCGCAGAGGTCGCATCACAAATCACAACGCGGTCTGGGTTCGGCTTGATCCAATCTGCATTCGGGACGCGAACGCCAGACGTTGTTCCGTTCCAAGTGAAAACGATATCAGCATCGTCGCGCGCCTGCTCAAATGGCGGCAACACGCCAAAGTCACCGACATGGATGTTACAATCGGCGAGTTTCAACTCATTCACGGCATCCGTGACCCAGTCCTTGCCGAAGCTTTCCCAAGCGAACACATCGACCGCGCGCTGGCCCAACATGGACCACATGCACATCTCAACGGCGCCTGTATCGGAGGCCGGAACAATCGCGACACGGTAATCGTCGGGCAGACCGAGAATTTCTTTCGTGCGATCAATAGCTTGCTTCAGTTTCGCTTTCGCGGCCGCAGAACGGTGCGAGCGTCCAAGCGCAGCAGTTTCGAGTTTTTCGAGGGAAAATCCAGGACGCTTTGCGGTCGGTCCTGAAGAGAAAAGCGGACATGCGGGACGCACGTCGGGTTTGGCGACATCAGTCATCTGTTTGTACTCCTATCCTTACAGATAGGCTGACCTTCGTTGGGGAAGGCTGGCCCACCGCGCATATGGCGCAGGCAGGACCAGAGCGCAAGGCCCGATTGTTGTGGCACTTATCGTGTTTGCGCTGAGATCCAGTTTAAAACCACATCTTCCCCGCGCTGATAGCTCTCAAAGCTTTGATCCAGCGTCACTGCGGGGCTCAAATCGCCGGCAGGAACCTCGTACATTTCATTCATGGTGTAACAATAAGGCTCGCCTTTGCAGCCTTTTTCCCAGTCATGATAGCCGGTGGCGTAATTTACATAATAGCCTGAGTTTGGCAGCCGGAAGCTCGACCCGCGTTCTGCCCAAAACTGTTCGCGATCCCCCATTTGCTCCCCGACAATCATGCCGCGCTCGCCGGCGTAATATTTCAACATGGCGGTTGTCACGATTGCTGCAGAAAAGGTATTTGGGCCCGTAATGATGTAAATCGCGCCATCGTCTTTGACTTTTTTCGGGGCGGCTTTCGCAAACGCCATCGACTTTGTGTAGTCGCCGCCATCATGAAGCCGAAAGTCAACGACGAGATAGTCGAGGCTCGCGTTCGGGATGTCTGAAAGGATCGCTTTGTATACGCCTTTGATCGACTGGTCGCCGACTTTGAAGCCCGGCAAAGCGCGGATGTAATACCCATTTTCATCAAGCTCGTAGTGCAAGCTCTGCCAGGGTTGTGTTAAGTAGCGTGGCCGGTTTGCGCCATCTAAGTCCAAGGCATGGGTCCAACCCGGATAGGCCGGGTTTTCAGGATCGGGAATGAGGGTTTGCCAAGCGCTGCGCCATGGCAAATCATCCGGGTTTTCGGCATCGCGTCCATCAAAAGATACGATCTCTATCGCGCCGTCTGTGGAGACCAAGGCCAGATCAATCGACTCTGAAGACGTTGCGAGGCCCGCCGCCGACAACAGATCCGGAGATTCCAGAATGAGCGTGCTGTAGAGCGTCCGCCAGGTTTCGTTACCGCCGCGATACGCCTGAAGCGAAGACCGCAATTGCTCAACCGGCGTTCCGTCGATGGCGGCAACGCGCCGGCCAATCGTATCAACTTTGTCGGGCGCCGCGCGGACGATATAGACCCCATCATTGAACGCGTACAACCGCGCATCGATCGTGTTGAACTCGGCAAATTGTGGGCGATAGCTCAGATTCGTGTGCCCATTGTCGGCAAGCGCGACGGCTTCGGCCAGGGTCAAATAGAATTCGGCATCCGTCATGTCTGCCGCGGTCTCTTTTGCAGCCTCCAACGTGTCGCTGAAATGCGATTGCGCTTGGTCTGAAAATGACCGGTCATACTCCGTCAGAGTAGCAAGATATTCGATGTCTTGCAGACGGGCCTCGGCCACAGTTGCGGGCGGGTCAAAGTCTGGAGAGGCCACGTT
>JALUWJ010000069.1 GCA_027019605.1 Henriciella sp. | reverse complement strand
AAGCTGGCGGGTGGCTGGAATTGGCGGCGACATGGTGCGCGAGGAAGCGCTCCGCATGTTTGCCGACGTGTTTGCCGAGTACGGGTTTTGCGAGACGGCCTTCGTTCCAAGCTATGGTCTCGCCGAAGCGACCGTGGCGGTCTCTTTCAGTCCGCTAAATACCGGCTTTCAGGTCGATGTGATCAACTCCGACATCATGAGATCGCAGCAAAAAGCGGTGCCTGCCAGCGAGGTCACCGAAGAGCGCAATCGGCGCGCTTTGATCGCGTGTGGCCAAGCCATTCCCGGGCATGAGATGAAAATCTGCGATGATGAAGGCAATGAGCTTGAGGACCGAGTGGTCGGTCGGATCATGTTCCGCGGCGACAGTGTCTCGCCAGGTATCCTCGATCGTGAAGCGGGCATTCTATCTCTAACAGATGAAGACGGTTGGCTTGATACCGGTGATCTCGGGTATTGGCTGGAAGGACAGTTGATCATCACTGGCCGCCATAAGGACCTCATCCTTTGGAACGGCCGAAACATCTGGCCACAAGACATTGAATGGACCGCAGAAAAAGCAGGCGGTCGCCACATCCCTAAATCAGCGGCGTTCAAGCTTTCAGATGATGATGGAAATGGCCACATCTACCTGCTCGCCGAGTGTAAGGCGCGCGAGCCAGAGCAACGCGAAGCGATTCTCTCTGAAGTCTCAGCGAATGTCCGCCAAACGGTTGGGGCGCCGATTGAAGTCGTCTTGGTGCCTCTGCGCAGCTTGATCATGACATCATCTGGAAAATTGAGCCGTATGCGGACGCGCCAGAAATTTATTTCCGGCGCGTTTGAATTGGAGTCTGCCGTACCCGCTCTGGCGGAATGACGAAGACCTCTCGCAAGCCAATGAATGGCGTCATTGCGGTTACCGGCGCCACAGGATTTATCGGATCTCATTTGCTTTCGCGCCTGGATGCAGAGCAAATTCCCACGCGCGCGCTTATTCGCCAAAAACGAAACAGAACCCCCGACGTTCCAAGCTCGACAGAAATTGTTTCAGGATCGCTGCAAGATCATGAGGCGATGGTTCGGCTTCTGACGGGCGCACATACGTGCGTCCACCTGGCGGGCGCGACAACGGCGGTCAATGTGAGCGGCTATCACGCGGCGAATGTGATCGGCACTTACAATGTAGCGGCATGCGCGGCTGCGGCGGGTGTGGAGCATTTCGTATATGTGTCATCGCAAGCTGCGCGCGCGCCATCGCTCTCCAATTATGCGGCTTCGAAAGCCATGGGCGAAGACGCGCTAGACGCTTTCAAAGCAAAAATGAAAATCACCATTATTCGCCCTCCGGCTGTAATCGGCGCCGGAGATCCAATGCTGCAGCCCTTGCTGGATCTTATTCGCAAGGGGTGGCTACCCGCGCCGAGAGACCCGAAGGGGGTGACCCGGTCTGTTGCGATTATCTCTGCCGACGATCTGGTCTCGCACGTTTTCGATGCGCTTCGATCGGACTCGGCTGAGCCTCAGTGCTTGGAGCCATGCTCTGTTGCCTCCACAAATTGGACCGAGATTGCGTCCGCAGCGAGTAATGTCCTGGGGCGAAAGGTGCGGCTTGTCCGAATTCCGTCAACTCTGATGAAGGCGGCGGCCATTTGCGCGGATGCGATTTCGAAACTGACCCGTCGGTCATTTTCGCTCTCTCAAGGTAAAGTAAGAGAATTGCTAACTGTAGATTGGACCTATGATCATCCGGTACGAGATGCCATGACTTTGCAAGAGGTGTTTGAGGCGTGTTTGAACGAAGATCAAAACAAGGATCCGATCAAGCCGGGGAAGAAGATTGACCGATAAATCCAAGATTTTTGACACGATCGTTTCTGTGCTTTCAGAATATATCCCGGATGGGACGAAGATCACCAATGACACAAGAATCGTCGCCGATTTGGAGATCGACTCTGTAGATGTTTTCGACCTAATTATGGAGGTTGAAGACGCTTATGATATTAGCATCTCAATGGAATTGATTTCGACCACGCACACAGTGGGCGAGCTCGTTAACGTAGTGGATGACTTGAACGGTGCTGACTAAAACCAAACAGAACAAGCAATTATTCGACAAGTTCGCGGCGATTACCGAGCGTCATGAGATGGCGAAACTCCTCGGTCAAAGCCCGATTGGCGTGCCATTTGATGAAATTGTATCGCCGACACGGGCCCTCTGCCAAGGCCGTGAGATCGTGCTTGTCGGAACCAACAACTATCTAGGGCTGACATTCAACGAGAATGTTCGCCAATCGATGATCAAATCGATTGAAACGCTCGGATCAGCAACCACTGGCAGCCGGCAAGCAAACGGTACCTATAGCGATCATGCGGCGTTGGAGCGCGAGCTGCGCAGCTTCTTCGACATGGAAAGCGCCATCGTTTTCACCACTGGATATCAAACGAATCTCGGAGCGATCAGTGCGCTCGCGAGCGGGGAAGATCATATTCTGATTGATGCTGACAGCCATGCCTGCATTTACGATGCTTGCCGTTTGACGGATGCGGCAACGCACCGGTTCCGGCACAATGATCCAGAAAACTTGGAAAAGCGTTTGAAACGCCTGCCTGAGACGGGCGGCCGCCTGGTTGTGATCGAAGGCATGTATTCGATGTTCGGAGATGTCGCGCCGGTTGCTGAAATGGTCGAAGTCGCGCACGCGAACAATGCCATGATTTTCGTCGATGAAGCGCACTCTGTTGGATGCTTTGGCGACAAGGGGCGCGGAATCGCCGAGGCGCAAGGTGTCTTGCAAGACGTCGACTTCATCTCGGGCACATTCTCAAAAAGCCTCGCCTCGATTGGCGGCTTCTGCGTGTCTAAGCACCCAGAGTTTGAGAGCGTCCGCCTGACCAGCCGCGCTTACATGTTTACCGCCTCTGGCGCGCCGGCAAATATCGCTGCCGCGCGGACGGCGCTGCAAGAACTGAAAGCGGCGCCGGAACTTCGCGAGTCACTGTGGAAAATGTCGAACCGTCTGCACGATGGATTGTCCAAAATGGGATATGATCTCTGTGCACCGGCATCGCCCGTCATCGCCGTTCGTCGACCAGATGAGGCGACCGCGGTGGCTGAATGGAACCGGCTGTTCGAACAGGGCGTCTACGTCAACCTCGCGGTTCCACCAGCAACTCCGGGCGGCACAAGTCTGCTCCGTCTAAGCGTTAGCGCAGCTCACACCGAAGAAGAGATTGATCTGGTCCTCAAGGCCTTCTCAACCCTGAGCTAGATTATCGAAACGCGCCTTTGCGAAACAATCGCCAGGCGAGTACGGGCGCGTGAAGCAGCGGGTATTTGCGAGCATGGTCGCTGACTTCGATTTCGGCGCCGCTGTGCGATTTTATCTTTTCCAGTAC
>JALUWJ010000068.1 GCA_027019605.1 Henriciella sp. | reverse complement strand
TGGCATCCTGCGTCCAGCGGTTGCCGGGGCCAGTTTGCGTCGCTATAGGCGCGCCAAACCTAACAAACACTCATAACAGGAGCCCGGCATGGCTGGCACTCGCACATTTTCGATCATCAAGCCTGACGCAACCGCGCGCAACCTCACTGGAGCGATCAACAAAGTGATCGAAGAAGGTGGTCTGCGCATTATCGCTCAGCGCCGAATTCACATGAGCCAGGCGCAAGCCGAGCGTTTCTACGACGTCCACAAAGAGCGTCCATTCTTCGGTGAGCTGGTTGAGTTCATGACATCTGCGCCAGTCGTCGTTCAGGTTCTCGAAGGCGAGAATGCTGTTGCGCGCTATCGTGACGTTATGGGCGCAACGAACCCAGAAGAAGCTGCAGACGGCACCATCCGTAAATTGTTCGCCAAATCTATCGGCGAGAACTCTGCGCACGGTTCTGACAGCGACGAGAACGCTGCGATCGAAATCGCTCAGTTCTTCAGCGAAGCTGATATTGTCGGCTAGTTTCTGCCGAAACTAAAGTTTGAAGAACCGGGTCGCACCAACGTGCGGCCCGTTTTTTTATTTGGGGATCAGGAGCGCGCCAAAATTTGCGACGCAGCCAGTTTCACCGCATGAGGGTAGAGCTTATGCTCTGCAGGCAAGACGCGTTCAGCCAAAGCCTCTGCGGTATCATCTGGCAAGACAGGGACGCGCGCCTGAGCAATCACATCGCCCTCATCGACGCCTTCGGTTACCCAATGAACGGAGCACCCGGCTTCGCTATCGCCGGCGTCGATGGCGCGTTGGTGCGTGTGTAGGCCTGGATATTTGGGCAAAAGCGAGGGGTGGATATTGATCATGCGACCTTCCCATTGCCGCACAAACCAGGGGGTCAGAATACGCATGAACCCCGCCAGAATGACCATCTCGATCTTATATTCGGTCAAGACGGTCTGCATTGCGCGCTCAAACACTTCGCGGTCTTTTCCGAACGGTTTGTGGTCAATGGCAATCGCCGCCGCCCCGGCCTTTTCCGCATGTACCAGACCCGCAGCATCAGGCCGATTTGAGAGGACCAGAACCGGTGTAAGAGGGTAATCAGATTGCTGTGCAGCTTCGAGGATCGCTGACATGTTCGTGCCGCGACCTGAAATCAGAATGGCGGCTCTTAAGCGCGTCACGCGTCTACCAAATCACCTAAAACGACCGCTGGCTCGCCCATCGCCTGCAGCTCGGCGAGAACCGTGTCCACCTTATCCGGAGACACCGCCAGGATCATGCCGATGCCCATATTGAATGTGCGGTGCATTTCATCGTCAGTTGTTTTCCCGACATCCTGAAGCCAATCGAACACGGCTGGAGCCTGCCAAGCTGTGCGATCTACGCGGGGAACAAGCGTATCGGGACACATACGCGGTGTGTTCTCAGTCACGCCGCCACCGGTGATGTGCGCGAGCCCGTGGACAAGATCTTTCTTGAGCAGAGGCAGCACTTGTTTCGAGTAGAGGCGTGTTGGTGTCAGCAGTGCTTCGCCCAGCGATTGAGTATTCGAAAATGGCGCATTGTCTTCATAGGAGAGACCTGAGCGCTCGACGACCTTTCGAATAAGCGAATACCCGTTGGAGTGGGGGCCACTTGAGGCGATGCCAATCAAGACATCTCCAGTCGCCATATCGGCATGACGCGGCAAAATGTTCGCCCGCTCGACGGCGCCGACGACAAATCCTGCGAGATCGTAATGTCCTGGCGGATACATGCCGGGCATTTCAGCCGTCTCGCCGCCAATCAGAGCGCAGCCGGATTGTTTGCAGCCCTCCGCGATGCCTGAGATGACTTGTTCCGCCATGCCGTTCTCAAGCTTTCCCGTTGCGAAATAGTCGAGGAAAAACAAAGGCTCAGCGCCCTGTGCGAGCACATCATTTGCGCACATTGCCACGAGGTCGATGCCAACGGTGTTGTGAAGGCCGGTTTCGAAGGCCAGCATCAGCTTGGTGCCAACGCCATCCGTGCCTGAAACCAGAACTGGATCGTCCCAGCCATCTTTCTTGAGATCAAATAGCGCGCCAAAGCCCCCCAGGCCGCCCATAACCCCGGCGCGGCGGGTGGCTTTTGCAAGCGGACCAATGGCTTTGACTAAGTCTTCGCCTGCCTCAATATCGACACCAGCATCGCGATAAGACAGGGAATCAGGTGTGTTCGTGCTCATGGCGCGCGCGTTAGCATGTGCTCTGTCTGGTGACCAGCATGCATCTACGGTTCACGTACACTCTGACAGTTGATAAGAAGAGACACGTTATGAGGCTCACACAAATGATTCGTATGCTCATCCTCGCGCTCGCGCTGATTACCTTTGGTGCCCTTGGCACGCATGCCCAAAGCCGGGACGCCTATACGATATCTGGCATTGAAGTAGATGAACGCGCGCCGACCGTCGGAGAAGCGCAGTTGAAAGCCTTCTCAACCGCTAAACTGATCGGAGCGCAGCGCTTAATTGAGCGCCTCACGCTGCCAGAAGATCGTCTCGCAGCGAGCGATCTGATCATTGACCAGGCGCTTGCTGACCAAATCGCAGCGGCGGTTGATGTGGAAGAAGAAATCGCAGGGGCAGGGCGGTATCGCGGACAGCTCGCCGTGATTTACAACCCAGCTCAGGTGAGAAATGCGCTGAGACAAGTGGGCCTCCCATTTACAGATAGTCTGGCGCCAAAGGCCGTACTCTTCACATCTGCTTCGAATGGTATGGACCTCGCCTGGAACCTTGCCTGGGAAGGCCCTCCGAAAGGCAGCCTCGTGCCGCTCATGATCAGCCGTGCAACCGGCTATTCTGCAGAAACCCCTTGGGAGGCGATGGAGACCGAAGTCGCAATCAATGGCGCGCAACGCGCTATTTTTGCCGACCTTCGAGGATCAGCCGGCGGATACCGTGTTGATTTGTTGTCTGTAACGCCTTTGGGCCCGCGTCGTATTGGGGTAACAACACGTGCCGCTACGCTCCAAGGCGCAATTGATGCCGTCGCCCTGCGCTTGAATGATGATTGGAAACAAACCTCAATCGTCCGTGACACATCACGCACGCTGATCGAAGCGACGGTAAAATATACATCGCTTCCAGAATGGGTGACCCTTCGAAACGCGCTGGCGCAGTCGCCGCTTGTGTCGAACTTTCAAACGCGCGCCATTTCAACTGATGGCGCTGTGGTTGCATTCGCGTTTGCTGGAAATGGAGAGCGACTGACCAAAGATCTCCGCGATCGCGGTGTGGTCATCAACGCTGAACCTATAGGATGGGTGATGACCTCTGCGATTAGCCCCGGATTACCGATCGAAAGCCAGTAAAACATGCCGCCTTCGAGGCAAATCCCGATAAAATTCCCGGAGGCGCGTCTCAGTTTCGATGATAT
>JALUWJ010000067.1 GCA_027019605.1 Henriciella sp. | reverse complement strand
GAAATAGAAGGCCTCACCCTGCAGGCAAGCGCCTCTTGGCTTGATGCCGAGATTGTTGAGTCTGATGTGTTGGAAACCAGCGTCTTGATCGACTTTGTCTCTGGTGGGCCAGACGATCCGCCCGTCGTCGCGGGCATTGAAGGCCAACCGCGGAGCTTTGCTCCGGAGTTCAGTTACACACTTGTCGGGGCCTATGAAAAAAACGTCTCAGCGGACCTGACTGCGAAAGCCACACTAAACTGGTCCTGGCGCAGTGACTTCTTCCGCGGCGATCAGTTTGCCTTTGATGACGGCCTCGCTGCTCATGACGGGTATGGCCTGCTGGGTGGGCGTTTGGAACTGTCGTCTAAGGCGGGTTGGTCTATTGCCCTGCTCGGACAAAACCTCACGAATGAAACCTATATTCAACGCGCCACCGGCGATGACTTGCTCAGCTTCGGACAAGTTCCTGGACGACCGATGAGCTGGTCGCTCGCCATTGGCTTCGAGTTTTAGAGGGAGGAGGTAAGGCGGTCGCTAGGATTTCGCGGCAAACGCCGACACGCGCTCGGATGGGGCAGGACTTTCATTCGCGACCATAGCAACGATATCATCGACGCTGACAGGGCGGCTGAAATAGAACCCTTGGCCATATCGAATGCCAGCTTTCATCGCCAAAGCGTGTTGCTCCGCATTCTCGATGCCCTCAATGATCACATCCATGCCGCAAGACTTGGCCATTCTGACAATTGCATCAATCATCGCATAGCCCGCATCCGTGCCGATTTTGCGGGTGAACGCGATATCGATTTTGAGCGTGTTGAATGGCAAATCACCCAATCGCTCAAGTGAGGAATACCCGGTGCCGAAATCATCAATCGCGAGGCGCGCACCGAACTCACCAAGACGGTTAAGTTTGGCAAGCAAACCCGTGTCCTCAGCGGCGCTGGACTCGGTTACTTCGAGTTTTAGGACCGTCCCCGATTCAATCGCCTTCGCGACGGCAGATTCCAAACGATCCCAGGCTTGAATTTGCCGGGGGGCAACGTTCACGCTGACAAAAATGTCCTCGTCCGGGCTGGCTTGGCGCATGACGGAATGATCTTGGCTTGCGGTTGCCAGGACGTGAGCGCCAATCTTGTCGATGGCGCCGGTTGTTTCAGCCAGAGGAATGAACTCGGCAGGTGAAATGAAGCCACCCTCTTCACTCTTCAATCGGACCAGAGCCTCGGTACCAGCCAGCCGGTTGGTCATCATGTCGATGATTGGTTGATGCTGAACGACAAGCAGCCCATCCTCAGCCGCGCTCTCAAGTTTAACGATGAGGCTATCTCTTCGGGTGATCCACGCTTCAAAATCGGCATCGAAGATCTGGATTTTTTGCGCATAGTCGGCCGCGAACTCCAACGCGCGCTCCAAATTCTGAAGCGTTGTTTCCGCCCCATCCCTCACACGGGCAGCGCCAATTTTGACGGTGATGTTTAGCGCTGCCAGCTGTTCGTTGGCGCAATGCTGGAGCAGCTCCAAATGGTGCTGGAACGCGGTGTCATCCGCAGCGCAACGTTTCCAAAGCACGATCGTATCTGATTCATACTTGGCCGCCAGAATGTGAGGAATTGGAGCCCGCAACAAGGCCGCGGCAACGTCTTTCATCGCCTGGTTAGCGGCGGATTTGTTGGCATTCGCCAAGGCATGCCAGTTTTCGATTTGAACTGATATCAGCGCCGTATGTTCATTTTTCATGCGCCCCGACAAACGACGTTTGAAGGCTTCGACGAAATCGCGCTTCTTGCGCAAGCCGGTGAGCCCATCGCGCTGATACGCATTAACCACGGCCGCTGAAACGATCGTCACGAGCAGAATTGAAATCACATGCTCAACTTGCGCGCCAATCAAGATCTTGTCCGACATCGTGTATTCGGCAAATTCCCGAGTGATCCCGGGCGATCCTGGCTCGACAATCGAGAGCACAGTCAGTCCGCCCCAACCGATCGCCGCGCTCACGCCAGACCAAACAACCAAGCGCACATCAAACAAGACAACCCGGGCAACGATGAACACATATAGCAGGCTCGCAGTTGGCGCCTTCAGGCTGATCGCGAATGGGCTCCCATAGGCGATTGGAATGATCGCCAAGAAAGCGAACAAACACCCAATATCGAAAAGCGCACTGCCAACTTGGAAACGGAAGCTTCGCAGTCGCCTCCATCCTGAAACCAGCCGGACACCACTTCCGACAAGGAATAGAGACAGCACACCAACCTGGATGAGTACGTTCTGCAAATCGCTTGCCTTTGGGGATAAAACAAAGGCGGAGAACAAGAAGGCGGGCACCAGAAATGAGATCGTGTCGAGGACGCGTTGGCCCAGCAATACATCCCACTTCATCAGTCCGGCCATAAGCTTCTCGGTTTCGGATTTCATGGGCGGCGCGCTCTTTGTGCTAGAACCGATTGAGCTCCCTATTACAACGTGTGGGTGAATATCTCGTTATTTCTGGTTTTTACTCGCCCCGCGGCGGCGAATTTGACAGTAGATCACGCGATGAGAGAAATGAGATGACAGACAGCGACCACCTGCCCATAAGATAGGTCAAAAGCGAAAGCAGAGGTTTCTGATGAAGTTCACGTCTTTCTCGCTGATCGGTCTTTCTGCACTGATGCTCGCGGCCTGTGGCAGCGAACCCACAGAGCCGCAAACCTCCCCGACAGTCCGCCCGGCAAAGCTCGTTGTCGCAACCCGGTCGTCGACGCAGCGCAATCTTGAGTTTCCTGCGATTATTCGGGCGATTGAGTCCGCAGATCTGACCTTTCAGGTGGCGGGCGAGATTTTGGAGCTCGATGTACTTGAAGGGCAAGAGGTTGAACGCGGCGATGTGATTGCCAGGCTGAACCAGCGTAACAATCAAAACCAAGTCGCGCAGGCACAAGCCGAGTTTGATAATGCGCAAGCCGAGTATGAGCGCGCAGAACGCCTCGCCGCCGAGGACGCCATCTCACGAAGCGTTTTGGAGACCCGCCGCACCACGCGCGATATCGCAGCAGCGGCCCTCGACAATGCAAAGAAAAGCCTGGGCGACACCGTCCTCCGGGCTCCATTCGATGGATCTATTTCGCAAGTATCGGCGCGCCGCTTCCAGAATGTTCAAGCCAAGGAATCGATCGCAACAATTCAAACACGTGAGGTCGAAGCCGTCGTGAACATGCCGGGCACAATCATCGCCCGCATCCCACAGCTCATTCCTGTCGGCGTTAATGTCGTGCTGGATTCAGATCCAAATCGCCCAATTCAAGCCGAGTTTCGAGAAGCCGCAGGCACCGCTGATCCAGAAACCCAGACGTATGCGGTCAGCTTTTCTTTTACGCCGCCGGACGATTTGTTCACTCTGCCGGGTATGACGGCCACAGTTCAAACCACACTCGATTTTGTCGGCGTCACAGACATTTTCGAACAGGGGATCTCAGTTCCATTGACGGCTATTCTCGCGGAAGGCGAGGAGACATTTGTGTGGGTCGTCGATCCCGACACGTATAAAATCTCGAAGCGCAAAGTCCGGCTCGGCGCCGAGTCTGTTGAAGAGGTGACGGTCACCGAAGGGCTTGAAGGCGGTGAACTGGTGATTGCGGCAGGTGTCTCGTTCTTCAGTGACGGTGCAACGGTTCGCGCATGGCAGCCGCGCTAAGGGGCATCAGATGAACATCGCTGAATGGTCCATAAAAAACCCGCTTCTGTGTAGCATCGCAATGCTGATCGCGCTGATCGGCGGCTGGCTCGCGTTCAACAATATGGCTCGTTTTGAGGATCCTGAATTCACGATCCGGGTGGCGAAAGTTGTAACGCAATATCCTGGAGCCTCGCCCGAGGAAGTCATGAACGAGGTGACGGAACCGCTCGAGACCGCCCTCCAGCAGCTGCCGGAAGTTAAATCGGTGAGCTCGGTCTCGTCCGCAAGCTTGTCTGATATCAGCGTCGAAATCCGTTTTGAGTACTCGACCACGAAATCAGATCTGCAAGTCGTCTGGACGAAGGTTCGCAACAAAATTGCCGATGCGGAGCGAGATCTACCCCCCGGAGCGTCGACCCCGGTTGTGAACGATGATTTCGGCGATGTGTTCGGGATCTACTACTTGCTGACCGGTGAAGGCTACACGCCGACCGACTTGTACGACTATGCCAAAGAGCTACGCCGCGAATTGTTGCTGGTCGAAGGCGTCGCCAAAGTCGGTATTGTCGGAGAGCAGGAAGAGGTCATCTATGTGGAGGTGTCGCGCGAGCGGGCAGCCTCGCTCGGCGTCTCTCTCAGCCAAGTTTACGATACGCTGTCCCAACAAAACACCGTCGCGAGCGCAGGCGATATGCTGGTCGGCGACGAACGGATCGAAGTCCACCCAACCGGTGAGATCAAGTCCGTCGACGCCATCAAAGCGGTCTATGTCGGCGATCAACGCACTGGCGGGATCGCGCGGCTCGGCGATATCGCAGAAGTCACCCGCGCTTACCGCGATCCAGCGCCGTTATATCTGCGCTACGATGGTGAGCCAGCCCTTGCCATCGGCATTTCCAATCTGTCCGGCGTGAACGTCGTGAAAATGGGCGAAGCCGTGGACGAGAAACTGCAAGCGCTCGACCCGCTTCGCCCGGGCGGCATGATCCTTCACGAATACTACCACCAGGGCAAAGTCGTTGATCAATCGATTGCCAACTTTGCCTGGAACGTTGTTAGCGCCCTCGCAATCGTATTTGTCACACTGTTGATCTTCATGGGGTTTCGCTCCGGCTTGGTGATGGGCGCCACCGTGTTGCTGACCATGTCCGCGACTTTGCTAATCATGTGGGTGGCGGGCATTCCCATGCACCGCATTTCATTGGGCGCTTTGGTGATCTCCCTGGGCATGTTGGTCGACAATGGCGTGGTGATCACGGATGGGATTTTGGTCGGCGTTCAAAAGGGCCGCGACAAGCTTGAAGTTGCAGCCGAGGTCGCGAAGAAAAACCTCAAACCGCTGCTCGGTGGAACTCTGGTCGGCATCATCGCGTTCGCACCAATTGGGTTTGCACCAGGCGATACGGCTGAATTTACAAACTCCCTGTTCTGGGTCGTGTTGATCGCGCTTGGGTTAAGCTGGGTGCTCGCCTTCACGATCACGCCGCTCTTTTGTTATTGGGCGTTCCCACAGAGCTCCCATGTCGCATCGGAAGATGATGCAGCAGATGGGCGATTTATGGCGTGGTACAAAAGCGTCATTCGCGCTGCGCTGTCTCACAAAACCCTTTCGCTGGCGGCCACGGTTGGCGTCTTTGCCCTGGCGATTTGGGGCTTCCGCTTCGTTCAATCAGGCTTCTTCCCGGCTTCAACCTCTCCGCAAATTGTCGTCGATTATTTCTTGCCCGAAGGCACCGATATCGAACGCACCCGCGAGGATATGCTGCGAATAGAAGAGCATATGCGCGGTATGGATGGCATTGAACACGTCCAAACCGCGGTGGGCGGTGGAACATTGCGCTACATGCTCACCTATGAGGTCGAGTCGGCCAATCCCGCCTATGGTCAACTATTGCTGCGCACCTCTGACTATCGCTTGAACGACAAACTGATCGCTGAGATCCAAGCCTATGCTGATGCAAATTATCCTGATGCACAGGCCAAAGTCTGGAAGTTTAGATTGGGCCCAGGCGGCGGCTCGAAAATCGAGGCAACCTTTACCGGCCCAGATCCGGCAGTACTCCGTACACTGGTCAATGAAGCCAAGCAGATCATGGCAGCCGATAGCAAAGCGGTTCTCATCAAGGATGATTGGCGACGTCTGGTTCCCGTGTTCCAACCTGTTTACTCACAGAATAAAGGCGAGCGCGTCGGCATTACGCGCAAAGATGTCTCTGATGCTTTGGCTGAGAATTTCAGCGGGCTTCAGCGCGGCGTCTACCGCGAAGACGACACGCTGATCCCCATCATTTCGCGCGCGCCAGCCGACGAACGTACGGGCGCTTGGGACTTAGTCTCTATCCAAATTATCAGCCCGACGACGCAACAAGCGGTTCCATTGGCGCAAGTGATTGATGATGGCGAGCTGATCTGGCGTGATGCGCGGCTTCTCAGGACCGATCGTGTCCTGTCGATCAAGGCGCAGGCGGATCCGGCCGTAGGTGAACTCGCAGATGCTTTGTTCAAACGTTTAAGACCTCAGATCGAAGCGATTGAACTGCCGCCTGGTTACGCATTGGAATGGGATGGTGAGTTTGGATCCTCCAGCGAAGCGCAGTCGAGCCTAGCGAGCACAATCCCTCTCGGATTATTGGCCATGGTTTTGGTGGTGGTCGTATTGTTCAATGCCGTCCGCCAACCCATCGTCATTTGGTCGATCGTTCCACTTGCGATTGTAGGCGTCGTTGTCGGACTGACACTGACTCAAACGCCATTAGAATTTATGGGCATTCTGGGTTTGTTATCGCTGTCTGGGCTGTTGATCCAAAACTCATTGGTTCTGGTCGATTCAACTGATGAGCTGATTGCGTCCGGAATGCCGCGCTTCGATGCCCTGGTTGAATCGGCTGCCAGCCGCTTGCGGCCTGTTACGATGGGCGCGTTCACCACGGTGCTCGGGATCTTGCCGCTCTACTTTGATGCATTCTTTAAATCGATGACAGTGGTTCTTGCCTTCGGATTGTCGTTTGCGACACTGATCACACTGTTGGTGACGCCGGTTCTTTACTCGCTTCTATTTGGCATCAGCAAGGACGAAACAAGCGCGCCGCCGCCGGAGCCTGAAGAGCCGATCGAGGAGCTCGCCCCAGCATGATCAAATCACTTCTACCCGCCTTACTGATTGCCTGCGTTGCAGGATGTGCGTCGATTACCGCGCCGCAAGATGCTGCGAATGCAGCACGTGGAACGCTGCCAGATGCACCGGACAGCTGGGCCATGGCCAGCGAACGGATCGGGCCGGTCGAAGCTGGGTGGCTTGCAAAGCTTGAGGATCCATTGCTCGATGCACTGGTGCGCGAAGCGCTCGCCAATAACCGAAACCTACAATCAGCCGCTGCCAACGTGCAGCGCTCGTGGGCACTGGCGGGACAGGCTGGTGCCGCACTATCGCCCTCGGTGAGCCTGTCCTCAGGCGCGTCGCGCGGCGGGAATATCGAAGACTCTGGCGCCGATAGTTATTCCCTGACCGGGCAAGCAAGTTGGGAAATTGACCTTTGGGGACGCATTCGCGCCGGCAACCAAGCCGCCGTGCTGAGCGCAGAAGCCGCAGAGGCCGATTATGTTTACAGCCAATACTCACTCGCCGCAGCGGTTGCGCGCGCCTATTTCCTGTCGATCGAAGCGGGACGCCAAGCTGAGACTGTTCAAAATACGCTGAACGCGCTGAACGAAACCGATCGGATTGTTGGTGTCCAGTTCGAGTTCGGGCTTGCCACGTCTCAGGATGTCGCGCTGTCGCGGTCAGACTTGGCGCGCACCAAAGCCTCCCTCGTGGCCGCTCAAGGATCCCAGCGAGATGCCTTGCGGGCTCTGGAAGTTCTACTTGGCCGGTATCCGTCTGCTGACGTCGAAGTGAGACAAGACCTGCCTCCAGTGCCAGCACCGCCGCCCCCTGGCCTGCCATCTGATCTGTTGGAACGCCGACCCGATATTATCGCTGCGGAGCGACGCGTGGCCGCCTCGTTTAACAGTCTCGATCAGGCCAAAGCCGCGCGGATGCCATCGATCAGTCTCACTGGCAGCGTTGGCGGGTCGTCTGGCGACCTCACCAATTTGATCAACCCAACGAATATTGCATGGCAAGCCGCGACCAGCCTGGTCGCCCCGCTGATTGATGGAGGATTGCGAGAGTCGCAAATCGAGCAAGCTTCTGCCGAACAAAAGCAAGCCATCGCCGGCTATGGCGACGCCGTTCTGAATGCGTTCCAAGAGGTTGAAGGGTCCCTCGATCAAACCGTCGTTCTGCGCGAACGTGCCGTGTCGCTGGAGGAAGCCGCGAAAGAGGCAAACAATGCGTTGCGGATCGCCAATCTGCGATATGAAGAAGGCGAAACTGACCTATTGGATGTGCTCACGATCCAACAGCGCGTCCTCTCCAATGAGGGAGATGTTGTGAGCATTGAGCGCGCGCAATTGGACGAATGGATTGCCCTCAATTTGGCGCTCGGCGGCAGCTGGGAATAGCACGATCCGGCTGGATTTGGCGCAGATAAGGGCTTTCCTTTTCGGCCATTCCACCCCAAATGCCCGGCATGAGTATCGCGGACCGCGCAGCAGAGATTGAAGACGAGTTTGATTTTCTCGATGATTGGGAAGATCGCTACGCGCATATTATCGATCTGGGAAAAGCCAACCCGCCTTTGGCCGCATCCGAGCGCACCGAAGAGACCAAGGTTCGAGGCTGCGCTTCGCAAGTTTGGATTGTGCTCACGCCGCAAGACCAAGACCGCGTCGAAATTCGAGCCGAAAGCGATGCCATGATCGTGTCTGGCCTCATCTCACTGCTGATCCGATTGTACTCCGGGGCGACACGGGAAGAGATCCGCGGCTTTGATGCAGACGCCTTCCTGACCAAGATCGGGGTCAAAGGTGCCTTGAGCGCGCAAAGATCGAATGGCTTGGCATCCATGCTCGCTCGCATCCAATCCTTCGCCGCCTAAACGCCATAGATTTGCATCAGCTGTCGCAGGACAGACATGCCCTTCTGTTCGGCCAATGCGGGTCTCATGGCAAATGCCTTCGCGATTGACGATCGAGACGCTTCGCGCACGATCAGCTTCTCCAAAAATGTACGTTCGTCGTCTGCAAGCTGATCTGAAACCTTATCCAGTCGCCGCTTCGCCGCCGCCGATGAGGGAGGGTTAAACCCCGAAGCCCGCCGCTGCCCTTTGGCGAGCCGCCCTCTCGCCAAGCCATCCCAATTCATCGTTGTCGACGCGCCGCGTTCTGCATCTTCCAGGTCCTGAATATAGGCCTGACAGGCCCGGCGAATTCGCGTCCGCAAAGCCGCAGAGGCACAATTGGCGATCAACATTTCCAAAAGCGACCGCATGTGCGCTTCCGTCGGCGGCAAGAGCTCTGGTGCGACCGCCGCAAGGCTAGCGCATTCGGCTTGCTGACCCGCCCACACAAGCAGCTGATCTTCCTCCTTGCCCAGCGGCTTCAAATCATTGCGCAACCGAAGGATATCGATCTCCGCCCCACTCAGCGTGCCAATCACGCGTCCGCGTCGATCTTGAGATCGCCAAACGCGCCATCTATCGTCGCCCGTTGAAGCGGCAATACCGCCGCGTTGTAACGCCCGGATCAGCCGGGTTTTCATGCCAGTTGAACCACCATAGGCACGAACGTTGTGACCCCTTGCTCCAGCGCTTCCAGCCAGGAATCAAACCGCGCATCATCGCGCATTTCCTCAATACGGTGACACGCATGCGCGACCGTGGAGCGATCTCGTTCAAACGCAAACGCGACTCTAGAGAGGCTCATACTCATCGCCACATGCGCCAAATACATCGCGATCTGGCGCGCACGCACCAATTCGCGGCGCCCGCGTTCTGGCAGCAATATATCTTCGGCTCTCACTTCCAATGCATAGCCGACAAGGCTCGCGGCAAGCCGCGCATTATTCTTGTCGATTCTCTGCTGACTACCCACACCAATACTCCTTCACCTAAGGGTAATCCGACATTAACATGCAGGAATCAGGTGTAGGAATATTTTCCTATTATAGGTTGTTTAACTTAATAGAATCAGGCCGCTAAGTTGCGCATGGACACGGAGCGAGTGTTGAACTCGCGACTATACTCATCCTTCAGACGCGCGTTTGGAATAAGCACATCATGACACAAGACTTGAACCGACTGCGCCGGTCCCTGAAGCGGCAAACGCAACCAGGCATGTGTGTCTTTCGAACGCTCAATCAGTCCGCCAACAGGACGTTGCTCTTCGCACGATCGCTCTAATCCGAGCGACAGCATTTCGAGCATGCCCTGATCCAGATCTGTCACTTTGCGACCGCGCATCTCGCGCCCAAAGACTTTACGAAGCCCGGATCCGACCAACCGAAACCGTGCCTCTTTATTGTCGCGAATTTCAACGATCGACACTTCGGACAAATGCGCTCGAATTTGCCCAGGGTCGAGTTGCTCGCGGAATGGCAATGAGCCACCACGGCAGCAAGCGCGCCAGTGTTTGACCAGCTCAGCCTGCGCCGATGTAAGTCCCGGAAAATCCGTTGACATATATACCATTGCCACCCCCGTGGTGATTCGATTCGTCATGAATGAATCAGTTCGAATCACCAGGCAAGGGCAGATGTAATAAATTTTTAATCTATATTACCGAATACTTTCATTTCGATATCGAATCAATGTTTTTGTTTCGATTCCGAACTATTTCTCGAGTTTGCCGAGACCCATTTCTTTGGCCAGAGCAGATCGCTTACGCGCATAGCTTGGAGCCACCATTGGGTAATCGTAAGGAAGCCCCCACTTCTCACGATACTCTTCCGGGCTCATGCCATACTTCGAGCGCAGGTGACGCTTGAGAGACTTAAACTTCTTGCCGTCTTCCAAACAAATCAAGAAATCGTCGGTGATCGACTTCTTAATCGGAATGGCTGGTTCTGGTGTGACTTGTGCGCCATTCGATGCTTTCAATTCTTTCAGCGTCGAATGAACATCGCGAATCAAGTTTGGAAGTTCTTCGCTTTGAATTGGATTATTGCTGACATAAGCCGATACAATATCCGATGCATATTCCAATATAACTGCCCGCGCCGCGTCATCGCGGTCTAGATTGTCGCTCATTAACGTACCCCTTTGTAACGACAAATATATATGATCTGTGTACGAGGGTAGTAAACGAGAAATTGCAGAACTATTCAGCCAGAAATTCTGCTTTGCTTCAGGTATTAAGCCAAGGCAATGCGGGATTTAGTGCAAACATTTGTTCGACTTGAAGATTGATTGAGCTGTTTAAGACGCCAGCAGCACAACAAGCATAACCACGCCGAGCAAGACCGCTGACCACATCGCCATACCGAGCGTCAGCGGTCCGCGCGCCAAAGCGCCTCTTGGACTAAACGTGGTCTCGATCTTTTCAAACGTGCGTGAGCCGATACGTCCGAAGAACGCCGTCAATGCAGGACCTGCTTTGCCCCAGACCGTTCCAGCCCACATGACCATGCCGTATCCAGGCTTGCGCAGCAGCCAATCGGTATCCAAGATCGTTCCTGGCTTTTCCGGTGGGTAGAGGCCAAACCGCTTGAGCAGGATGAATGCGAGCACGGCAAACATCAGGAGCTGTAGCTGCGTTAGGACGTGATCAACCGTATAGGGTGCATACGGTTTGATTTCTTTGCCTGATGCCAGACAAACGTCGGCTGGAGCCGTCACTGTACATGGCAGCATGTTGTACAGCCATCCATAGCCAAACCCGCCAATTGTCGGCAGCCCGATCGCGATACAGATAAACGCCGCCATCCCCATTGCGAGGAGCATGTTAAACGGCGCCTCTTTCACGCGTTTGCCGCTATCGTGGCCGAAGAAGGTAAAGTACGGGATCTTGATCCCTGAATGCTCAAGCACACCTGCCGAAGCGAATAGGAGCATCAACCAGACAATGATGTATCCCTCTTTCGCAACCGCACTCATCGTCATTGCCTTTGCAACGAAGCCTGAGAAGAGCGGGAATGCCGAAATCGATACCGCACCGATGATACAGAAGATCGTCGTCCAAGGCATGGATTTGTAAAGGCCACCAAGCTCGCTCGCTTTGGCTGTACCGACCCGGTAAAGCACGGCGCCCATGCTCATGAACAGCAAGCCTTTGTAGATAATGTGCGCGAATGCGTGCGCAGCCGCACCATTAATCGCGAGCGGCGTGCCAATCCCGATCGCACAAATCATAAACCCGAGCTGGTTGTTGAGCGAGTAGGATAGAACTTTGCGCAAGTCGTTTTCGATGACCGCGAAGAAGACCGGGAATACCGTCATCACGGCACCAATCCAAATCAGCATCTCGAAGCCCGGGAACATGCGCGCAAACGCATATACGGCGAGCTTGGTTGTGAAGGCCGACAGCACCACAGCGCCAACCACGGTCGCTTTAGGATAAGCGTCCTGCAGCCAATTGTGCAGGAATGGGAAGGCCGCCTTGATGGCGAAGGCCGCAAAGATCAGCTTCGCGCCCGGTTGATCGAATGAGGTAAAGGCCTCGAGAGACAAGCTGCCCGTCGACTTATAGACATAAGCTAGGCCATCCAGCAGAAGGACGCCTGAGAAAATCTGGACGCCGAGATAGCGCATCGCCGCTTGGTAGGCGGCTTTGGTTCCCGCACGCAGGATCAAGAAGACAGAGCTGACCGCCGTAATCTCCCAGAAGATAAACAGCGTCATCAAGTCACCTGCAAACGTCGCGGCCACGGCGGCGCCGGCATAAGCGAGGGCCATACCGTCCTGCAGTCGATCGTCAGTGTGAAGGGCGTAAATCGCGTTCAAAAGCGACGCGATCAGGAAAGCGAGCCCGAAAATGAAGGACAAGCTATCGACTTTATAAAGCACCAAATCCAGACCGATGACGGATGCCGTCGCCAGATCGGTTCCGCGATCTGCCATTGCCAGCATAAGGATGGCCACCACAGGGGTTGCAACCATCAGCGCTTGGCGAACGCGTTGCACCGGGATCAAGCACCCTGCGAAGCCAACCAGGATCAGCAATAGTCCCGGATTGATTTGTCCTAACAAGCCGCTCATGAGTCATGCTCCACGTCTTGTGGGGTGGTGTCGGCTTCGCCGTAATAGTCTTCGTCCCGCCGCAGCAGCTTGCCGAGTGGCCAGCCAGACAGAACCGCCAAAGCAAAGGCCGCAAAGCCCCATAGCGCGTAGAAGCCATTGGCATTGGCAAAATCGAGATATTCGTGGCGATTGACTGCGAAATCGACAAGCACCAGGCCGAGCGCGATGACCACTGTTAACACGAGTAGGATCATCGGCGTGCGCGGTGCACTCACCCAGCCGAACAGCACGCGAGACATTGGATGCATATCATCGTCATTCGGTTGCGGCAGGTCCTGCTCGGGCTTCACGAAACGCCCGCTGGCATCGCGTTCGGGAGGAAGGTTCATGGCTGACCTCCTGCTGTTGTCATATAGGCCGACGGTACACGTTCACCTGTCGCTGGTTCCAGGAAGTCCGAGATCGGCCCGACGGTAAAGAACATGATGAAACACAGGATGGCTGTGAAACATGGTGCCGCCACGGTGAGCATCGGCGCGCCACCAGGCCGCTTATACGGCGCTGGTTCACCGCTTTCCGGCGGTGGCATCAGTGCCAAAATTGGAATTGGCAGCAAATACGCAATGTTGAGAAGCGATGAAATGATCAGGACATAAGGAACATAATCAAAGCCAGCATCCGCCGCGCCCTGCATCAGTTCATATTTTGGCCAATCGCCCGCCAAAGGTGGAATGCCAATAATCGACAGTGAGGCAATGAAGAAGGCGATGAAGATCAGCGGCATTCGTTTGCCCAGTCCGCGCATCTCAGAGATGTTCTGTTTGCCGGTCGCCACATAGATGGCACCAGCGCACATAAACAGCGTGATTTTTCCGACCGCGTGAGCCGCAATTTGAAGCGATCCGCCCATAAAGCCGGCTGGGTCCGCCAACATCGCGCCGCATGTCACATAAGCGAGCTGCGCCACCGTGGAATAAGCGAGCCGAGCCTTCAAATTGTCTTTCGTCATCGCCACCAAGGAGGCCACGACAATTGTGAAACACGCGACACCAAGAATAAACTCGCGTGATGCCGTCGCGTTCAATATCTCTTCGCCAAACACATAGATGGCAACTTTCAGGATGGTGAACACCCCCGCCTTAACAACCGCCACCGCGTGCAACAAAGCCGAAACCGGCGTCGGCGCGACCATCGCGTTCGGAAGCCAGAAGTGGAACGGCATCAATGCCGCCTTCCCCACCCCAAATGCGAACAGGATCAACAGCGCGCTGGCAACAACTGGCGTCAGACCTTCTGCTTGTTGCAACAACCCGCCAGGGACAAAATCCAAGCTTCCAGCCAAGGCGCCCGTCCAGATGACGGCAACGAGCAGGAAGCCAATCGATGTCCCCAGCAGGGTCATCAGATAGATCCGTGCGCCACGTTGCGCATTGGCGTCGCCTTTGTGCGCCACCAAGGGATAAGTCGATAGCGTCAGGATTTCGTAGAACACGAACAGTGTGAACAGGTTGGCCGAAAGCGCGACGCCCATGGCGCCAAATAGCGCAATCGCGAAACACATATAGAAGCGCGTCTGATTACGCTCTCGGTTCCCGCGCATATAGCCAATCGAATAGAAACTGTTGACGATCCAAAGACCGCTCGCAACCACTGCGAAGAGCGCTCCGAGAGGCTCCGCGCGGAACGCAAATTCTAATCCGGGAATTGCTTCGCCCAAGCTTAATTCAGGCGCGTCACCGGCGCTGACCTTCAAGGCAATGGTCACGGCAACGACGAATAGCGCCCCTGCCCCAACCAGCGTGACGCCCTCACGCAGATCTGGGACGCGTCCAACGAGCCAAATCCCCGCGCAAATTACCAGCGGTAGAATGAGGGCAGCTGCAATAGCGAATTCACCGCTCATGATGCGCCTCCAATAAACAGAGAAGCCGCAGCATCCTCAGCCAAGCCAGCCACGAACCCGCCTTGGATACCAATCCAAAGATTGGCCAATGCGAGAACCCATAGCGGGATCAAAATGAGAAGCGGCGCTTCTTTGTGTCGTTTGTTCGGGTTGGCGGGCGCTCGGAAGAACACAGCTTCCAATATCCGGCCCATATAAACCACGGCCAGCAAGCTTGAGAACATGACCACAGCCACAGCCCACCACCAGCCATGCTCAAACAGAGCGCTGACCAGAACGTATTTCGACTGGAACCCTGCGGTCAGCGGCACGCCAATCAAGGAGACAGCAGCAATCGCAAATGCTGACATGGTCCAAGGCGAGCTGCGCCCCAATCCGCGCATGTCTTGCAGCGACGTTCCCTTATAGGTCAGGACAACGCCGGCCAGCGCCATGAACAGGGCACCTTTGATAACGGCATGATTGACCAGATGGAACAGACCAGCCGAGACACCAGCCGCAGTCCCGATCGAAATCCCGAGCAGCATATAACCGACTTGAGCGACAGACGAATAAGCCAGCGTTCGACGCACATCGGTCTGGAACACAGCCTGGAACGAGCAAGCGACCATCGCTGCGATGCCCATTGGCATCAGGATCCAGATCAAGGTCGAGCCTTCAAACGCAAACTCCAACCCGAAGACCGTGAATAAGAACCGGACCAGCGCATAAAGCGCGACCTTGGTTGCCGTCGCCGCCAAGAACATTGTGACAAAGCTTGGGCTGTAGGCGTACGCATTCGGAAGCCATTGGTGCAGCGGGAACATTGCCGCCTTAATGCCCAGTCCCACGACGATAAACGCGTAGCCTGCAAACACCGCTTTACTGTCCTGAACACTTTCCAACCGAACGGCGAGTTCGGCCATGTTCAGCGTGCCTGTCGCAGCATACAGGAAGCCGACGCCGACCACGAAGAATGACGCCCCAATCGTTCCCAGCAGAAGATAGTTCCCGGCTGCCGGAAGCGCGCGTCGATCCCGTGACGCCCCGAGCGCGACCAACACATAGGTCGCAATTGAGCTAATCTCCAAGAACACGAACAAGTTAAACGCATCGCCCGTCGATGCGACGCCCGCGAGCCCGGTGAAACACACCAGATAGGCGGCATAGAACATTGCTGTTTTGGCTTCGCGGATCTCAGCCAATACTGTTGGCCAGCTAAAGATCGCAGCCAAAAAGCCGATCGTGCTGACCAAAAGCAAGACCATCGCGTTCAGCGAATCTATGCGAAACTCGATCCCTGCATCAGGGCGCCAACCGCCCATGGCGTAGGAAATCACCGCGCCGCCTTCAATCGATTGAACCTGCGACAGAAGCACGATCGCCATGACCATAGCAAAACCCGTGGCAAAAATGCTCAGGATCCAGGCAATCCGGCCGCTTGGCATAAACGCCGCGATCGGCGCCATCAGCATAGGAATAGCAATCAGCAATGCTGGCGCGTGTGCCGCTAAAGTCTCGGGCACCATAGAGGAAATGAATTCGATCATACCGCCCCTGCCTTGTTTTGCTCAGCGTCCGCAGCAGCTTCAGCAATTGCGACTTCAAGATCCATTGCACGAATTTCGTCCGCCTCGACGGTGCCATAGGCTTCGCGGATCCGGACGATGATCGCCAATCCAACGGCCAAAGTGGCCACACCAACAACAATCGCTGTCAGCATCAGAACGTGTGGCAGCGGGTTGGAATAGATATTCTCCATACCGGCTTCGCCATAGGCTTTCGCAGCGCCATAGGCCGCATCCGCGCCGTGACCTGCTGCGTCAGCAGCATGCTCACCGGCATGCTCCGCCGCCTCGCCATGACCTTTGTCTTTCTTATAGTCTTCGCCAAACAGGATTGGGGCTGTGCCCCCATCAATACGAGACAGTGAGATGTAGAAAAGGATGATCGAGGTCTGGAAAAGACCTAATCCAATCAAGCGTTTAATCAGGTTTGTTGCGGCAAAGGCAATGTACAGGCCGATCATCATCAAGCCGATGATTGCCCAGTAATTTCCGCGCTCAAGGATGAATTCCAGCATGTCTACCAGTCCTCATCCCGGATTTCGCTGACACGCCCTGCGAACGCGTAGAAAATCGTCACCATGGAGCCTGCAACTGCGAACAGAACGCCAATTTCAATGATGATAATGCCCGTATGCTGGCCTAAATGCCCACCCGGTTCTTCGCGGAACAAGGCGTCATAATCGAGGAAGTTGCCACCCATTGCGAGCGCCCAAAACCCAACCCCGACATAGATAATAAACCCAAGCCCCGCGATGAAACGCGCAAAGCCTGGCGTGATCGCGCGCATGGTTGGCGCAATCCCGAAGATGAGCGAGTACAAAATCATGCAAACCGCGAGAATGACACCCGCCTGGAAGCCGCCGCCTGGGCTGTATTCACCGTGAAAATGCACATAGAAACCGTACAGCGCGATAATTGGAATCAACGCTTTCGCAACAACGCGGAGAATGACGTGATGGTCGCCCTTCATGACTCCTCCTCATCTTTTTTGAGCCCGGTCAGTTGGTCTTCGCGGCGCACACTCGCGCCGAGCGAACGTTCACCAAACCCAAGCAAGAGCGAAACTGCGAGGCCAGCGGCGAAGACCACGCCCACCTCGCCCAATGTATCGAACCCACGATAGCTGGCGAGCACCGCTGTTACGATGTTCGGAATAGCGATTTCCGGATAGGTTCGCTCGATAAATTCAACACCAACGCCTGTATTTGCAGGCGACGTCGCATCGCCAAACCCAGGCAGGTCGATTGTTGCGTAAATCAGAATGGCTCCCGTCGCAATCACCACCAAAAGTGGAATGATCCGAGCCGCGCCTTTTTCAGCTTTCGCAGTGCGAGAGGTCAACACCATCGCGCCCAGGAACAAGGCTGTAGAAATCCCCGCGCCCACCGCCGCTTCAGTAAAGGCCACGTCGACCGCATCAAGTGCGACGAACCAGGTCGCTGACACCAGAGAGTAAATCCCCGACAACATTACGATCGCAAACAAGCTGCGCAAACGCGCAATCGCGATTGCCACCACAAACAAAATGGTCAGCAACGTAATATTGAGCAGATCGATGGCGAGCGTCGCGCCCTCAAAGCCGGTCATCCCTGGCCTCCATTTTCACTGCCCACACGTCCAATCAATGGCTGCAATCCCGCCGTATGAGCTGCATTTGCAAGCGCATGCGAAGAGGTCGGCCCGGTCAGGAACAGGAACAGCCAGACAACTGCCAATTTGAAAACGACCGCAAAACTCGGCGCCAACAATGCCATGCCAACCAAGGCCAGCGTCGCCGCCGCCGTATCAGTGACACTGGCCGCGTGGAGACGAGAGTAGAAGTCTGGGAACCGCAATACGCCGACGGTTCCGATCACCGCCAAGACAGCGCCAACCAGCAAAAGCGCGGATCCGAGCGCCGGCCGAAACGCTTCCCAAAGGTCGAGAATAGCACTCATTTGGACTCTCCTTTGC
>JALUWJ010000066.1 GCA_027019605.1 Henriciella sp. | reverse complement strand
TTCGATTCAATTGCGCTGCTCGCAAACAGGACAGCAAGGATGATCACGAGCGCAATACCATAGCGCTTCCACAGATTTCCCGGGTCTCGATTCAAGCGTAGACTAAACAATACGGACTCCAACTCGTCCGTGCTCGTACCACTTAAGGTAGAAAATAAAGTAAACAGAGATGTTTGAAGTTTCACAGACTTCGTAAGCCTAGAGCGGGCGTGTGTTTGTTTTATTGGGATTTGCTTGCCCCAGCGTCTGCATTGGCAAGCTTGCGATCAACTCATACGCTGATCTCGGGATGATAATATAAGAGGAGGAAAGCGGTGAAAGATTTTAGCGGAAAACTCGCAGTGATCACTGGCGGTGGCACGGGGATTGGGCGCGCGCTCACCAAACAGCTGGCGTCTGAGGGCTGCAGTGTTGCCATGTGCGATATCTCTGAAGCCGATATGGAAGAGAGCTGCGCCCACGCGCTTGAGGGCGCGCCGCAAGGCGTCCGCGTGACCGGGTTTCGCGCTGACGTTGCGATTGAAGCCCAACTCAATGACTTTCGAGACGACACGCTCGAGCGGCACGAAACCGATCATATCCACCTCCTGTTCAACAATGCTGGGATTGGCGGAGGCGGCAGCTTTGTCGACACGCCGCGAGATGTTTGGGAGCGCACCTTTGGCGTGTGCTGGTACGGTGTCTACTATTCTGCGCGCGCTTTTCTGCCGGCGCTAAAGCGCGCTGATGAAGGCCACATGATCAATGTCAGCTCTGTGAACGGGTTCTGGGCGAGCCTCGGGCCTGAGACATCTCACACGGCCTACTCTGCGGCCAAGTTCGCCGTCAAAGGATTCACCGAGGCGCTGGTCAATGATTTCCGCAACAATGCCCCGCACCTCAAAGCGAGCGTTGTCATGCCGGGCCATATTGGCACCAATATCGCGCTCAACACGATGCGCGAATTTGGGGATCTTCTGGACGATGACATTCCGAACAATGATCCTGAGATCGCGGGCGATGCTCAGGCGCGCGGCGAAGCCTTCCGCGACAATGGGCTCGACCCGGCAGAGGCGGCCAGCATAATCCTTCAAGGCGTGCGCGACGAACGTTGGCGCATCCTGGTGGGCCCCGACGCGCAAGCCCTTGATCAGGCGGTACGCGACGCCCCGGAAGAGGCCTATGAGCAAGAGTTCATGCTGACCCGCGTGGCGCCGATATTACCGCAATTGGTTTCGGAATAGAGCGAGGCGAAACCACGCTAGGAAATCTGCTCGCTTATGCTAGGGCTGCAGGCATGAAAGCCTTCTTCTCTGAGCAGCAATCGAAGCACGGCCCGGCGCTGGAGCTCCAGAATGGGGAGCTGGTCCCACATGCGGAAAGTCAGGCGCGGGTTGATGCGATACGCGGTGTACTGACGGATGTGGAGCATCCCACCGATTTCGGTCTCGACCCCATCCTGGCTGTGCATGAGCCGGGCTATGTCGACTTTCTCCAGCGCGCTTATGCCGACTGGGTAGCGGCCGGGCGGCCAGGTGATGCGTTCCCCTATGTGTTTCCGATCAAGGGGCGGCGGCCGCTCAGTCTCACACGGATTGATGCGGAGCTTGGTCAGTACGCTTATGATTGCGGAACGCCGGTTGCGGCGGGGACGTGGGAGACGGTCTATTGGAGCGCCCAAAGCGCGCTCTCAGCCTTGCAGCATGTTCTAGACGGCGCGCGGTCGGCTTTCGCCTTTTGTCGTCCACCCGGTCATCACGCGGGGCCGGATTATATGGGCGGCTACTCGTATTTGAATAATGCCGCGATCTGCGCGGAGCGGGCCTTGGCGCTTGGGGCAGGCAAGGTCGCCGTGCTCGATGTCGATTATCATCATGGCAATGGCACGCAGGACATTTTCTATGCACGAGAGGATGTGCTCACCATCTCTCTCCATGCGGATCCGAAAATCGACTATCCTTTCTATTGGGGACATGCGGACGAAACCGGAGCGGGGCAGGGGACTGGCCAGAACCTAAACCTCCCTATGCCGCGTGGAACAATCTGGACCGACTACATGGCGAAGCTCATCCAAGCGATTGAACGCGTACAGGCCTTCTCGCCCGATTTGCTTATCGTCCCTTACGGCGCGGACACCTATGCCGGTGATCCGATCAGCTATTTCAGCATTGAGACCGAGGAGTATACTGACATGGCGCGCCTGATTGCAGACCTCAATCTACCGGCCCTGATCTGTGTGGAAGGCGGCTATGCCGTCGACGCGCTTGGCGCCAATGTGGCGGCGTTTTTGAGCGGGTTTGAGGCTTAAGCCCAGTGCTGTTTGAGCGCGTCTGCCAAGACATCTGCGCGTTCGATAATCGACCAATGTCCGGTTTTCTCCTGCTTCAACAAGTTCGCCCCGGTCGCCGCGCAGAATTTGTCGGCAATCTCGACCGGCACATACGGGTCATCGACGCCCCAAAAGACCATGCCCCGCTCGGGTAGGTTCTTGGTCTCCGGCCACCAGTCCGTGCCGGCTGTTTTGGCGGAGCGATAGAGCCGGAGAATGGACTTTTTCATATGTGATGACCAATGACTGGCTTCTTTCGAAGCGAGGTCAGCCGGAAGGCCTTGCGCATGGAGCGCTTTGCAGAGCTGCTCTTTACGCGTGATCGCGGTGATCAGCTCGCCAATCACCGGCGTCTGCCACATCCGGGCCATTGAGTGCCATTTATAGTCTGGATGCGGCAGCGCGTTCGCGACGCACCAGGTCCGGACCAGCTCTGGTTTCAAGCTCGCGGCCCGGACAGTGATGATTGCGCCCCAATCATGCCCGACCAGATCCACAGGGCCCTGGGTGTCGTGAGCCGTTTCTATCTCTGAAACATACCAATCCACATAGTCTTCTTTGGTGGACCCGAAGCCTTGTGGGGCAGGGGTGACGAAGCCCGGCATTGCGGGGGCGAGGTGTTCATCGCTGCCGAGACCGAGTTCTGCAATCAACGGATCCCACATGCTGGGTGTGTCCGGAACCCCATGCAGAAACAGTTTCATTGGCA
>JALUWJ010000065.1 GCA_027019605.1 Henriciella sp. | reverse complement strand
TAACCGCCTCGGTGAGTTCGGCGCCCGCCTCGCGATTGATGATTTCGGTACCGGATATTCCTCACTTGAGCGATTGGGTGATTTGCCATTCAACACGCTTAAAATCGATATCGCGTTCACCCGCAAAATCGGCACAGATGCGGGCTATGCGATGATTGATGCGATTGTCAGAATGGCCAAATCTTGCGGCATGGATGTGATCATTGAAGGCATCGAGAATGCTGAGCAACACGCTTTGGCGATGAAAGCTGGCATTCGATATGGCCAAGGGTTCTATTTCAGCCGCCCTGTCAGCGTCGATGACATCGTTGCTATGGTTGCGGATGAAAATCCAGCCCCAACCGAGCGCGTGTCAGCGTTTGCCGCGAAATCCTAGCGACAGCCTCACACACTCCCTCTAAAACTCAAAGCCAATGGCGAGCGACCAGCTCATCGGTCGTCCAGGAACTTGTCCGAAGCTGAGCAAGTCATCGCTGGTGGCGCGTTGAATATAGGTTTCATTCGTGAGGTTTTGTCCGAGCAGGGCAATAGACCAACCCGCCTTAGACGACATTTCCAAACGCCCACCCAGCAGGCCATACCCGTCATGAGCAGCGAGGCCGTCATCAAAGGCAAACTGATCCCCGCGGAAGAAGTCACTGCGCCAGGACCAGTTTAGTGTGGCTTTCGCGGTCAGGTCTGCTGTGACGTCTTTTTCATAGGCCCCGACAAGTGTGTAACTGAACTCCGGAGCAAAGCTCCGCGGTTGGCCTTCAATGCCAGCGATGACGGGCGGATCGTCTGGCCCACCAGAGACAAAGTCGATCAAGACGCTGGTTTCCAACACATCAGACTCAACAATCTCGGCATCAAGCCAAGAGGCGCTTGCCTGCAGGGTGAGGCCTTCTATTTCAGGCGGTTGCCAAAGCACGTCGAGGTCTGCACCGATATGTTCAGCGGTCCCCAAATTGCCCAATTGGGTCAGAACACCAAGCGTCGGATCAACGATTGTGGTGAAGCTCTGAACGTCTTGATAATCGTAGTAGAAGACTGCGCCGTTCACTCTCAAACCATGATCAGGAAAGTCGATTTTCACCCCGGCTTCATAGGCCCAAACGGTCTCTTCTTCATAGGGCGCCAATTCGTCTGCGGAGAGCGCAAACCCGCCGAAGAAACCTCCTGATTTGAATGACCGTGTGGCTTTCGCATAGGCGAGCGCGTCTGGAGTGATCTTATAGTTCAGGCCGAGATGACCCGATACATTTGCGTCCAAATCGTAATCAAAATTCACGGGGCCAAGGAATAGATCTCCAGGCGCCTCGACCAGGAGCTGAAACGGGTCACTCTCAATCACATTTGTGAAGTTCTTGAGCGACTTCTCTTCATCGGTATAGCGGAGCGACGCGTTGAGGCTCAGCTGCTCACTAAGATCATAGGAGCCTTCCCCATAAACGGCGAAATGCTGGACCTCTTGCTCAAAACTCCGGCGGCTCTGGACTGGCAGCACCAAGATATTTTCTGAGAGATCGCCAAGCCGACTCTCATCTAAATCGGTTTGGGAATAGTTCGCGCCAATCTGCCAGTCGGCAGGGCCAGCAGTCGTCGATGAGATCCGCACCTCTTGCGAAAACACGTCAAACAAAGAGCTGGTGTCTTCATGGAACAGAATGGCGGGCGAGCTATCAAAGTCAAAGACCTGACCGGCATTATAGTCTTGATAGGATGTGATCGATGTCACATCGAACCCATCAAAGTCATAGGTCGCATAGAGATTGATGCCCGCCCAATCATTGTCGACTTGGTTGATGGGCTGCGACAGGACACGTTCACCGCGCTGGTCTTGGGCGTTTGCGAGCAGCCCGATATCCGTTCCGCCCGATGCCACAAAACTGGTCGAGTTATAGTGCGTAATGCAGGCTTCTGGATCTGGGTTTCCAGCCAGGGCCGGGACGCACGGCCCGCCGGTCAGCGCGTCGAACGGCGCTAGTGCTCGCAGGAGCGCTGTTTCCGACTTATCCCGACCGGCACTCGCCTTAAGCCGCACGGAGAGCTTGTCCGTCAGGTCCGCCGCAATCTGTGCACGAAAGGCGATAAAGTCACTGTCGCCATGTTGATCATCGTCTGGAGTAACGAGGCTGTCCTGCCAGCCGCCGCCAAATTCACTCATGGCTGACACTCTAAACGCGGCGCGGTCGCCAAGCGGGCCAGCGAGCGCGGCCTTCAAGCTGGTTTGGCCCCAACGCCCATAGCTCGCCTGAACGTTTCCCGATAAAGGGGCGCCGACACGGGGTGTATTCGGAATGTAGCGCACAGCGCCGCCGGTCGTGTTGCGGCCATACAAGCCGCCTTGTGCACCTTTCAGCACTTCGACTCGTTCCAAATCAAACAGGCCGAGGCCGCCGAGCACGTTCGATCCCAAATAAACCTCATCATCAAAGATGGAGGCGGTCGGCGCATTGTTTGCGTTAAAATCGACGAGCCCGACACCGCGAATAATCCAGGTCGGTTGCCCGGCGCCGCGTTCATCCAGCAGCTCAACTCCGGCAATATAGTTCGGCAGCTCCTCGAGCGTTGATGCGCCGAACGCCGTGATTTGATCCTCAGAGAAGGCCGTAATCACAATCGGCACGTCCTGAATGTCCTCAGACCGTTTTTGCGCGGTCACGACAACCGTTGGCAGCGTCGCGAGGCGCGTTTCAGTGGCCGAATCGCCGTCTATAGTGTCGGCTTCTATTTGTGCAAACACAGGATCGATCGCTGCGCTCAGCAGCGTTGCGATAGCGGCCGAAGTCAACAGTTTCCTGTAGCCACTCATTGCCTTACCCCCCAACTCATCGACGCAGCGCGTGATGTCCTTAGGTAAGGTTCTTACCGAATTTGTCGTATTTATGCACGACATTAGTTCGGCAGGAGCGGCGCAATGAATACAGACGCTTATCCCGCTGGGATCGCAACCAAAGCTGCCGCGTACTTACGGGACAACATATGCGTGTTGAGTATTCGGGAAGTCTAAATTTGGAGCGGGCGATGTGCTCCAGTGCGCCTTTTAAAATTAAATAAAAACAATAACATGTTGGTTTTTGAGTTCAGAATGTAGCCCAAATTGTATCAATAATGTAGCCCAAATAAATTCGGTCCATTGCGGCCCGATTCGTTGAAAAAGGGCGGCTTCTGTTCATTTAATCTAGCATCGATGCGAACCCAACAAGTTCGTTACGTCGGGCGCCACTCTTTGTCCCGCATCGGTGAGAAGAACTTGGCGACCATATCAAAGGTTACGGCTTGTAACCTGTGCGTGCTCCATCTTGGGCTATGATCTTTATCGATTATTTTTGCTCTCACGCCTTCTCTGAAATCACTAGTGCTCAGGATGCGAGACGCAATTCGGTATTCAATGCGCAATGCATCTGTGACCGACCCTAAATACGTTCCGGTCCTCATTTGTCGCAAAGCTATCTTGATTGATAAGGGAGACTTGGCAGAAATTTTTGTCGCTTGTGCTTTTGCCCACTCGCTTCCCTTATTGAGCTTGCTGGAGATCTGGACAGCGCATGATCCAGAAAACAAACGGTCCATTTCTTCAAGATGTTCAACTTGTGAAAAGTCAGCCGAGCATTGGCAGTCATTCAATACATCGACGCCATACTTGGTCAGAGCCAGCTTGAGTTCAGTCAATTGGTTCGTGGGGCAATAGTGCGAACTCAGTCCGACCGCGACCGTATCTTCTCCAATCATGCGAGCGCCCGTTAATGCCAACCAAGTGCCAATTTCGCCATCGAGCTTGGGTAAGAACCAAGTAGCTCCCGCGTTGGGAAACAAGCCAATTCCTGTCTCGGGCATAGAAAGCTCAGTTCTTTCTGTAGCAACTTGATATGTCCCCAGTTTCGCTAGACCAACACCGCACCCCATAACTTTCCCGTCTAAGAAAGTGATGCATGGTTTTGGAAACGTAGCGATCATCTCGTTCAAGCGATATTCTTTCTCAAAAAATGACCGCGCATTAGCTTCACCCTTCTTTCCGGGTGCTGACAGCATTTGCATATCACCGCCTGAGCAGAACCCGAGAGTTCCATCCACGTGGTCAATCATAATGAACTGCACCGAGGCGTCGTCTTTCCAAGCGCGCAGCGCCGCGATCATAGAATCGCACATTTCATGAGTAAGCGCATTTCGTGCTTGTCCACGGTTCAGTCGAATTCGACCAGCCGCGCCATCCTTTTGCGCAATGACAGTGCTTTGCATCTCTAAGCCCTCAAACAAAACTACGAATTTGAGCGGTCGAATTACTCAACGTAAGGGGCTGTTGCGAGGTGAAAAAATTGCCATTCAGTTGAATACAATTCACCTTATGCAAATGGTGTTTTACCAAGCCTACCTCATCGGAGGTGCTTATCCTGGGGGTTGCAAAGCGTAAGTGCGCTAGATTGCAGTCTGTCCCCTCAACCGGACATCGCGTTTAGAAGATATGTGAGGCTCTCATTCGCAGCTTTGCCGATCTCCGAAGGATTAGAGCCAACTAAAACCCCGTCTCGTTTGACCAGCTTACCGCCTACAATCACGTCGGTGACGTTAGATGCGCTTGCACTATTAACGAGCATCTTATCGATCTCACCTTTTGGCTGCATCGCCCAATGGGCGATATCTACAACGATAATGTCTGCTAGCTTTCCGGGTTTGAGGGTTCCTATTTTGTCGCCCAGGCCCATGGCTTTGGCTCCACCCTCCGTCGCAATTCGGAGCAGCTCTCGGTCGGATATATTCGCACCTGAGAAGCGCGTAATGGATTTTGCGACATGCATCTCGCGGAAGTTATCAGACACGCCCGTTGCACGTAGATTGTCGAGCGAGAAGCTAATTTCGATTCCACCAGCTTTCATCGCTTCGAAGGGGATTGCCAGTCTTGATCCAATCGATGTGTAGGGTGACATGCTCGATGTCGTTCCGGCATCAGCTAGTTGTCGCCAAACATCTTCGCCCCATTGATAGCCGTGTACGAGAAGAAGGTCAGGTCCTGCCATCTCAATGTAAGGTTCCGCGTTTGCGGTCTTCCACGATACATGATGCGTGATCGGTAAGCCTTCCGATCTCGCAAAAGCCCATTCACGCTCACGAACCTCTCCGTTCGCGGCGGGCCATCCGCTGGGTCCGACGCCGTCATTATCGAAGACCCGCGATGCATATCCCACGGTAATCAGATCATCAGACCATGCATCTCTCGCGCGGATCATATCGTCTAAATCGGCTACCTCATCTGAATTGATGTGATGATGAAAGCCGTAGGAGAAGCGTGTTCGAATACCAGCATCCTTCAAGGCATTTAACTCAGCATCCGCGTGCTCTGGCTTGCGGATATTATGTTCCCAAGCGTGCACCGTGGTAACGCCCGCATTGAGCATCTCCATCGCGCAAAGGCTTACCGAATTATAAAAGTCTTCAGGACGAAAATGCGGTCCCATCTTGTCAGTTAGGGCTTGGTATCCAGCGTTGAGATTGCGCCAAATCGTGTTCCACATATGTGTGTGTGTATCAACGAAGCCCGGCATCACGACGCTTCCTTGTCCATCAATTACAAGGTCTGCTTGGGCATCGATATTTGAGCCCACCGCGACGATCTCATCTCCGACAATATGGACATCACCGGACTCTATATCGCCAAGCTCGGGATCTAGCGTCAGAATATAGGCGCCTTGAATTATTATGGACTTCGGTTGGGCAATGCTCTGCGGATTTTTTTCAACAGATGAAGCCGATGGTGCGCAAGCGGTTGCAACCCCAAGAGCGGTGCCCAGCGTAACACTTTTCGACAGAAAACCACGCCGGGTCCAATCGTCCATTAGGTCTTCAATTGAACCTTTGTGGGTCGGGTCTTCGCAAATTTCGCACACAGGTTTCGTCCTTGGTTTGTTTCAACACCTGCGCCGTCCATCGATCTTGATCAACGGGGAGGGCGGGTTGGTGTCTTGGGATGCCTAGAAGCCGATCGACTAGCCGTTGATCAGCTTACCGAGCGCGTTATCAATTGCAGTAATATCGTCTGCTCTTAGGAGCGATGAGGTTTCGTAGTCAAACGCTTCACCCCAAGTGCCGACGCCAATTCTTCCACGTAGGTCAACACCAAAGAACGGCGCTGTATCTTCAACCGCTTGAAGCACGCCCAACCCAGCTCGTGGACCTGGAGTCGCCGACAAAGCAATCAATGGTTTGTTCTGATAGATCGCCATGTCTATGCGGCTCATCCAATCGTGGATATTTTTCCACGCGGATGTGTAGGATCCGTTGTACTCAGGGAACGAAATGATAAGCGCATCAGCAGCCCCGATCCTGCCATAAAAGTCCTTGGCGAGCTGATGAACGCCGTCCGTCATTTCCCGGTCGATGGAATAAATTGGCATTTCGAAATCGTTCAAGTCGATTTCTGCGATGTCCGCATCTGGTTTAAATTCCGATTTAAGCCGAGCTGCGGTATATCGAGCCAAGGTTGCGTTTATTGAGTTGGAGTGATTGCTCGCGCCAAATACGAGTACTTTCATCATTTGTCCTTTCAGAATGGTGCAACCGATCCCATACCTTTATTGCAGGTTGGGTCAGCTTGCTGATGAACTGATTTCAGATTGTTGAAATACTAGAATTTTAGATATCGACAAGGCTTTTTGATCGAAATAGACTCGAACTTGCGATCGGGGGTGGAACGAGGGGGCTTTTGGGATCTATGCGTAAAGAGACGCACTTCGATGCTCGCAACTCTGAAGGCAACTGACATATATGCTAGTTTTATGTTCGCGACATGAGGTAGTGCACCCAGAAGTGTTCCTGGAATAGATTCCGTGGTTTAGAGCCAAAACCCAATGGATATTATGCGATTATGAGGACGAGTAAAAAAGACTTCGTTTATGATGCGCTGCTCAAGCGCCTGATCGTCGGCGAATATCAATTTGGTGAAGAGATTCGAGTATCCCAAGTCGTTTCTGAACTTGGTACCAGCCGCCAGCCTGTATTGGCTGCGTTGAACGCGTTCGCGCTCGATGGATTTGTAGAAATCGTTCCGCAGGTAGGGTGCCGGGTGATACATCCCTCGGAACAAGATGTCTCCGACTTCTATATCATTTTTGGACGCTTCGAGCGCGCGATGGCCGAGCTCGGGGCAACGCGTCGAACAGTCCAACAACTCAATACCCTCAAAGAGCTCAACCGGAACATTCGAGAGCTCTTCAAGTCTGGCGATCTGACAACCGAAGAGTACCGAACCCGAAATCGCGATTTTCACCGGGCGATGCATCAGACAGCCAACTCTGACTTGATTGACATGTACCAAGCTCGGTTTTTCGACATGTCCGATTTCTTTGTTGGTCAAACAATTGGATTTCGACCACATATGTCGGAAGCTCTGGACGAACACGAAGCTGTAATTACTGGGATCGAGGACAAAGATTCCGAAAAGGCCGGGGCGGCAGCAGAAGCTCATATTTCCAAGGTGGCACAAGCTTTATTGAACTGGAATAAGGGCGCGAAACGTCTCTCATCAGTTTAAAAGCTAAAAAAACCAGCTGGACAGTTTCTATTTCCCAACTAAAATTCTAGTATGTTAATGAGTCTTCGGCTCAAATTTCGTGGTTTCACGCGGCGCTGTTTGAGCGCGGCAAATTGAGAGGATGCCTTGTGAAGTAGCACGGACATACAGGCGAAAACGCCGGTGTCGCGTGAAAGACCTCGCCCAAAAGCGCGGCAAAAATCAAAAAAAAATCCTGAGGGAGGGAAATATGAATTCTTGGCGATTGGCCTTAATGGCTTCATCAGCAATTTGCTCTGGCGCACTGTTCGCGCTGACTGCAAATGCCCAATCAGACAACGATACTCAATCGGATGAACAAGTGCGCAGCTTGGAAACCGTAACTGTGACCGCTCAACGCCGAGAGGAGAGCCTGCAAGATGTCGGCGTCGCGGTGTCGGCTTTCTCCGGCGCAAAGCTAGAAGATCAAAGTGTCGGCTTAACGACGGAGATCGCCAAGCTCACACCGGGCGTTACAGTGTCGGGAACGCTTGGCGGTCAAGGTCTGCAATTTTCAATTAGAGGCGTCACGCAAAGCGATTATAACGATGCGATCGAAGCGCCAGTTGCGGTGTATGTGGACGACACCTACATCTCCTCACAGCAAGGACAGGGCATAGCGCTATTTGATGTAGAGCGCGTGGAAGTTCTGAAAGGTCCGCAGGGCACTCTGTTTGGGCGCAACGCGACTGGTGGCTTGGTCCACTTCATCGTGAGGAAGCCCGAGCTGGAAACATATGATGGCTTCGTCAAAGCGACAGTTGGCAATTTTGAAACCCAAAAAATCGATGGCGCTATCAATATTCCTATTGGAGAGAAGGTCGCTATTCGAGCGTCAGGGGTTTGGAACAGCCGCGGATCGGTTTGGGACAATCGCGCTCCTGAAGGTGTCGTCGCTGGAGCGCCGCTAAACTTTGGTCCGGCAGGAGTGTCGCCATCAGGTGAAGACCTAGGTGATGAGGAGTCCATCGCTGGTCGGTTCCAACTACTTTGGGAACCAAACTCGGATTTCTCCGCGCGCCTAACTGCTGCAACGTTCGATCAGGATTTGTCCGCGTCGCCATGGGCATCTTCACCGCAAGTACCCGTCCTTGATGCACAGGACCGCGTCGTAAATGTTGTCCGCGCCTCTTCGACTGAAACGCGCGCGGCGATTGGCCCGGATGGGCAGAATTACTTCAATCCGGCGGTTCTTGCATTCCAAGGTTTTTTGTTTTCACCCGATACGCCGGGTGAACGTGCACCGGGGGCAAGTTGGTTCGGTTATGTGCCTCTGAGTGTCGACGATCTCGAGCTTTCCAAAGACTACGCATTGAGTGACTTGAACAGGTTTAGCGCTGACAACATTGCTCTTCATCTGAATGGAAATTGGTCTGGCGTTGATGTCGTCTCAGTCACATCATATTCCAAATACGATAAGCACTTCACCCTAGATGCCGATGGTTCGCCAGTGAACGGATTTGGGTTTGGAACGCTCTCGGACATGGAGACGTTATCTCAAGAGCTGCGGTTTAGCGGCGGTGGAGATACTTATAACTGGACGGCTGGCGCGTATTATCTCGATATCGAATCCAACGTCGCCCAGAGCCTCCTAGCGCCGCGTGGGTCGGCGCTTGCTCTTGTCTTTGGCGCTGCCGATACAGGAATCGACCCTCTCAGTGTCTTCGAGCTCAAAACGGAGTCTGCGTCCGTGTTCGGACAAGTCGATTGGGAGTTTGCTCCCAAGTGGACCTTCGTTCTCGGTGGCCGTCTGATCGATGAAAGTCAGGACTATGACTATGCGGCATTCGCGACTGCGAATCTTAATGATTTTCGGGTCGATTTGGGGCCGGCTTTATTCCCGCTCTATCCTGAATTCACTGACTCGCGCAGCGATACTTTATGGGCGGGAAAAGCGCAGATTGAGTACCGTCCAAATGAAGATCTTCTTCTCTATGCGGGTTTGAACAAAGGCGTGAAAGGTGGCAGCTATAATGGTAAGCTCGTTGATGGATCCCCACCACTAGCGCCGAGCGAAATTCCATATGAGCCGGAAGAACTCGTTTCGTTCGAAGCCGGTTTCAAATTTGAAGATGCGTTTGGCAGGTACCGGATAAACGGATCTTACTTCCACTACGATTATACAGACTACCAATCATTCGTTTTTGCCGACGTCTCAGGATTTGTCTCAAACGAGGATATGACAACCAACGGCTTGGAAATCGAAGCGATCGCAAGTCTCGCCGATGGCTTGGTGGGGTCTATTGGTGCAGCTTGGACCGATGCAACTGTAGAAGGATTTGAGATCGCGCCAGGTGTCATACGAGATACCGTGCCGACCTTTACGCCTGAGTACACCGCGAATGCTCGCTTGGATTATTCGAGAACTCTAGGGAGCAAGGAGCTCAGCCTCGCGGCGATCGTCTCATATCAAAGCGAATTCTATCACAATGCTCGCAACTTTGATGGCGATTTATATGACGGGCGCACATTGCTTGATTTAAACGCTCAGCTCGACTTGGAGTCTGGCGTTGCTATCTCCGCATTTATAAACAACGTAACCGACGAGCGTTACAACACAGTCGGATTAAACCTTGCGACTGCGTGCGGATGTAACCTCGAAGCATATGGCGCGCCGGTTGCTCTGCCCCACTGAGGTGGTCCACCGTCTTTGTTAGTCCGGCGGTTTCCACGTAGCAGCGATCATGCTGCTACCTCCACATGGTAAGGCAGGATGATCGCTGCGGGCAAGATGGCTTCTGGTGCGGGTGATTTATATCCCAGAGAGGAGTGCGGTCTGGCCGTGTTGTAGTGGTATCGCCAGCCCTCGATGAGGGCTTTGGCTTCGCGTAGATCGTAGAAGATTTCTCGCGCCAGCAGCTCGTCTCTGAGCTTGGAGTTGAAGCTTTCGCAGTAGCCATTCTCCCATGGACTTGCAGGCGTGATGTAAAGCGTTGCGACGCCGATGTTTCCGAGCCATTCCCTGAGCGCGATGGCGATAAACTCTGGTCCATTGTCGGACCGTATATGCTCTGGGGCGCCGTGCCGGACGAACAACTCACCGAGTACATCTAGAACATCCCGAGAGTTCAGGCGCCGTTCGACGCGGATGGCAAGACACTCACGCGTGTACTCGTCGATGACGCACAGCATGCGGAAGACCTTTCCGTCATGGGTGCGATCCTGGACGAAGTCGTACGACCAGACATGGCCTTTATGTGCAGGCCTGAGCCGCACGCATGACCCATCATTCAACCACAGTCGCCCGCGCTTGGGTTGCTTCTGCGGGACTTTCAGCCCTTCACGTCGCCAGATGCGATAGACGCGCTTCTCATTCACATGCCAGCCGTCTCGCCTCAGCAGCTCCGTGATCCGGCGGTAGCCGTATCGGCCGAACTGAGTGGCGAGCCTGATGATCGCGTCTGTCAGCGCAGGCTCGTCATCACGAGGTGTTCTAGGTTTGCGCTGGGTAGAGCGATGCTGACCGATCACGCGGCAGGCCCGGCGCTCTGATGCGCCAAGCTCTTCCACCACATGATCGATTGCAAGGCGTTTGCGTGAAGGGCTTAGTACTTTCCCCGCACGACTTCCTGCAGGATTTGATTGTCCAATGTTAGATCAGAAACAGCCCGCCGCAGCCGCGCGTTCTCCTTCTCAATCTCTTTCATCCGTTTGGCCTGGCCGACCTGCAGCCCGCCATACTCTTTGCGCCAGCGATAGTAGGTCTGCTCGGTCACGCCGATTGAACGCGCCGCCTGCGCTGCTGTCTCACCGCGAGCGAGGCGAACCTCAACCTCGCGTAGCTTTGCGATAATCTCTTCAGGCTTTAGTCTCTTGCCCATAGTTCAGCTCCATATCTGAAGCCGGACTAACTCAAATAATGGACCACTTTCTGGGGAGCAGACCACCCCAAATCTATCGTTTGAAACAGGCTCCACATTTAGTGGTTCGTCGACCACGCCAAGCTTGTTCATTCGAGGGATCGGTCAGGCGGACTTTATTTTGACAGCCGATCCGGGCGTGGGTGTCTACGTCGATGGTGTTTACGTTGCTCGAAGTGTCGGCAGTCTCATCGACTTGGTGGACGTGGAGCGCGTTGAAGTTCTCCGCGGCCCACAAGGCACTCTTTTCGGACGCAACACAGTCGGCGGTGCAATCAGCCTCACCAGCAAGAAGCCTGGCGATGAGTTTGGCGGAACCGTCAAAGTCTCAGGCGGTGAAATGGGGTTGATCGAAACCAAAGGTAGTTTGAATGTACCAGTTAGCGACACATTCGGTTTCCGCCTATCCGGGCTCTACCGCGAACAAGATGGTTATGTAGATGCACTTCAATATGGCGGTGACACCAAATGGGGCGCCGAGGAGGTGATGGGCGCCCGCGTCTTTGCGAGCTGGACGCCAAGTTCAACTTTCTCTGCGGACTTTGCCTTTGATTGGTCTAACGACGAATCCGGACCTTCCGCTTTCTATGTGGCAGAGGCCACGCCGGACCTACCGGTCCCGCCTTCTCCGCCCGCGCCTCCGTTCCGGAATTTGTTTAATTTAGCGCTCTCAGGGGACCCTGCGTGTTTGACCCCGGACGGAATTCGAAACAACCCAAATTGTTATGGCGCGGCGTCAACCCTGACCGGGAGTCAGTTCTCGAACAACGCGCTCTATGTGGACCGTGATGGCAATACGATCATCCCGAAAAACAAAACCGAAGTCTATGGCGCAAGCGCGACATTGACCTGGGACATCGGTGATTTCGAAATCAAGTCTATCACCGGGTTCCGGGGGTTTGATGCAGTCTTTAACAACGACACGGATTTCTCACCATTTGTGGTCTTCCACAATCTCAACCAAGGATATGAACAAGAGCAGTTTTCTCAAGAACTCCAATTGGTCGGCTCTGTCTTTGACGGCTCGTTGGATATCGTTTTAGGCGCTTACTATTTCGATGAAGATGGCAGTCAATCGAATGAGCTTTTGACATCTGTTGCGACCGTAAACGGGTTCCCAAATGCACCGCTCTTCTTGGCTGACCTCCGTTCAGCGCAAAACGAATCGCAAGCGCTTTTTGGCCAGGCAACTTGGCACCTATTAGATGACCGGCTCCATCTCACAGCAGGCCTTCGGTATACGGACGATGTCAAAGACTACTCCGTCGATAGCGCCGTTAATCCAACTGTCGCGCCGCTTGTGACACTGACTGGCCAACAAACCTCAGAAGAGGTTACACCGATGTTCAACGCGTCCTATGACTTCTCTGAGAATGTGATGGGCTACCTAAATTACTCAGAAGGGTTCCGGAATGGCGGCTTCCCTCCACGGATTACTGGAACGCCGACTTTCATCCCTTCCTATGATCCTGAGTTTGCTGAAGTGTGGGAAGCGGGTGTGAAGTCAACGCTGTTTGATGGCGCGCTACGCCTGAACGCTGCTTACTTCCATACATCCTATGATGATATTCAAGTGGCCGCTGTTCGAACGGATTTGCCACCAGAGCTCGCTGGGATCGCGATCGACAATCTTGCCGCTGCAACGCTGCAAGGATTTGAGCTGGAAGCAAATTGGCTGGTGACAAACAATCTTCGCGTGGACTGGGCGCTTGGCTATCTAGATGCCGAAATCGATGCGCTACGCGGCGGTGTTCTGCGCTCTAGTGTCTTCCCGATCACCACAGACAATGAGCTGCCATACACGCCGGATATTACCTCCAATCTTGGCGTCTCATACTATGTCGATTTAGAGAACGGAGATGAGATCTATTTTCGCGGAGACTGGAAGCATATCGGAGATCAGTATCTCGCGATCGCAAATCTCGATGCCGACTTCCAAGAAGCCTATGATATCGTCAATCTCAGCGCGACATATGCGATGAAGGAGAAAGGGATAGACTTCACCATTGGAGTGAAAAACGCGACTGATGAGGTCTACTCATAGACATCCGTTCTTATCAATGACGTGGCAGGCGTGATTACGCGAAACGTGAACCGGCCACGCCAGGCTTATGCTTCGGTCTCGCTTGATTTCTAAACGATCCAAAACCTCAAGCGAACCGTGGGCGCCAGAGCGACGATGCTCTGGCGCCAACTTATTTATGGTAAGAAGGTGAGTGAAATCTTCGAGGCGCTAAGGACGAACTTAGTCCTCTGGCAGGGTTTCTTGTTCCAGGCGCTTAAGCTGTTCGATGAGTGCTTTCAGGCTCACTGGAATGTCCTCTTCCAAAACCCGAGCATACCTGTCGCGCAGAAAGCGTTCCAGATAAACAACTGTATCCCGAGTGTTCGGTGGATCGGTTTCGCCATCAGCCAAGCAAATACTCGCAATTATTCTATGGTGTTTGACTGCCCCAGCCAATGAAAAGACAGGGCTAGATGAAGGATTCATTCTCCTTTGAGAAAGTGGAGGAATGGCGAACAAGGCCATCCCTCCAAAGGTCCAATCGCGAATGCAAAGATAGAGATGAAGGGGATTAAATCTCTAAACGGGAGCGCGTTTCCACGATTGGCTCAACCAACTAGGTCTATCCAGAGCGCCAAGCATTTGAGCTAAGACGCTTAGCGCAAATCGTACTTCGATTAGTTACCGCCATTATTTCCTCCTAGTGGTCTGAAACCAAACTGATTTCTAAGATGCACACTCGGATAATTCGTGCACAGATCAATTTCAGATTGCTGCAAACTGAATTTGCGTTTTTGCAAGTAGCGGTATCGATTTCCGATTGCGCGTCATTGAAATGTGAGGCTAGGCGATCGGAGAAAGATCCTTCGGAATATTCGCGTTTGCGAACTCAAAGAATGCATGCACACGCGCGCTTCGCCGGAGATCGGGGTAGGACAATAGCCAAAGCCCCCAATTCTGACTGTCATCTTTATCGCTGACTTGAACTAAGTCTGGGTACATCTCGGCCAGATAAGAGGGTAGGACTGCTACGCCCGAACCAGACCGAACATAATCAAGAACCCCAATAACGGTATTCACGACTGTTGTGTTGGCGACGTCGGACTTGAGGCTTTGTGTTAGTTTACTCATAGGCGATTGATCGAGATCGTAGTCTAAGCAAACCCAACGTCGCTCATCTTCCTGGAGAGACTTCGCTGACTTCCAATAATCGCTTTGAGCATAAGCAGCGCAAATCACGGTTCCAACTTGGCGCCCAGACCAATGCTCGGGTGGGTTAAGGGTTGGGCGGATAGCAATATCAGCATCGCGTTGCATCAGATCTAACGATCGAGCCTCAGATAGCAGTCTCAATTCAATCTCAGGGTACTTGTCTTGAAACCTCGAAAAAACAGGTGTGAGATACTGCAACAACGAGTCGGTCGTTGTAATCGAGAGTGTGCCTTCCAGGCGAAGGTCTTGGCCACCAAGCTCTCGCTGAATGCTATTAAGTCCGTCTCGTAGCTCTTGGGCTTGCTGAAAAAAGAGCTCACCTGCGGGTGTCATCACGTAACCTTGGGACAGTCGTTCGAATAACCGAACTCCGAGACGCGCTTCGACCCCCTCGATGCGTCGAAAGACAGTTGAGTGATTCACGCCTAAATTACGAGCTGCCGCTGATAGGCTGCCTGCTTCGCAAACGGCAAGCACAAATGGGATATCGCTCCACTCTAAAGGTTGTGTTTTCATGCAAGCACTCTTTGCGATTTTTGTGAATTGTCTTGCGTGAGTTAGCATCCATCTGGCTAGGTAACAACACTAATAGGAGCTATTATGACTGTTTCAGGAGCAAGTTCAGAGCCGAATTGGCAATCAAAGTTCCCAATCACAGGACGGTGGCCATCAGCTCATCCCGACCGTATTCAACTCTACTCCTATCCAACGCCTAATGGTGTGAAAGCGTCCATAGCGCTTGAAGAATTGGGCCTTCCTTATGAAGTGCACCGGGTCACGATTTCAGACGTGGACGTCAAGAGTCCAGAGTTTTTGTCTCTCAATCCCAATAACAAAATCCCCGCAATCATCGACCCGAATGGTCCGGACGGCGAGCCAATTGGACTATTCGAGAGCGGTGCGATTCTGACCTACCTCGCCGACAAAGCAGGTGAGCTGAACGGCTCCACTGCAGCGCACCGTTATGAAATATTGCAATGGGTCTTTTTCCAGGTTGGCGGGATTGGTCCGATGGTAGGACAGTTTGGCTTCTTCTACGCTTTTGGTGGGAAAGACATCGAGGATCCGCGTCCGGTTGAGCGATACACCAATGAAGTAAAGCGACTCCTGAATGTGGTCGATCAACAACTCGCTGATCGAGAGTGGTTGGCGGGTGACTACTCAATTGCCGACATTGCGGTCGCGCCATGGATCGATTCAATCGCGAAATTCTACAAGGCGGAAGACGTGACCGAGCTTCACAGCTTCAAGAATATTGCGAGCTTCCTTGAACGGTTCAATGCAAGACCGGCCGTTGCAAAAGGATGGACTATTCCGGAGCGATGATCTGTGCATTTCTGCAAGTTATGCTTTCGCTGATTGCGAATTGATTTGCAGAAAAGAACATCCACCTTGTCCCCATAGAAGTTAATCTACGGAGTTTAACATGTTTAAGACGCTGAATTTGACACCGCGTTCAGGGCCGCTGCCAAAGACAACGAGCCGACTTCCACACTCGCAATTGACCCAACATGGGCCCGACGAGGTGATCGACAAGCTTCACGAGTTTTGCTTCTCGTTTCCAGGTGTGAAGAATGAACACTCAACGATCTCGGTGCCTGGCTCAAGAGCGATGGTCATGCACGAAGCTCATGAGTGCAACCACGAAGCGTTCATGATTGGCCGCGAGTTCGCACACATTCATCCGCATCCTGACAATGGAAGTATGCACCTGCAGCTACCAAAAGCTGACGCTATGGAAGTGATCAACAAAGGCTGGGGAGAGGACCACTATCTCGTAACCTTAGGTCGCTTGCCTAAAGGTCTGGTCATGGTCTTCTCACCTCGAGACGATGACGAACTCGAAGTGGTCAAGTCTATCGTGACCCGGTCATACGAGTTTGCGACAAACCAAGAAGTTACTGCCTAAAGATTATCAGGACTGAGGAGAGGCGTGAGTTAGCGCTACTGCGGCGAGAGCAATGCTCTCGCCGCCTTTTTTTGTCGCCGGATGAACGGCCCTTCTGCGTTGCCGGAATGCACTCACCTTAGAACGAGGTGTTGCAGTTCCTTTTAGCTTCGACCTATTGCGCAGACGCAAGACGTTCGCGCGCGATATCCGATAATGAGAATGCTCGTGTTTAGATGAATTCATTTTGCCAGGGCGCGAAAGTATTTTGATCGCCGTTGCAAATAAATCGCGATAGCGTGCGTATGGTGAATTGGAAGCTCAGGTTTCGGACCGAAAGTAGTCTTATGTCGACGGTAAGAGTCTGATCGCTATGGATTGATAGAGACCGCTACGGCTCATGAACGCGGGAGTACACGTTGAAGCTAGAACCACTCATGAATTTTCGAAATGCGTTGGAGCAAATTCAAGCAATCGGAGATGCGCCATTCGGTCAACGTGTAACCTATATCGCCGGCGAAGGCACTTTTGAGGGCCCCAGGCTAAAAGGCAGGATCCTTCCGGGTGGCGGTGATTGGTTGCTGAAAGGACGAGATGGGCTTTCATTCTTGGATGTTCGAAAAACGTTTGAAACTGATGATGAGGCACTGATTCATGTCTCATATACGGGGCTATACAGGTTTAGTGATCCTCTCACAGCGAAGCTCAATGTCGGTGGGGCTAGCGAATTTGGCGAAACGCTTTTTCAAACTCAGCTTAGGTTCGAAACGGGTGACCAGCGATATGACTGGTTGAATGAGACACTCGCCGTAGGTGAGGGCCGTGAAACGAGTGATCGCGTAGAGTATCGAGTGTTTGCGCTTGCGAGTTAGCGGAAGGAGGACGATTGTTTTTTAGGCGAACAAAATAGCAAACTTCACCTCACGGTTATTCAACGAACCAGCGAGCTAATGCATAGACGCCTCGGGTGTTCGCCATTCACCTGAGGCTTGAACCAACCAATTCCGGAGCGCAACGATCTTTGGTTCATCCTGTTTGGACTTTAAGCTTGCAAAGTACCAACTCGTCGGAAGTTTTACGCGCTTTCCTGGAAACAGTTCCACCAATCTGTTCGCTGCTAAATCATCCTTCGCAAAGGGTTCGATTGCGAGCGCAATTCCGAGCCCGTTCTCAGCCATTTTGAGAGCGTGATCATAACTGTCAAACCGATTATACCCAGCAGAGTTGACGTGCGCAGCACCGACCGCGTGGAGCCAAATCGACCAATCATCTTGGGACGGGTAAACTTGAAGAAGTGTGTGTTTTGTAAGATCACCAGGGGAGTCGATTGCGCCACTTTTTTCTAAGTAAGCGGGGCTGCAAACCGGGTAAACTTGTGACTGGTAAATATAAGTATACTCGACGTTTTCTCGCTCGGGGTTCCCGATTAAAACGCAAGCATCAACTTCCCCTTTTGCTAGATCTGCATCCTGCTGAGACGTCGTGATGTGAATCTCCACGTCTGGGTGCTGACGTTCAAATTCTGATACTCGAGGCAACAGCCATCTAACCGCGAATGTGGAATAAACTTGTAGGGTGAGAGTTCGCTTCGAATTCGCGCTGATCTTCTCAATCGTTTGTTCAATTCTAGAGAAGTGATGTGCCCCTAAGAATGTAGACGCCCTGCGGCTTCATTGTGCTGTCATTTCGTACTCGGCGGGTGACAGCATCCCGTTCTTAGCATGCCTGCGCTTCGGATTGTAGAACA
>JALUWJ010000064.1 GCA_027019605.1 Henriciella sp. | reverse complement strand
CACCGTAATCATGTTGGATCGCAGTGGGCCGACGGAAGAAGTTCCTGATACGCTCATGACCTTCTTGGTCATCAACTCCGTGATCATCGTTGTGTTGGCGGTGATGGTTGTCGCGCGCTACCGGGCGATCCGAAAATCCCGCACAGATTCAGGGGCAGGTGGCGGACGCCTCACGCGCCGGTTCATGCTGTTATTCGGAACCGTGGCGATGATCCCGGCGATCATTGTGTCGCTGTTTCTTTGGTTCACCACCACGCGCGGGATTGATACGTGGCTCGGTGAGACCGTACTCACACTGGTCGATGAGATTGCGACAATTTCAGCCGAGAGCGGCGAAGAGTTTGCTGTCCGGTTCGAAACAGATGCACAAGCGGTCGCCGATGACGTCGAGTCTGCGGTCAATGAGTTTCAGGCTGATCCTGAAACCTTCGAACGGATTTTCAGCCTGCTGGCGACCTATCGAGACTTCTCAGCCGCATACATCATTGACCGCGAAGGCGTCCCGATTGCGCGCGCTGAAAATATGAGCGCACCTCAGCATTATGGCCGCCCGTCAGAGAGCTTCTTCTCAGCCGCAGATCAGGGCGAGATCGTTGCGGTTCTGCGCCAGCAACAGGGGTACACGTTCGCGCTGATCAAGCTCCAAAGCTTTGAGGAAAATTACCTCTACCTGGCGCGGCCGATCAATCCTGAACTGTTTGCTCGTTTGGAACGCGCGCGGGCGGCGGGCGCAGATTACCGTCTGGCGCAAGAACAGAGCAATATGATCCAGACTTTGTTCGTCATATCGTATTTGCAAATTGTCGCCTTGGCGCTTTTGCTTTCAGTGCGTCTCGCCCAGGAAATTGCCGACCGAATTTCGCGTCCGATCTCTCGGCTTGCGACAGCCGCTCTAGACGTCAGTGAGGGGCGCCGCGGTGTATCGGTTCCGCTGCCGGATCCGGAAGACGAGGTGCGGTTGCTCTCAAACTCGTTCAACATCATGACCCAGCAATTGGATGAGCGGCGGGATGATTTGATTTCCGCCCGTGAAGAGGCTGAAGAGCGTCGACAATTCCTCGAGACGCTTTTGGTCGAGCTGAGCGCAGGTGTCATTCGAACCGATCAAGCCGGGATCATCACGATCGCCAACCGATCTGCAGAAAACCTGATCAATATGGGCGCGCTCGAAGGGTGCGTCTTGTCCGAGATCAGCCCTGAGATCTGGGGCTGCGTCAGCGCATCCGATAAGCCCAACCCACAGGACGATTCCTTCATTAATCTCAAGGCCAATGATGGTCTGAAATACGTCCGGGTTAAAGTCGCCTCGGATACGGTTGGCGGTCATGTCGTCACCCTGGATGATGCGACGCGTCTGATTTCTGCGCAGCGGCAACTGGCCTGGCGCGATGTTGCGCGTCGGATCGCGCACGAAATCCGCAACCCGCTAACGCCGATCCAGCTCTCCACCGAACGCATTCGTCGGCGATATGGCGATCAAATTGACGACAAAGACGGCGTGTTTGAACGCTGTATCAACACCATTCTCCGCCAAGTTTCCGATATCGGGCGCATGGTCCAGGAGTTTTCAGACTTTGCACGGATGCCAAAGCCAACTCCAAGTCGATTTGATTTGGCCGCGCTGATCACAGATGTCGTTTTTGCGCAGCGTGTGGTCAATCCGGACTACAGATTTGTCCTCGATATGCCGCCAGAAGGACTGGCTATTCGAGGGGATGAGCGCCTGCTTGGTCAGGCCTTCACCAATATTGTGAAGAACGCGACAGAAGCACTCTCTCGTCGCCCCGAGAATGATGAAGCCCAAGGGCAAGTACGGATTTCAGTCCGCCCGGGCGATGACGATTTGATCGTTATTGAAGTCGAAGACAATGGACCGGGCTTTCCTGAAGGGGCCCGAGATCAACTGCTTGAACCTTATGTGACTGCCCGCGAGGGCGGAACTGGCCTCGGTCTTGCGATCGTGAACCGGGTCATCATGGACCATGGTGGGAGCGTGCAGTTGCTAGAACCGAAATTAGGGACTGATGGGGCAATCGTAAGAATTGTTCTGCCTTTGAGCATCACTGACTCTTCGGAAGCGGAGCAGCAGACTTTGGAGTATGCGAATGAGTACTGACATCCTGGTGGTAGATGATGAACCAGATATCCGCGAACTGATCGCGGGTGTTCTGGAAGATGACGGGCACGGGGTCCGGACCGCTGCTACGGCTGAGTCAGCGATCCAAGAGGTGCGCTCGCGAACACCGAGCCTGGTGGTTCTGGATGTTTGGCTCCAAGGCAGCGATATGGATGGGCTGTCGGTCTTGAAATATCTGAAAGCGATTGATCCGCTGTTGCCGGTCATTGTGATCAGCGGTCACGGCAATGTCGAAACGGCGGTCGCAGCGATCCGGCGCGGCGCTTACGACTTTATCGAGAAGCCATTTAAAGCGGATCGCTTATTGCACTTGGTGTCTCGCGCGATTGAGTCGGCGAAGCTGAAACGCGAAAACGAAGCGCTGAGAACGCACAGTTTCTCGGTCTCTGAATGGATAGGGTCCAGCGGTGCGGCGCAGGCCTTGCGCGCGCAAATCGAAAAAGTGGCGCCGACAAACTCGCGTGTTCTGGTTTCAGGCGAAGCCGGCGTTGGCAAGGAGCTCTGCGCAAAACTCATTCACGAGCATTCCAGGCGCGCTGGCGGACCATTTGTGGCGGTGAACGCTGCGAATATCGCGCCTGAGCAGATGGAGCGCGAGCTGTTCGGCGAAGAAGATTCCTCTGGCATGCCGATCAAAATCGGCGTCTTCGAACAAGCCCATGGCGGAACGCTTCTGCTGGATGAAGTGGGCGATATGCCTTTGGGCACCCAGAGTAAGATCTTGCGCGTTCTGACGGAGCAGCGTTTTCAGCGTGTTGGCGGCGGGTCTGATGTGCGGGTCGATGTGCGGGTGATGTCATCCTCGACTCGCGATCTCGAAAAGGCGATTGAGGCGACGGCGTTCCGAAAAGACTTGTACTATCGGTTGAACGTTGTGCCGCTCAGCGTTCCATCATTGGCCGAACGTCGCGACGATATTCCGGCGCTTGTGGAATATTTCAGCGAGCGAATTGCGGATTCTTCAGGCCTGACACCGCGCGTGTTCAGCAAAGAGGCGATTGCCGTCCTGCAATCGATGAATTGGCCTGGAAACGTTCGCCAATTGCGTAATGTCGTAGAGCGGGTTCTGATCCTGTCTCGCGACAGCAATCAAAGCGTTGTCAGCGTCGAAGAGCTGCCGCTGGATCGCGAAACGGGCGATAGCGGCGAAGGCATGGGTGTCTCGGCAGACTTTGTTGGGCTGTCACTACGCGACGCCCGCGAGCAGTTTGAGCGGGATTATCTAACCCTTCAGATCACGCGATTTGATGGCAACATTTCTCGCACCGCGGAGTTTATCGGAATGGAACGATCTGCTCTACAC
>JALUWJ010000063.1 GCA_027019605.1 Henriciella sp. | reverse complement strand
CAGAGAATGTGTTGGTCTCTGTGATGTCTGCACCAGCTTCGAAATAGGCGTCGTGCAGATGAGTCACGCGGTCTGGGCGGGTGAGACAGAGAATGTCATTATTGCCCTTCATCTGACCCGGATAGGTCTCGGTATTGAAATGGTCATTGCGATAATCGTCTTCGCTCAGGCCCATTTTCTGAAACATCACACCCCACGATCCATCCAGAAGCAGGATGCGGTCTTTGGCAGCGGCGTGAAGCTGTTCGAGTCGCGTTTTACGGTCGGTCATTCGGGTATTCCTGCTTGTGCATTCGAGTTTGAAAGAGACTCAATCAGAATGAGACGGGGTTGTCCGGTTTCGCAGACGGAGGAGGCAACTTCGGCAAAACTGCTTTGGAATCGTTTGGCCTGGATCAAATTGTCAGGGATCGTTGAGCCCTCGGGAGGCGCGATGAGATTTTTGCAATCCCCGTTCGCAGCCTGCTCCAGAGCGTCGACACAGCTATCGTAAAAGCTGGCAATGGCTTTTGCTTTAACACAAGCTTCAGAGGGCGGTTGATCAAAAATTGATTGATTTATGGGCAAGCGATCGACGTCGTTGGAACGACCGTCCTCCGCGAGAGTATAAAGCTGAGCCCCCTTCGGTGTGTTCCATGAGGGCGCGCTGAAGAGTCGAAGCGCCAAAAACGCGACGATCAGTGCGACCCCGATGATCACGATTTTTTGCGGTTTGGTCAGCTTTGTCATCCCACTGCCGCTTTCGGTTTGAGGCCAAGCATACGGCAGGTTGAGAGGGCGAGATTGGCGCGGTTCAGCGTGTAGAAGTGGAAATCATTCACGCCTTGCTCTGACAGTTTCTGACACAGTTCAACGGCGACATTGGCGGTGATCAGCTCACGCGTTTCAGGATCGTCATCGGTGCCTTCATAGAGCTTGAACAGCCAATCCGGCACGGACGCTTCAACGACTTTGGCCATGCGGGCGAGGCCGTTAAAGTTCGGCTGCAGCATAATGCCCGGGACAATCGGCATGGTGACGCCGCCCGCGCGGGCGCGCTCGAGGAAGGACAGATACACGTCTGGTTCAAAGAAGAATTGCGTGATCGCGCGGTCTGCGCCCGCGTCCTGTTTGGCTTTCAGGAAGGCAATGTCTTCATCCCATCCAAGGCTGTCCGGGTGCTGTTCTGGATAGCAGGACACGCTGATCTCAAACCGGACGTTCGGCCCAACATAATGATCGCGAATGCCGGCAATCAGCTCGACACTGTCTTTGTAGCCACCAGGATGCTGCTCGAACTTTTCGCCCATGCCGGACGGCGGGTCTCCGCGCAGTGCAACCAGGTGTCTGACGCCCGCCGACCAAAAGTCTTCCGCGACTTTCAGGACGTCTTCCTTGGTGGCGCCGACGCAGGTCAGGTGCGCAGCGGGGGCGAGCGGTGTGTCTTGGGCAATCTTGGCAACCGTCTTTTGCGTCCGGTCCCGGGTGGAACCGCCCGCGCCATAGGTGACAGAGACGAATTTCGGCGCCATCGGTGAGAGGCGTGCCACAGATTCCCATAGCTTCGCTTCCATTTTGTCGGTCTTCGGCGGGAAGAACTCGAACGAAACGTTCGGGGCAGGGGTGGTTTGTTGGGCGGCAGCGGCGAGCGTATTCATGCGGCGACTTCTTGTTGATTGGCGGGGCGGGTCGCGTTCCAGATGAGAACGCTAAGGCCTTGATCTAGGGAGGCAGGGGGATCGAACCGGAGCGGGGCTTTCAGGGCGAGTCCGGCAGCATCCGCCCATTCGATCATGTCGTCTTCGCGGATGCCCAGGCGACGATGGCCTTGGCTTTCTCGCAAGAATTCCAGATCGTGCGGGGCAAAATCGATCACCAGAAGACGGCCGCCAGGGCGCAAAATGCGCGCCGCTTCGGTCATCAGGTCTTCGGGCGTTTCCAAATAGTGCAGCACTTGATGGACCAGGACCAGATCTGCGCTGGCGGTCTCGAACGGTGTGGCTGTGACATCGCCTTGGCGCACGCGGGCATTGCGGATCTCGGCGCGGTTTAGATTGGCGCGCGCAACCGTCAGCATATGGTGAGAAAGATCGAGCCCTTCAGCTTCCTGGGTCTGAGCCGCGAGCAAAGACAGCATCCGTCCCGTGCCGGTGCCGAGATCGATGACGCGTTCAAAACTATGCCCGGCCACCTGGTCCAAAATCGCTTCTTCAATGGCGTCTTCCGGATAATAAAGGGCGCGCAATCGGTCCCAGTCTTCTGCGATTTCAGAGAAATAGGCCTCAGCCGATGTGGCGCGGGCGCGCCGGACGGTCTGCAAGGCTTCGGCATCGGACTGATAGGGTTCAGTGCTGAGATCGATTTCATCGAACAAGGCATTCAATACCCGCCCGGCCCAGTCTTTTGAACGGGCCCGGTAAAACACCCAAGCGCCTTCCGGAAGCCGTTCGACCAGCCCGGATGTGGCGAGTGTTTTTAAATGATGAGACAGGCGCGGTTGGCTCTGCTCCAAGATCTGGACCAGCTCACCCACGGCCAGGTCACCTCGTCGCAACAAGGCGAGGATGCGCAAGCGCGTGGGCTCTCCAGCCGCCTTCAAGGCGTCGACAAGATGATCGGTTGAGATCGACATGAGATCATATAAACGATCATTTATATGATTAGCAAGAGACGAATTGCGCCTTAATAATGTGCCTCGCGCGACACACTTTTAACTCATGTATGACTATTCACATTAGGTTTATTTGATTTCGGGCATATGCGCACACATATCGTCCGCCGATAAGAAGGATCGGATAATATGAGATTAGCTTTCGCACTTTCAGGTTCCGTGCTGGCTTTGGCTGCCTGCGCGACGACCAGTGAGGATGCGAGTTCGTCTGCGGTCTATGACCCGATTGAGGGCTGGAACCGCGGGGTCTACGCGTTCAATGACGGGGTCGACCGAGCGGTCTTAGAGCCGGTGGCGAAGGGCTATCGCGCGGTCACCAATGAGCCTGTGCGCGGCGGTGTCTCCAATTTTCTCACCAATTTGAACCAACCTGTCGTGTTCGCGAACACGGTTTTGCAGGGCAAGCCGGTTGCCTCGATTGATACCGCGACCCGCTTCGTTGTGAACTCTACGGTTGGAGTCGCCGGGATATTTGATGTCGCGACAGCCCTCAATGTGCCGGAGCATAAAGAAGATTTCGGGCAAACGCTTGGAACCTGGGGTGTGCCAAACGGGCCGTATATCGTTCTGCCGCTGCTCGGGGCGTCTAATTTGCGCGATACAGTTGGTTTCGGCGTCGATATGGCGTTCGATCCGCTCAACTATGCGCAGTTCGAGGGCGATACCGAGTTTCGGATTGCCCGGCAGGTGACGAATGTCGTCTCGACTCGAGAGCGGGTCATTGAGGCCGTCGAAGTGCTGCGCGATCAGCCCGAGCCGTACATCGCACTACGCCGAAATTATACACAACAAAGAGCCGCCGCGATCCGTGACGGCCGAGAGCAAGAAGACCCGTTCAAAGATTTGCCCGATTTCGATGCTTATGATTTCGGCGATGATGAAGAGTTCGAGTCAGAGGAATAGAATAATGATCTCTCGTAAGTGGATACTCTCTGCCACAATGCTGGCCTTTACCGCTCTGCCAGCCTTTGCAGATACGCAAACAGAAGAATATGTTCGCACAAATGCGAATGACGTTTTGGCGTCGCTGAACACACCGGGGCTCTCAGCCGCTGAGCGCCGTGTGCAGTTCCAGACTTATATGGACGAGTTTACAAATCTCGATGCGGTCGCACGGTTTGTGATCGGCAAATATGCCAAACGCTTTTCCGACGAGGAAATGGAAGCCTATCTGGAGACCTTCCGGAATTATGCGCTCGTCGTGTATGAGTTCTATTTCAACGAATATCGCGGCCGGGACGTGAAAGTCGTTGGATCAACCGATCGCAATGCCCGCGATTCCATTGTCGACACTGAGATTGTCCGCGCCGATGGCCAGGAGCTGGAAGTTCGCTGGCGGGTGCTCAATCGCGGCGGCAAGTACCAAGTCGTTGATGTGGCTCTGAACGCTGAAGGCAATCTGATTTGGTTGGCGATTGAGCAGCAAGCACAATTCCTGTCGATTTTGGATCAGAATAATGGCTCGTCCGAAGCCCTGATCGCGAAAATCAACAGCATGACGGCAGACTTGGTCGCACAGCGCCCAGCGGATGAGAGCTAATCGCAGCCGAATTTTCGCGCTCGCGCCTGTCACATTCAACGCTTGTCTCTAAGACAGACCAGTCTTAAGCCGAGACCATGCTTGGTCCTCACAAGACGCCTTTAGCGCTCGCGCGTGAGCCATGGATGGCCGTCTTCTGGGTCGTCTTGGCACCGGTTCTATTCCTCACCGGTGCGGCGATGATCGCGCTCGAATTTGTGCCGAATTTTGAGCCAGGAACGGTTGATGAGATCAACGCTTATCAATCGCTTTGGCTGGTTTCCTGTGTCGCCATGGCAGCTTGGTTTGGCACGATGAGCCTGTGGTCCAGCGCGATTGGCGCCGGACCGTTCGCCGGAGAGATGCGGACCGATACAGTCTGGATGTGGATTGGCGGGATCCTAGGACCGCTCATTTTAATTATCCCGAGCCTGCTGGTCGGCAGCTTCATGAGCGAAGCTGGCTGGCAATATCGCGAGGAGGTCAACGAGGCCGTCTTCGCCCCCCAGAATTGGTCGCTCGCTTACATCTTTGTCGCTGTGATCATGGCGCCGATTGTCGAAGAAGTGGCGTTCAGAGGTGTCGCCTTTGGCGCCATCGTGGCGCGCGGACTAAGCCCATCAGCCGCCATCATGCTGTCGAGCTTGGCCTTCGCTTTCAGTCATCTGCAATACTCTCCCGCTGCGATGTTTGTTGTCTTCCTGAGCGGGGTTGGATTTGCCTTCCTGCGAATGATGAGCGGAACGGTGATCGTGCCAATCATCGCGCACATGACCGCGAATGCGAACGTCTTGCTGCTGAATTGGATCGCCGCCAATCCCGCAACGTGAGGGGTTGCCGGAAGCGATTTCTGGCGTCATGTGACCGGCATGAGCGACGATCTCACCAAAGAACAAATATACGATATTCCTCCCGGTTACGTTCCTCTGCCTTGGCATCGAGGGTTTGGGCGCCAGGTTGGCCCGCTATTCGAGAAACGGGATGAAACGGGATTCACGCGCGCGTTCCGCGTCGGCGAACACCATACCAATGGCATGATGAATGCGCATGGTGGCATGCTGATGACTTTTGCCGATATGGCTTGGGGATCTGCGGTTGAAAAAGACGAAGACACCTGGTGGGTGACGATCCGCTTGGTCTGTGACTTCCTCTCAGGTGCCAAGCACGGCTCCTGGATTGAGGGGCGCGGCGAAGTTCTGTCGGTCGTCGACAATATTTACACGGTCGAGGGCCGTATCTGGAGCGGGGATACAACGCTGATGACGGGCTCTGGCACTTTCAAAGTTATCGAGAAACGAACCTAAGACATGGCCGATGATATCAAGGAAATGAGCCCGCAAGAGGCCAATCTTTTAGCGCGCTATCGCGGTGCAAAACCAGAAGCGCCTGATTGGTTCAATGCGGCGGTTGAAACAGCTTATGAAGAACATTTCGCCCACGTGGACGGGCTCAAAATCCGGTATCAGGCTTGGGGTGACCCATCGCTGCCTGGATTGATGCTCTCACACGGCAATGGCGCGCATGCGCATTGGTTCGATTTCATCGCGCCCACCCTCGCCAGCCAGTACCGCGTGATCGCGCCCAGCTTTTCCGGCATGGGCGACAGCGACTGGCGCGAGATGTACAGTTTTGAACGTTTCGCAGATGAGCAAATGGCGGTTTGTGAACATGCGGGACTTTTCAAAAACGGTCGCAAGCCGGTGATTGTCGCGCACTCATTTGGCGGTTTCATCACGCTGCATACGGCGCAAAAACACTCAGATCGCTTCGCCGGTGTGGTCATTGTCGATAGCGGCCTGCGCCCCCCGGAAGATGAGTGGGAAGGCCCGCCGCGCCGCGCCCGCGGCAACCGCGCTTATGTCAGCCTTGAGGCCGCCTTGGCGCGGTTTAGACTGGCCCCGCCGCAACCGTGCGAGAACCATTATATCGCGGACTATATCGCGCGGCACAGCCTGAAAGAGACCACCAACGAGGCCGGTCAAACCGGCTGGGTCTGGAAGTTCGATCCGCAGATCTTCTTCAATTTTGAGTTCAGCAAAATGTCGACGAATATGCTCTCAGACATCACCTGCCGTGTCGCGATGATGCGCGGGCGAGATTCAGTCCTCGTGACCGATCGAATTTGGGATTATATGCGCTCGCTCCGCGATGGCATGGACATGGTTTCCATCCCCGACGCCCAGCATCATGTCATGCTCGACCAGCCTCTGGCCTTTATCCAGGCGGTCAAAGATCAGCTAAATCGCTGGGACTATTGAATTAAAGATTGCGTTTCAGGCCCGCAGGAGTAAACACCGCGCGCCATGATAGACATCACACCTGAAACCCCGGATCAGCATGCAGCGGCCATTGAGGCGCTGTATGACCGCACGTTTGGGCCCGGGCATTTCGCCAAAACCGCAGAACGCCTGCGCGAAGGGAATGCTTCGCTGCCGGACATCACGCGCGTCGCGGTCTCAGAGGGTGAGCTGATCGGAGTGTGCCGGGTCTGGCCGATTTTTGTTGGCATCGACCGGGTGCCCGCAGTGTTCATCGGGCCAGTTGCGGTCTCCCCGGATTTCCAGGGCCAAAGGCTCGGCCTGACAATTACTGGCGAAGCTCTGGAAGCCGCAACCAAAGCCGGCTGGGGCGCAGCCATCATTATTGGGTCGGTTCGATATTTCAGCGAACTTGGCTTCACACCGGTGCCGGTCGATCGGTTCGTATTCCCAGGTCCGCAAGATATGAGCCGCGTCATGGTTCGGGACTTGGCCGGAGATGCCAGCGCGCTATCGGGGCGGCTCAGCGCGATTTAGGCCTCGGCGCTGACACTCTCAAAGGCAGCCTGTTTTTCCACGACATAAAGCGCTTGTTGGAAAGCCAAGGCGAAGGGGTGAACCTCGCCGTGCAAGAGATTTAGGCCGAGCCGGGTAAAGCTATCCCGCCATTCTGGATCAGAGCGATTGCTGTGCGGATGGCCAAAGAATTCAAGGTTCGTGATGGAGTCTGCGACCTTCGTATACTTTCTCTGCCATGCCCCCTCATACACATCTTCCAAAATGATGACGCGCCGCGCGACCCGGGCCGTTTCGCGCAAAATATCATCCGGCTCGGGCGTATGGTGCAAGACTGTCAGTAAGAGCGCCGTATCAAAAGTGTCGTCTGGATAAGGCATGCGACGCCCATCATAGAGGGTTGGCGCGAGCGATTTCGAATAGCTCGTATCGGTCACATCAAGCGCCTCAACTTGAAAGCCTGCGTTTCGAAACTCGACAAGTACGCTGCCAGGCCCCGACCCGACTTCGAGCAGCCGATCGGTTTTCGCCATCCATGGCGCAGCCAGCTCAAGCTTTCGCCGCGCATCCGCCCGCCAAACCGAAAAGATCAGAGGGCCAAGACCCGGTGTTTTCCACAGCGACAACATCCCATGCTTGTAACGCACGGTGCGCAGCACACACATAAATTGATTGTGAGGGGTGACGGGATTTGGGGGAGCACCGTTTTTGGGCGCCTCAACTCGCTTGGAATCAGATTTTGTGCCTGAACAAATACATTAATCCGCTGAACAAGAGGCCTGATAAGCTTCCACCCACGAGACCAATGATCATTGCCGGAATGATGTTCCCTAATTCGGCTAAGGAGGCGAGAGATAGTAGAACTGCCATCGCTCCTCCAAACAAAACACCTAGCTTTATTCCTTTCCAGGAATTCCGGGCGGGGTTTTGTCCAAGCTGTGCGCTTCGTAACGCAAGTACCTGCTTGGAAAGTACACGATTTTGAAACCTGACATTCAGAGTCTTCACGATTGGAAAGAATGCGAGAAGAAGCAAACGTGACCACAAATTGAGGCAAGTGGGAAGTTTCGATCCGCAAGTTGGACAGGCCAGTCCAAACCAATTGCGAAATTTCATCCCGGCCCGGGGCCACAGGTCCAAATCGGTGAGTTGGCCGCAGGCTTTGCACTCGACATACTCTTTGGGGGGAGAGGTCCTTTCGACGTCCAATTCTACCAGGGTCTCTTTGGGAATTCTCTGGCCTAGAACAAGCTCATTAATGCTGAGGATGGGGTTTAGGAGCCAGAAAACGTATCCCACATTCGGGAATTTTTTTACGTCGTATTTTCGGTCATTGATCGTGCGTTTCACAGCTCAATCGCCTTTTAGTGCACCGTTTATTTAAGAGATGAACGTGGGGAGACTAATCGTTCCCGCAGCCTGCAGAGTGCATTCATCCCGTTGAGTCGGGGCGAGCGCTTCAGTCAAGGCATAGGCGCTCGCTCCGCTTTTAGTTCAGAACAAGCTATCCGATGATGCGACGGAGCGCGTTTATCGTCTTCATAAATTCGTCTTGGGTTTGCCCCATCTCGACTTCACTGGAAGCTTTTACGCAGTTTGTGAGCATCACGACATAGTCTTGATAGAGCTTCTCTTCGCCGTAGCGGGTGACGAGTTGCTCTTTCATGGTTGCCAAATCCTGTGCGGATTCAGCGCGCATATCATCCGCGTCCAATCCGTAACCTTCAGCTGTTTTTTGAATCTTTAAATCCAGGGCGGCTGCCTGCGCATCTTTGAATTTTTGCAGGCTAGGGTTTAGCGACATGTCGGGAGCGCCGCCGTTTTTGATGACGGCTTGCACATGATCAGCAATTCCGACGCATGCTGCATTGGTTTGAGCCATGGCTGTGCTTGTTAAAAAGGTTGCGGCTAGAACGCCGACACAAGTTCGGATGAAAGTCATTTTGTCTTGCTCAAATTGTAGTGAGAGGTGGGGTGATGAGCGCTTTGTCGCGACATCACCCCGTTGGAGATTGAGGAGGTGGCTGCTTAGCCTTTCCGGCGTAAGAACTGAAAACCGAACAGGCTCTTTCCGGAGGCCGGATTGTAATACTGACAATAGATATTGGTGCCCGGGTCGTTGTGATATGTCGGTGCGTGAACGCTCAGCATAGTCTTACCGCGTGACTCAAGCGACTTGCTCCATGCGCTGGCGCGATCAGAATTTGAACCGCTGATACACTCCTCGATACCTTCCGAATTACCACAATTCAGCATCATGTGTTTCTCAGAGATATGACTCATCCCCCGGTTCGGGAGCGGATCATTTGCATTCTTTCTGGTGGCGCTCTCTACGCATTGAAGTTCAAAACTGCCCATTGCTTTAAACTTCGCCGTATCAACCTCCATATAGATCGCCTCATAGGCATCGATTGATGGCAAAATACATCCGTTTGTCGGCGTCGCGGCTCTGCGGTTGATAAAACCCGTGCGTTCTTCTTGGGATAGACCTTGTTGAAAGGTGAATTCGCCAAGTTTCCCAACCATCACATTCGAAACTTTGAGGTCCGAGCACTGAGTGAGGTCCATCAGGTCTTGTGAGGGGGGAGCAACAGAAGCACCGCCTGCAGCGCTTGCACCACCCACTGATGCTTGTGGTGAAGATTGCGCGGCAGACTTGCCGATCACGTCTTCAACCTTCTCCGCAGCTTCTTTTTTTGCGAGCTTTTTGAGTCTGTCACCGAAGCCTTGGGCTTGTGCGCCAGAAAGACAAAGACCAGCAACAATCGCTGCTCCTAGAAATTTTGTTTTCAAAGATCTTGTCATCGAATTGGTCCTTTCATTTCGACAATGAGGACGTTCTACGGCGATCGATTTTTTGAGCGTGTCCCAACTGGTACATTCAGCAGAATGAACTCAGTTATTCTGCAGCAGGAAACAAAAAGTGCGGGACAACTATTCTGCAGAGGGGGGGGGAGCAGAGTTGTCCCGCTCAGAGGTAAAGAAACAACGAGAAGTGCGGTGGTTGCTAGGCTACCCGCATTGTGCTGTCGCCTTTTCCGTGGCCGCACTAAGCGCACTTCCCATAGTCGCTGCAGCATCCGGATCAGAAGCTATATAGTCTGACGTTAGCTTCGAAGCCGCGTCGCTGTCGCCAATGAAATTCAGCGTCAGAATTGCATAAAGATCGTCGTTTAGCTCGCTCTTGTAAGCGTCATCAAGACACTTGCAGATCGTCTTATCGCCACCTCGTTCGACGCACTTTTCCGCGTAACTCATTTCGAGTTTGACATCGGTTTCTGCTTGCGCCTGATCCGCTCCACCGCAAGCTGCTATTGAGAACAATGACAAACACCCGATCGCGCTTAGCTTAACTCTATTCATGCCGTTTCTCCTTGTTGGCTTGAAAAGAAACGGACCTGCCAGATTTGAGATATCGTCGAATGTCCCAGCTGGTACAAAATACGGGCAGGCCTTTCTGCATCAGAAACGCTCGGGTGGACCTTCAAGACGTCTTGGGAGGTCAATCATTCATGGGACGCCATTTGCGCCATTGACCCTTTGGACGCCAACGAAGTACTTGGGTCATCCACCTAGTTAAATTGCGAGCCGCATGCTTGTTTGTGCGGATGTTCTTTCGGAAAGCTACTGGTCATGCGCTATGAAGATCGGCTGATTCAGCTTGCGTATGAGTTGATGCTACATCCGCAGAAATTAGGCGAATTGGATGAACTCATTGACCAAAAGCTAAGGTCGCGTGTGGCAGACGATGACACCGTGCTCGCGAGCAATGATTCAACGCTGAATGATGTGAGTCACTTCTTTGAGAGTGCATATAGCCTCTATGAAGGGAAGAAGAGCGCATCCGTTTCAAAAAAAGGTCTTCTAACGCGCGAAGACAACACATTGTGGGTATTGATAGACTCGCGCGGCTGCATCACACAAATCAGCAAGCTTGCCATGCAAGCGGTAGAAGCACCCGCTGGCGAAGCATTGTCTGATCTTTTGAGCAGCGCCGAAGAACGCGCTGATTTTGATCTATCTCTTAGACAGCTGCAAAACGGAGACGCTCCTCCGCCTACCGTGCTCTCCCTCCCGGCAAAAGCAAGTGACCATTTCAGGCAGTTTCTTTTCGAATGGGATACAACATCTAGCAATCAACCAGTTGGCGTTCTTCAAGAACTCAAAGCGGTGTGGGACGATCAGGTCGGGCGATTGTTTGCACAAAGCCTCAAGCTTACATCCATCGAACAATCGATCTGTTGGGCTATTGTCTCGGGAATGAGTCTCAGAACGCTTGCAAATGAGAGGGGACGATCGGTTGGCACCGTTCGAAATCAGTTGAAGCGCATGCTCGCAAAGCTTCACCTCAATTCACAGTCAGAGCTGATTTGCTTGTATGCGGGGTTTTTAAAGTTTCACCAGGCATCTCTGCCAGGACAGAGGCGTGTGTTTGAGCTCGAAAGCAAAAGACAACTCCAGGTCTTTGAGCTTCATCCAAATCGACAGTTAGCTGTCGATGTTTGGGGAGAAGAGAATGCTGAGCCGGTTCTTTATCTGCATCCACTCATTGGCGGAACTGGCCTCACAACAGACGTAAAGAGTGCTTTTTCGCAGAGTGGGCGCAAATTAATTATGCCTTGGCGGCCGGGCTATGGTGCATCATCAAACCTGCAAAAAGGGGTAACTCATCTGTTTGAGTATGCCGATTTGCTGGAAATTCTTTTAGACAGGTTGGAGCTAGATGATTGCCCCGTGCTCGCCAGTAATGGTGCCATGCCATACGCTTTGGCGTTCGCGCATAAGTATCCAACTCGCTGCAGAGGGATTGTGCTTTCAGCGCCAGCGATCCCTCTAACAAAGCGAAACCAACTCAGCATGATGAGCATGCAGTTACGCGTGGCAGCATATTTGGCGAAGCATTCAGAGGGAATTTTCAAACACTATCTTCGTTCCACGATTAACGCGGTTGAAGCCGGTCACGAAGAAGCAATCGGAAAACGCTTTTTCGAAAAGTCTGCCGCCGATCAGGAATTCTCTGAGTCGCCGGAATTTCGCAAAATTGTGGTCGATGCATTGGGGTACAGTTTCATCGACGGCTATGACGGCGCACTCCATGATTTCCTGTTGAATCGTGAAAATTGGCTCGATCACATCGAAGGCTTGGAGACTCCGATTCACATGATCTTTGGCCAACAGGATGCGCAGCACGCTCCTGCGCTCATCAAAGCGTTCGCATCCACCTTCAAAAACGCGGCCTATGAGATTGTCCCTGATGCTGGAAGCTTGGTGTTCTTCCAGTCTCCAATTCGAATTGTTCGCGCTATCGAGCGCTTAGCGACCCTCGCGTCGCCAGGCGAAGAGGAGCGCTAGGAGGATCAGGCCGATGGCGAGGAGGCCTGGCAAAAGCGGTAGGCTGGTTGAGCTGCGCACCGCATAGGCGCCGCGTTCGCGTAGGCCGAGCCATGAATTGCCGCTGGCATCGGCGCGGCGGCTGACCAACCTCACGTCTGGGCGCTGATCTGGCCGCTGCGCGCTGAAAATGCCGCCGCCAGACAGGGTGGTAAGGGGCTGTAATACCTCGCCGGTCGCTTCCAGCGCCGCAAACTCTTTGGGATTTGCCGGGCCGTTGAGGGCAACCGCGTCGAGCCCGCCAGATTGAGCGCGATACAGGCCGAGCTGGTCAACCGGTACTTCAGCGCTATAGGCGCCAGGGCCCTCCACGCGCCATGTTGGCTCCAAGAAGCTGCCATCCGGGGTCTCTATGATCAGCGGGGCCGCGCGATCGGCGAGCGTACGCAGATTGGCGCGCACCGTGTCGCCTTGTGCTGTGAGCTGTAATTGGCGCTCATCCAGTTCCGGTTCTTTCATCAACCAATGGACCGAGCGACGGATCAAGTCTGAGAACGGGCCGCCGCCATCATAACCGCGCGCCCAAAGCCAGATTTGGTCCGAGAGCAATTGCGCCACGCGGCCATCGCCGACCCGGTCGACCGCGAATAAAGGCGCGCCATCTTCGGCGCGCATCAGCACGTCGCCAGTATCGGAGCGGGCCTGGATATAGCGCAGCCACTTGCCCCATCGCCGGCCAGTAAAATCTTCGGTGATCGTATGGCGCATGCCTTCCGAGGAGAGCGTTGGCATCACGTCTGTATTGACAATTTCACCGGTCGGCAGGGCAGGCAGAATCCCGGCGAGCGGCGTGCGCGCGAGGCTCGCCGGACCAGCAAAACTCTCACCCGCGACGACGAGCAAGGCGCCGCCTTCATCGACATAACGGGCAACATCGGCGAGATAGCCCATGGTGATCACGCCGCGGCGTTCATACTGATCGAAAATGATCAAATCGAAGCCGTCAAGCTTTTCTTCGAAGAGTTCTTCGGTCGGGAAGGCGATCAGCGCCATTTCCTCAAGCGGGGTGACATCGCGCTTATAAGGCGGGCGCAGGATCGTGAAATGTACCAGATCTACGGATGGATCTGATTTCAAAAGATCGCGCCACACCCGGCCAGAGGCGTTTGGCCGGCCTGTCACCAAGAGCACGCGTAGCCCATCGCGCACGCCAGAAATCGTCGCGGCTGTGCGGTTATTGGCAAGGGTCAGTTCCTGCGGACCTTCAGGGGTCTCGAAGACAATAATATTGTCGCCGCGGCGTTCGACTTCGATGAAGATGCTGGTGTCTTCGCCGGCCTCAATATAGCGCGCCTGGGAGCGCCCCCCATTCATCGCATAGGTCAGCGGCACAGTGCCGCCTTCGGGATCATCGATGCGCACGACGAACTCGGCTTCGTCGCCGACGATGTCAAAATTTGGCGTCTCAACCAGCGTAATCCGGCGATCGCTGGCATCCGGGTCGCCGGTGATCAAGGCATGCACCGGACCAAGTTCGCGGACGCGGCTGAGGTCGCTCGGCAGATCATGCACTTGACCATCCGTAATCAGGATCGCGCCAGCGATGCGGTCGCGCGGGACATCGGCCATCAGTCCTTCCAGAGCGCCGATTAAGCGTGTGCCATCGCCTTGGGTTTCAACCTCAACCACGCGTAAATCAATCGCGGGATTGGCCTCGAGCTCGCTCTGCAAGCTGGCAAAGGCCGTGGTTGCGATCTCTTCGCGCGCCCCAAACCCCATACTGTCAGAGCGGTCGACCACAATCGCAGCGACCGATGGCAAGGGCTCGCGTTCTTCCTCAACAATCGCTGGGTTGGATAAAGCGAGCAGGCCAAATGCAGCCGCCAGTGTTCGAGTCAGCCAGGCTTTGCGGAACGCGACAATATAGATCGCCAATGCAATCACGCAGAGCGCGGCGAGGCACCAGAAAAGCGGCCATCCGATTAGCGGATCAAAAGAAAGGCGAGAGGCTTCGATCATGGCGCATCGTCCTCTTCAATATCGAAGTCACCGACCCCTTCATCCTCGCCGAGGCGTTCCAACAGGGCCGGGATATGGACCTGATCTTCCTTATAGTTTCCGGTCAGAATGTAGATGATCAGATTGACCCCAAACCGGATCGACATTTCGCGCTGCACGTCGCCGCCATCGACCGAATAGATCGGGCGTCCGCGTTCATCGATAGCCCAGGCGGCGAGATAGTCAGCGTCACCAACAAATAAGCGGCTGACGCCATCGCCGCGTCGCTCGGTCTTGTCTGCGGCCCCTGTGGCTTCGATCCACAGATTGCGGTTCTCATACCGGCCCGGAAACCCTTGGATCAGATAGTATGACCGCGTCAGCACATGATCGACCGGTACGGGCGCTAGCGGCGGTGTATCAAGTCCTGGCAGGATCTCGTCCAAGCCTTCGAAACTGTTGCGCCCACCAAAGCTGCCACCTTGGCGCGTGTCGATGAAGAGGGCGCCGCCATTGCGCATATAAGCGTTGATGCGCGCGACAGCGGTGCTGCTGAGTGGTGTCGGAGACTCCGGAAGTGACAGGAACAGGACGGGATAAACGTCGAGCGCGTCAGTCTCAGGGTTCACCGCGTGCGGGGTGGCAGGCTCGACGCTGGAGCGGCGGAAGAGGACAAGGCTCAAGCCTTCAAGCCCAGCTGCGGTTGCCCGGTCGGTGCGTTCATCTCCGGTCTCGATATAGGCAAGGCGCATTTCAAGCGCGGCCTCGATTTCTTTGTCGGTCTCGCTTTGCGCTTGCACATCGCCAGGTGTCAGAACTGCCCCGGTCGCGACCATCAAAACCATCGCGGCAGCAGCGCGTTTAAATCCGGGTAGAAGTCCTGCGATCCCGAGCGCAACAATCAGGTCAACACAGAACAATAGGATTGCGAGCGCTAGCAGAATGCCGCCCAGTCGCAAGCTTCGCGCTTCTGTGTCGCCGAGCAGGGTGGCCGCAGCAGGCCAATTGGTGACAGCGACGGGCGAATATTCAGCCGCGATGTTCAGCGCCCGTGTGCCTGCGGGCCCTTGATACAGGCCCGGCGGGTGATCTTCGGATGGAATCACGGCGCCAAAATCAGCGGCGCGAAGCGGCGTTGCGCCCGCGCTCGGTTGGGTCAGGCGACCAGCACCGTTGAGTGTCAGCGCTGGGGAGTAGAGCCCCTCTTCATCGCTCACTGCCTCGCCACGGCCAGCAGCAATCGACCGGCGCAGCATATCAACGAAGACGCCTGCATAGGGCAGGTCCGACCAGTCGGGCCCAGCTGTGACATGGAACAAGATGAGCGTGCCTTCGCCGCGGCGATCGGCTGTGACCAGCGGACTGCCATCGGCCAATCGCGCCCAGGTGCGGCGAGCAAGGTCCGGCCCTGGTCGGGCCAGAACTTGCTGGCGGACCCGAATATCATCCGGTGCGCTCAGGCCCGCAAAAGGCGATGTTTCCGGGAAGGTGCCAAGCGGTTGCGGCTCTTCCCAGGTCAGGGTGCCGCCAATCGCGCGGGACGATCGGCGCAGCGGCGCTGGAACCAGATCGTCTGAGCCCGTCATTGCTTGGGGCCCCGCCATGCGCGGCCCTGCAAACCGGATCAGCGCGCCGCCTTCTTCGACCCACTGGATCACCGCCTCGCGGGAATCGCGCTCGATTTGACCGATATCGGTGAGAATGATGGCGTCGGGATTCTCCTCAATCAGGTCGGTGAGTTCGCCTTCTGAAATGGTGGCAAATGGCTCGAGCGCTTTGCGAACATAGTGGATGTCGGAGAGCAGGGGCTGGGCGGTGCTATCGCCGCTGACCAGGCCAACACGGCGGGTGCGGTCTGCGCTATCCCAGAGCCAGACGGTACCAGCAGATGCCGCGCCGGTGACTTGAAACCGAGCGACTCGCGCAAGCGCGGCAGGCGGGAGCGTAAAGTTGGCCGTCGCTGCGTTTTCACCTGCGCTGAAGTTTAGATCGGCGGTCGCCAAGGCGGCGCCATCCAATGTGAGGGCAGAGACAAAGTGGTTTGAGGCCTCGCCTGAGCGCGCCCGCTGCGCCGTCACGGCGACCCCTTGTGCATCGCCGCGCAAACGTGTCAGCGCTGCGGGGCCGCGCGGTGTCGCGGCATAGATGCTGAGCGGGGCGAGTTCGTTCAAAGCCCGAGCGAAAGGCCCTGCGCTTTCAGGGTCGAGCCCATCGCTAAGCCATAGAATACGGCCGGGCCGCAATTGGCTCTCTTCCAGACGGGTGAGCGCATCGCTGCGATCGATGCCCCAAGGCTGAGGCTGCAGGGACCGTATGCGCGCTTCGAAGGCGGCGCGATCCAGACGTTCACTCGGATCCGTCGGCAGCGCGCGGGGCGCCGTCAGCAGAATATGGGCGGGCGTGTCGCGGGCTTCGCCGGTTAGGGCGGAAAGTGCCGCAGACCGGATTTCGCCCCAACGCTGCGCGCTGGTCCAACCATCATCCACGACAACGAGCACGGGGCCGCTCTCATTTCCCGGCGGTGTTGCATTCGGCGCATAGATGGGCTGCGCCAGGCCGAAAATGGCGAGCGCTGCGGCGCCGAGGCGCAAGAGCAGGATCCACCAAGGCGTCCGATCAGGCGTTTCTTCATTCGGTTCGACATCGTCGAGCAGGCGGAGGCTCGGCAATTGCGCGGTTTTCGGGGATGGCGGTGTGGCGCGCAGGATGAACCAAATGATCGGCAGAGCAATCAGGCCGAGCAAGGTCAGCGGCGCCATGAAAAGAAACGGGCCGAGGGTCACGCTTTGCCCCCAAACTGTTCTAAAGCGGCTTGCATGGCCGCCGCGCCGCGCAGCGCGGTTTCATCGGTACGGTGTTTCACCAGCGCCCAGCCCATGCCCACGGCGAGCTCAGATAAAGCCGCTTCATGGGCTTCGAGTTTCGACAAATAATCATCGCGCACCGTTTCGGCCCGCCCAAACAGGCGGTCGAGGGTCGAGCCGGGGCGCGAGAATTTTGTTCGGCCTTTGAACGGGAATGTGTGCTCGATCGGATCTGTCACCGCGAACAGAACGCCGTGGCGGCATCGCCGTGCCAGTGGAGCCAAGCGTTCGCGCCAGACCTCGACACCATCATAGAAATCGCTGGCAATCAGGGCCAGAGCTTCCGCGCGAGGTGGTTCAAGTGTGGCTTGGATAGGACCGAGCAGATCTTCGGCCAACTTGTCCGGCGCGGCTTTGCCAAGGCTTGGCGCGCGCGACCCAGAGATCAGACCAATGCGTTCGCCATCTTTCGCGAGCAAGATGCTAAGCGCGAGCAGAACGGTGCGCGCGCGATCAGCTTTGGTTTCGCGGCCAGGTTCGCTGGACCAATCGAACCCCAGATGCGGATCGACCCAGGACAAGACGGTCCGGGCGGTTTCGAGTTCCGTCTCGCGGACGAAATACTCATCTCCCCGCGCGCTGCGTCGCCAGTCGATCCGGTCGGCGGCATCGGTTTGGGCATAGCGGCGATATTGCCAGAATTGCTCACCCGACCCGGCGCGTTTGCGCCCGGCGGCGCCGGGATGGATCACATCCGCAGCGGCAGCCTGCAAAGACAGGCCGGGCAATTGGCGGACCAGCGCTTCAGCATCCGCGCGGAGGGTGGACAGGGTGATCACGCTAGCCTTGATCTCCAAAATGGCAGGTTTCCCCGAGCTGCAGGGTTTCCGTCATAATCTCGACGGCCTCTGGGTCTTCGTCTGGATCGCGCAGCGCTGTCTCGATTTTTTGCAAGCGGTGATTGATATCATACTCCAAGAAAGCGTCGTCCATCAGCTTGGCGTATTTGGCTTTCAGCCGGGTCCGGGCCTCGGCAATTTTCGCGTCTGGAATTGCAGCTAAGTCCTCGGCAGACGCACCGTTCGCGGTGCCGTCACGGATAGCTTCAGTGATCGCGATCACGGTTTTCGAGGCGAGGCAATCAATATCTGTTTTCTCGGTCTCAGAGATCGGATTCACCGGGCTGCAGGCTGCGGTCAACGCCAATACCGTGGCAAACAAGGCAAGACGCATGGAGATCAGGCAGCCTTCTTCACAAGATCATCGATCAGATGCTGCAGGCC
>JALUWJ010000062.1 GCA_027019605.1 Henriciella sp. | reverse complement strand
CATAGTGATCCGTCTGATCTGTCCCAATCACCGTCTCATCGGCAACAATATAATCAAACGCTTCTGATCCCAATGTCCCGGGATAAGCCAAATAGTTCACTTGCACCGGCGCTAAACCATGCGCGAATACTTTCGTCTTTGTTCCATCAGTATACCCAGTCATATCGACCGCAATATCCAAGTTTAAAGCGCGAATTCTATCGGCGAACTCATCATCAGAACTCTGCTCAAGATCATGAACGCAGGCCCCTTCTCGCTCGAGCAATTCACGGACCTCTGGCGCCATTATTGGCCCATATCCAATCGCATGGATTTCAAACTTTGAAAGGTCGTGTTCGCGGAACAAACCTGTCGTCAAATCCATCACAGGGTGTTCTTGGAAATTTGTCGAAACATAACCAACTCGGATCCGGTCTTGAGAATGTTCCGCCATCCCTGATAGTCTTTTTCTGTCGACGACTGGCGGAAACTTCGATGCGCAGTACTCCAAGGCACGCGCATGTTGTACGCTCACATCGTCCGTAAAGTAAAACGTCGCCATAAGCGGCATATCCCCGCCGCCAACTTCTAAAATCGTTTCATCACGAAGCAGGTCATCAATTGGCTCCCAATCTACCATGGTCTTCAAACAGACCAATCGTCCAGATTTGGCAGCAGTGTGAGAAGGATCCAGACTATAAGCACTTTTATAGGCGTGCGCCGCTTCATCCAGTCGGCCAAATTGGTGCAGCGTAAATGCCCAATTGAAGAGAGGGTCGGCTGACTCTGGCTTTAACTTCGATGCGAATGAGAAGTGTCTTTGGGCCTGTGGGAGTTCACGACGCGTGCGGTGAATAATTCCCAGATTCACATGCGCCTCAAACAGTTGCGCCTCCAGTTTAAGTGCACGGTGATAACTGGTAAAAGCCTCTGAATGATTTGAACCTTGGAAGTGCGCATTGCCAATCATTAAGTGCGCGCGCGCATAGTTCGGATTAAGATTCAGAGCATTTTGAAGCGCTCGTAATCCTTCTTCGATGTGATTTTGGCGCACCAAAGCGATACCAAGGTTTAGGTGAATTTTCGGGTTCTCAGGTTGCAGTTTTAGAGCGGATTGAAACACACTTTGTGCTTCGGAGTAGTCACCGGTTTCCAAATGAGCTGCCCCTAAGACATTCATGAGCAGAACAGATTCCGGAAAGTCTCGTCTGAGCGAACCTGCTTGCTCTGCAACGCTCCTGAACTCCCTCGCCCTAAAGTGTTTTGCGAGCTCGTTCATCTGCGCTGCAGGAGGGTTCATTCCAAAAGCCTGTTTGTTTTCTGAAAGGCCAGCGTCGAATACGCAGGTTCAGATATGTCCTATAGGTCAGACACCACAATATTGGAAACCGCCTCGCCTGCGATCCGTCGGCGATGGGCTTCGGCAAGACCAGCCTCAAAATTACGCACATAGGTCTGGGTATCAAACAAAGCTGTGCTCAGACGGTTCGCCTGAAGCTTCGCCCGGAGCGCAGATAAGCGTTCCGGATCCCGCGCCAAAGCCAGCGCCAAAGCCTCATACTCTGCCTCGCTCTGTGTCACCAGCTCTGGCAAACCAACCGCTCGAAGCAAACTCGCCGCAACACGCGCCGCAAACTGATCCCCAATCTTCGTCACCAAAGGCAAACCAGACCACAAAGCCTCATTCGCTGTCGTATGCGCATTATAATTGAACGTATCCAAAAACAGATCGGCATGGGCATGGCGCGCCAAATGCTCTTCCATCGGAACACGCTCGGTAAACACCAAACGATCCGGGTCTATCCCGCGGCGCTCAGCCTGCTTACGTAAATTCTCCGGAACCCACTTATTCTTCCCCGTCAGCCACAAACAGCTGCCTTCAATCTCGCCCAGCAAACGCATCCATATGTCAAACTCGCGAGGCGAAATCTTCACAGGGTTATTGAAGCTGCAGAACACAAACCCTTCTTCAGGAAGACCATACTCCGCTCGGCTCTTCACTGTCTCGGAGATCACACGCTGATTGTCACACGGCATGAAACTGTCCGGAAGCCACATCACATGCTCAACATAGTGATCCGTCTGATCTGTCCCAATCACCGTCTCATCGGCAACAATATAATCAAACGCTTCTGATCCCAATGTCCCGGGATAAGCCAAATAGTTCACTTGCACCGGCGCTAAACCATGCGCGAACAAACGCGTCCGCGTATCCCTTGTGAGACCCGTCATATCGACCACTATATCAAGCCCCAGGGACTGAACGTAAGCAACAAAGGAAGCGTCAGGGGCGCGCTCAAGATCGTGAACATGAACACCGGCTCGTTCTAACATTGCCCGAACGTCCGGCTTCATCTTTTGACCATATCCAATCGCATGGATTTCAAACTTCGAAAGGTCGTGTTCGCGGAACAAACCTGTCGTCAAATCCATCACAGGGTGTTCTTGGAAATTCGCCGAAACATAACCAACTCTAACCTGCGAGGTCCGGTTTGTTTGAGACGGTGCTTCCTTTGCTCCTACATCCAGTGCTGACCGCCTTTCGTTCCAATAGTCTACCGCAAGATGAGAGTGGGACTTTGGGTCATCAACTAAATAGTATGCATTGATCAATGGCATACCTTGTCTTGCTAAATCTGCCTTCGTTTCTTCACCAATTAACAGATCAATTTCATCCCACGCCTGCATACTCATAAGAACGACAAGCTTGCGCGATTTCGCAAGCTTGTTGCTCGGATCGATCTCGAGAATTTTGTCGTATTCGAGAGCCGCGAGATCGAACTCACTTCGATGAAGAAAAAGCTCGGCTGCGTTGATGTGTGACTTAACAAAATCAGGCTCAATCTCGGTCGCTTTGCGATAGTATTCCAGAGCTTTTTCAAACTGCCCTCTCTCAAACAGGATGAAGCCGAGATTGTGACACGCAATCACTGAGTTTGGATTGAGCTCCAATAGCCTCAGAAAACGCGCTCCGGCGCGATCTAACTCATACATTTGCAGCCAAATTTGGCCTGCTTTCTGATGGCTGTCAGCATGATTTGGATCATATTTGATCGCATGCTCATACCAAGCAACAGCCTCTTTGGGTTGGTTAAGAAGTTGGTGAACTTGGCCCAACCAATAGGCCGCAATCGCGTTGTCGCGTTGTGCATGCAAAACCCGCTCAAAGTGCGGTTTTGACTCTATGACATCGCCCCGATTGACCAGTATTAAACCCACATCGAAATGCGCTTCGATCTGCGAGTCATCGAGCTTGAGCGCTCTTCGATAGCTGTGAAGCGCTTTCTCACGATTGCCTTCTTGCAAGTGTACTTTGCCGAGTATCAGATGCGCTTGGACAAGGTTCGGTTTAATCTTCGTCGCTTTATTGAGGGCGGAGATACCGCGCTTGATCTGGTTCTGGCGGACTAATGCGATGCCCAGATTGAGATGCAGCTTCTCATTCTTCGGCTGCACCTTGATCGCGCGCTCAAACACCTCTTGAGCTG
>JALUWJ010000061.1 GCA_027019605.1 Henriciella sp. | reverse complement strand
GACCATAGGGCTCCAACATCTCGACCGTCCCAACAATGAAGAGGGCGCTGACAATCAGTTTTGAAATGCCGCTCCAAAACGCGCCGGAGAAATACATTATGATATCAACAGCCGTGTCGTTTCCACCCTCGAGCCAATTGCGGCTGTAGGGCATCAATCGCTCAAACGGAGCGCAATACAGCCCGTAAAGAATGGGCAGCAAGACGAACCCAACCAGGGTCAGGCTGGTGATCCCGTTCTCAACGAGCTTCATTCCAATCCAACAAGACAGAATAAGAGTGAACGGAAACAAGGTGTTGGAGAGAATCTTACGCAGCAATGTTCCTTCAAGCTTATAGGACCAATGATCGAGATGCCGCCACATCCAACGGGTTGGCTTGACCAGCACCCATTGCAGGAACACCTCTAACAAGGTCAGCGGCGCACCGAGCCACGTCTCCAGAAAACGCGCAAATTTCGCATGCGTTGGGATTTTGCGATTACCCGAAAGACTTTGATTATTCGACACTGCGACCTGCCTTGTAAAACTCAAATTCTTTAGTGCGCGTGCGCTGATCTATTCACTTAGACCGCTTGATCAGAGCAAAGCACTTTAATTAAATGAACATGTTCATTTTTCATGGCGCACATGAATTGTCAAGCCATTTTGAGGCCTGAGCGCGTCAACAGGTTGCAGTAGAATAGGATCAGACGTCCCGTTTCCGGGCTTGATTCGCCAGTTTCATTCTCGTTAGTTTAGCGCGGCGCCATGCGGATGGCGCCGTCTAACCGCAAGCACTGGCCGTTAAAATACCCATTGCGGGCGAGCTCAAGCGCAAGAGAGGCGAACTCTTCCGGTTTACCCAAACGCTTTGGGAAAGGCACCGATGCGGCAAGGCTGTCCAGAACAGGTTGCGGAGCCCCCAGCATTAGCGGGGTCGCAAAAATACCCGGCATGATCGAGTTTACCCGGATGCCAATATTCATCAGATCTCGCGCCATTGGGAGCACAAGCCCATTCACGCCAGCTTTCGCGGAACCGTACACAATCTGGCCAATCTGAGCATCTTGGGCTGCAACTGACGCCGTCATCGTGATCGCGCCACGTTCTCCATCCTCCAATGGCTCGAGTGAGGACATGCCTAAAGCGGCATGCGACGCGACCCGAAAGGACGCCACCAAAACACCCTCGACCCCTTTGGCATAGGTCTCTGTATCCAGCTTTTTATAGCCGCCAGTCTGTTTGTCGTAAGCGAGGGTTTTGCCGCGCGTCGAGGCCATGGCGCAGTGCACGCATATGCGCTCTTGGCCTTGCCCAGCGCGGGCGGCCTCGAAGCCGGCAACGACGGATTCTTCGTCCAGAATGTCCACATGATGAAAACTGCCGCCAATTGCGTTCGCGACGGCCTCTCCGGCTTCATCATTAATATCGAAAATTGCGACCGGAACACCTGCCGCAGCGAAGGCTTCAGCCGTTGCGCGGCCAAGGCCAGATGCCCCGCCGGTTACAATCGCTGGCGTATCTTGAGAGAGCTGCATCGCAAGACCTCCTTTGTGTTATTCAGGCACAGCGAACACGTGGGCGATCATGCGCATTCCCTCGAATACGGCAGTGTCTTCAACATTGATCCCATCTTCAACGAAGACGAAATCGAACACTCGATCATTGTCGACATCGCTGTGCAGCATGACCAGGAATTTATCACCGGGGTCGGCTGGATGGTTTACCGGAATGGAGACGTCCTGGTGAGTTCCCGCAGAGACATAGGTAAACCCAGAAACCATGTCGCCGTCCGGGCGGCCATCAATCACGGGATGGAGGACGATCCAGCCATTCTTTTCGATCGTCACTTCAGGGAATGAAATCGCCGTCGATGTGCCGCGGAAGGACTTCACAGCATCGCCGTCCACGCGGACCTCCGAAAACGTGGTTTCGCCCTCAACCAGGGACAATCCGTCGGTTGTGATCGCGTTCACCTCACCATTGCCAATCGTCATTTGCGGAGCTGGCGGTGCATCCTGAGCCGAGGCGCAGGCGGCCGAGACAAGCGATGCAGCGAGCAGTGAGGTTACAGTTTTCAACATTTGATCGAGGCTCCCAATATTTGATTATTGGATCACCCTATTCTGGATTTCAGTGAATGTAGAGTCCGATCAGACTAAGCTTCCAATTCGGCGCGTGCACGGCGCAGCGCCGCTTCAGCAAGGCCGAGATATTCATCAAGTTCTGTCGCCGTCTGATCCGAAAGCTCACGGCACCCTTCGCTGGTTTTGCGCAGCGCGTCTAAATAGTCAGCGATCAATTTCAACTCATCACGATCCAGCGCACTGCGCGGGCGCGTATAAGTTTTCAGCTTAATAACATTCGAAATAGGACAATCCCCAAACGCAGATTTAAACAACGCACGAGTTTGTCTGTTTTGATTCGTTTGTTCTGCGAATAGGAAATATTAAAAACAAAAAGCCACCCCAGATCGGAGCGGCTTTCAACTATAGATTGTTAGAAGACTTAGTATTTAACCGAGCATCCATACGGTTTAGCGCTGGTGACCTCGGGCATACCGCCCGCAGAGACCGCCGAAAGTGCCGCCGTTACATAGTTGGTCGCCTTGTCGATGTCTGACACTTTGGTCGAGCGAATAGAGTCAATCGCCCCCTGATACGCCAGTGTTCCAGCGCCATTGATAACATACATGTGCGGGGTCGTTTTCGCATCATATGCCTGGCCCAAATTGCCGTCAGGATCAAGGATTGTGTAGGTTGGGCTGGCGCCGCGCTCGGCATTCTTCGCGATTGCCGCATCAGCTTCGAGGTGCCCCTGTTTGCCAGGTGCTGACGAAATGACCTGGATCCAAACCACATCGTCACCTGTGGCGTCGCCCTGAAGGGTCTGCATATTTTTCACTGGCTCAGAATAGTGTTTCACAACGAAAGGGCAGTCGTGATTGGTCCATTCCATGACCACCGTTTTCCCCTCGAAATCGCCAAGCGAAATTTGCTCTCCGGACGCGGTATTATAGTCCACAAAGATTGGCGCGGATTCACCGCTCACTGGGGCTGCGTCAGCTGAAAACGCGATCATTGATCCGGCTGTCAGTGCAACTGCCGTCGCCATGCCTGCCGCAAGTCCGAGGTTTCGTCGTGTCAGTGTCATCATTGCAAATTTCCCGTTTGATATGAGAGAGACTTATTTTATCCGCCCGCTTCGACAAGTCCTGTTACAAGATCGATAGATAGCAATTCGGGCAACACTTCTGGCGCCGTTTCACCGGGCGCATACCAAAGATACATCGGCACGCCGGCGCGGTTATGCTTCTGCAGCTCCAGCGCGATGGTTTTGTCGCCATTGGTGAAGTCAGCGACCAGGAATGCGACATCCGCTGCGGCAAAGGCTTCTGAAACGGGCTGCGTTTGCAAAGTCTGCAATTTGTTGGCTTGGCAGGTCACACACCATTCAGCGGTGAAATCAACAAACACGGCACGCCCTTCAGACGTCAGCTCTGCG
>JALUWJ010000060.1 GCA_027019605.1 Henriciella sp. | reverse complement strand
GCTCTGAAGCGCGTCTTTGGTGTCTATCTCGTCGCGACGTCTGCAATCGTATTGTGGAACTCGTTCTCATGAAACTGAGCATTCATTTTTGGCCAACCACGCCGTTGAAGGTTCTAAAGGAGGAACCAACGCTATGACTATCAATCTTACCCGACGCCTTATGCTTACCGGAGCTATGGGGTCATCTATCGCCGGCGCTGCCGCATGTGTCAGCAGCGTCGGCGCGGTGAAACCTGCAGTCGCCGAAGCGGCGTTCCCGCCCTCTGCAGGTGTCGATCCGTATCTCTTGGGACCACCGGAAGGCGTCGCGCTTCTGTCTCGCAACGAAAACCCTTACGGACCGGCGAAATCAGCTCTCGATATGATCGAGTATGCGGCCAGCAAGGGGGCGTTCTACACCTCTCGAGATGCACAGGTCATGCTGGTCGAAATGATCGCCGAGAAAAACGGTGTGTCGCCGGAGCAAGTGGTCGTCACGACCGGGTCTGGCGAAGTCTTGAGCGCGATTGCACTCATCTATGGCCCGAACGGACCGATTGTGGCGCCGCGCTTGTTCTGGGACACAACGGCGCTTTATGCGGTCAATTTGGGTATGGCTGAGATCCAGCGCGTTCCGCTCGCAAAAGACATGAGCATCGACTTGCCGGCGATTGAGGCAAAGGTGACCGATCAGACCGGGCTTGTGCAATTGTGTAACCCAAACAATCCAACGGGCTTGGTCTCCGATGCTGCTACTTTGCAGGCCGCTGTGAAGAGAATGGCCACCAAAACAACGGTTCTTGTCGATGAGGCCTATATCGAACTGTCTGACGATCCGGCGGCGAACTCTTGTGTGCCACTGATCAATGCCGGGCATGATGTCATCGTTACCCGCACCTTCTCCAAAATATATGGCATGGCAGGTGTCCGCGTTGGTTATTCAATCTCTTCTGCGGAGACCGCAGAGAAAATCAGAGCGACGGCTATGTCTTGGTCGCCGAGCCTGTCGATCGCGGCGGCGATTGGGTGCTATAATGACGAAAAGTTTCTCGCCATGTCGCGGTCTAAGATTCAAGAGGGCCGGGAAATGGTGAACATGACGATCGACACGCTCGGCCTGGAGCGCCTGCCGTCACAGACGAACTTCGTCTACTTCAAGTCTGGCAAAGAGGCGAATGCCGTTCAGAAAGCCATGGCTGAGCGCCAGATTTCCGTTCGAGGTCAATACATGGACTACAACGAATGGACGCGGGTTTCGATGGGCAAAATCGCCGACGTTGAACGGTTCTGCAAGGCGCTCCCTGAAGTCCTGGGCGCCTAAGCTTGATCGGCGACAGATCACAAAGGTTCGTTTGGAGAGTGGCGACGAAATCCACTCTCCAAACCACTATGCTTATTCTTGCCACGCAGCGCGCCGCGGGCTCGGTGCGTCAACCTTCGCGCAGGCCTTTGAATATGGATGCAGCAATCGGCTCCATCAAATAGTCGAGCGTTGTTCGACTCTTGCCTGAGAAGATGAACACGTCGACCGGCATACCCGGGGTGATCTCCAGACCCGAAGCAGACCCATCATTTGGAAGCTCGATTTGCACGCGAGCTTCGTAAAAGGCTGCGCCTGAAACCGGATCACGCTTCAAATCCGCGCTCACGTCTTGGATCGTGCCGTCGAGGCTAGGCGATTTCCAAGACCGGTAGGCGGACACTTGCGTCCTCACGTTCAAGCCTTCGAACACTTGCGCGCGATCGGTCGGCTTGATCTGCACTGAGGCAACAATTGAGTCGCCGTTCGGAACGATTTCCAGAATTGTATCTCCTGGGGCGACGACACCGCCTTTCGTATTTGAGGAAAGGTTCAAAACCTCTCCCCCAACCGGGGCCTTGATGATGGCGCGGTTGAGAACATCCTGCGCGGCAGACAGGGATTCTTCGGCCGCTTGCAAACGCGCTGTTGAATCGCGAAGTTCAGTCGAGATGGCCTCTCGGAACTGCGCCTGCACCTGGGCGATCTGCGTCGCGAGGCTGCGGGCTTGCGCTTCGGCGACCGCTTGCTCACTCTCCAGGCGAGCGATTGTGCCTTCGAAATCAGAGACGCGGCGCTCCAGAGAAATGACCTGGTCTCTGCGCGCAAGCTGTTGGTCAAACAGGGTTTCAAACAAGGACAACTCTTCCTGGGTAGAGACCAGTGAGCGACGCGTGATGTCGATTTCATTGGCTTTCAGGCGAGCATTGGTTTGCGCGCTCTGTTGTTGGGAACTGAGCACAGCGATATCCGCCGCGAGCGCATTCTTTTGTTGAACGAAGAGGTCATATTCACGCGATTTGATCGCGCTGAGCTCATCCTCACCAACGGTCAAACCTGTCAGCGTCGAGAAATCGATATTCTGCCTCTGCTCCTGCAGCGCACTGAGGCGAAGCACGGAAGCAGACAAGGCCGCGATCTCCTGAATGATCTGATCCCGCGAGGCGAGCGATGCGGTCTCTTGCAAGACCAGAAGCGTATCGCCTGCATTAACCTGGCTACCTTCTTTGATGGCGATGTCCTGGATGATGCCGCCTTCGAGGTGCTGGATCAGTTGTCGGTTATTCTCGACAACCACTGTTCCGGACGCGCTGACGCCTTCTTCGAGCGGGACGAAACCTGCCCAGAGCGCGAATCCGCCGAGACCCAGGAAACAGATTTGGCCCATGCGTAATGCGAAGCGGTCTGAACCTTTTTGAGTGCGTGGTTTTGACATCGGTCTATCCTCTCTCATTCGCGAAGACTTGCGTTGGGCGCGACGTCTTGGTGGTTGTTGTGGTTTGGGTGGTGGTTTGCATCGGCTTTGCGATGACACCGCCATGCGCGATGGTGAGTTGTGTATGAGAATTCTGAACCAATCGCGGATCGTGGGTTGAGGTGATGACAATGTTGCCAATCGCGGCGCGGGATTGGAGCGCGCCAATCACCGTATTGGCAGTCTCCCCATCGAGATTGGCGGTAGGCTCATCGAGCAGCAACAGAACCGGCGACCTGAAGAAGGCACGGGCCAATCCGATCAGCTGTTTTTGTCCGCCTGAGAGGCCTACGCCATTCGGACCAATTTGGGTTTCATATCCATCGGTGAGTGACAGGATCACCTCATGTGCGCCGGCGTCTCGCGCGGCTTGATAGATTTCCTGCGGCTCGGCTTCTGTGAAGCGCGCTATATTTTGCGCAATCGTGCCTGGTGCAAGATCGATGCTTTGTGGGAGATAGCCAACATATTGGCCGCGATCTTCATTGGCCCATTCATGCACGCTGCGACCCGCGAGCAGCACTTCGCCAGACTTAGTTGGCCAAACCGCGGCAAGCGTTTGCAACAGGCTGCTCTTACCGCAGCCGCTGGTGCCGACCATAGCGATCAGATGGCCGCCTCTGATCTCATAAGAGAAGGGGCGGATCACTGGCGCGTCCATGGCAGGCGCACCGACGGCCAAACGATCGACAACAAGGCTTGCGTCCGGACGGGGTAGGGGCGTGAAATCCGCGCGTTTATGCTCACGGGTTAAACGCTGTGTGAGGGAACTCCACGAGGTGCGCGCCTGTACGAAAGAACGCCATCCGCCAACAATCTGATCGATTGGCGCAAGCGCGCGGGACATGATGACTGAACCAGCCACAATGCCGCCTGGTGACATCGATTGAGAGAGAACAAGAAAACCGCCCGCTCCAAGGATCAGGATTTGGAGAACTTGCCGAGAGGCCCTTGCGATTGAAGCATAAGACGCATCCATCTTGGATGTTTTCAGCGTATGGTCGAGCGCTTCTTCGCGTTGTTCGCGCCAAAGCTGCTCGATCGATTGCGTCATGCCCATGGCGCGAATGGCGGAGTGCTGGCGCGCGGCGCCGGTGAGCTGCTCTTGGGCGTTGGCGGTTGCCGCTGCGGCTGCAGCCCCTGGTGATTTGGTTGTGAGTTCGGCGATAATCGCAACGGTAAACACAATCAGGCCGCCGATGAGACTGATCCCACCGAGGAGCGGGTCAAGCAGGAAGAGGAGGCCGATGAAAAGCGGTGTAAAAGGCAGATCTGCAAAAGCGAGAAGCGACCCGTTTTGGAAAGTTGCCTGAATACGCGAAAGGTCATTCATATCCTTTGGCAACATCACCTTTTCGTCTTCACCGCTTTCGAAACGCGCAAACATCCGATCGGCGAACGTGGCTTCCAAGCGATCTCCGATCAGTGAGGAGACGCGGCGCCGGCCCGCTTCAGCGGCGGCATAAATGCCGAGCAAGAAAATGGCGATCAGACTGAGCCAGATGAGGCTGTCAGTGGATCCAGACGTCAGGATGCGGTCATAGACCTGCAACATATAGAGCGGTGAGACCAGCATCAGCAGGTTCACTGCGAGACTGAAGCCCATAAGTGCGCTGAACTTCGCGGGACTGTGGCGGATCACGCCGAACAGGAATTTGAACGTATGCCCTGTGTCCTGGGAAGAAGAGTTTGGGGCGCCTGTTTGAGAGCGAAACATCTGGAGCTCCTGCCTTAAAAACTAAAAACGAGAAAAGAGGGGGCGCGCCCCACCTGACGAGAGGTGGGACGCGCTGTTGGATTACATGTCGAAGACTTCTACCGCTGGTGCGCGGAAATCGTCTTGTTCGACCTCAACGCCGAACGGGCTTGCCGCATCGTCGCTGAAATCTGACGTGTCAGGGGCAAGCTGCCCGGTTTTTGACGCTGGAGCTTCGCTCGCTTCTGAAACTGTAAGCGTTTCAGAAACACTGGCAGCCATGCTTGGTGGCGTGACCATTGTGCCGTCTGCGAGCAGCACGTTTTCGATCGAGGTCAGTGTATCCACTTCGACAACTTCATCGAACACGTCTCCAGACATGGTTGCACCGTTCACGTCGCCACCAGCATCGGTGATGAAGTCCTGAACGACGCCGCCATTTTCTCCGGCTGGAGCATTGTGGAGGTGGATCGCTGAGAACTCTCCAACTGTCATCAGTTCAGACACTGCAATGCCATCGACAGAGAGCGAACCGCTATAGGTCGCATTGCCCATCGCATCGACCGTGATGGTGATCGTGCCGAAGCCAGAGGCGGCTGAGTCAGAAGCATCCATCGGCTCTTGTGCAGAGTTCAGGATACCTTCCAGAACGATCGTCCCGACTCCCGCATCATCGCGATTGTCTGATGTGATCGCCAGCTGACCGCGGATCTCTCCCCCAGGGAACTCATCCGTATGGACGTTGAAGTAGAGATTTCCAGCTTCTGCGGCTTCGATGAAGGCTGCATCATCAGAAACTTCAGCATCAGCCACGTCGACTGAGAAACCAGTCTCACGGGTGACCGTACCGTTGCCATTTGCATCAAGTACGACGGTCACTGGAACATCGATGTCCGAGTAATCGGCTGTGTCATTGCCAGAGCCACCATCAATGATGTCATTTCCAACGCCGCCTTGGATGAAGTCATCGTCATCACCACCGCTCAGCGTATCGTCGCCAAAGCCACCTTCAATCGTGTCATTGCCGTCACCGCCATTGATGACGTCATCGCCACCAATCTGTGCACGGTCGACCACGATCTGCAGGACCAGGTTCTGACCACCATTCTGAGTGAAGTCGCCAGCAATCGCATCAACGATTGTTCCAGCAGCTGTCGTGCCACCGAGGATGTTCACTGGTGTTCCATCAGGCAGGGCGGCAGAGCCGTTAAAGCCTGGGTGAACAGTGATAACGCCGTCTTCAGTCACACCGGTGTTTGGTCCGGTCTGGTTTAGGAAAGCAGCATCCAGTTCAGTGTTCACTTCGGTCCCTGCATCGAGGACGTCCTGTCCAAGACGCTGAACAATCAGCGGCCCATTGAAGTTGCCGTCAGCGTCAAAGATCGCGTCAGTCAACGGATTGCCTGGTGAAGCCAGGAAGGCGTCGTTCGACGGAATGACCATCGTGATCCAAGTGAAGTAGCCGCGGCCAACATCTTCTGGGTTCACGTTGATGGTGAAGGTCGCCGTTTCGCCCGGATCAATCGGTCCAGGAGCGCCTTGAGCGAGACCGAAGACGGCTGAGTCAACGCCGTTACGGCCAGCGGCTTGGCTGAACTCACTGGCAATTGCACCAACGTTTCCGTCTTCTGCAACACGCTCGAGCCCTGTGCTTGCAGCGGCACCTCGATCATAAAGGTCGAAGTTTTCGCCATCGTGGAAGCCGAACCAAACTGGGGTCAGGAAGGTTCCGCCTTCAGGCAATGTGTTGGTGACGCTAATAGTCAGGGTTTCACCTGCGCCCAGAGCATCGCCGCGCAGGACGTCGTCGCCGTCACCTCCATTAATGGTGTCAGCACCGTCACCACCTGCGATCAGGTTGTCACCATCATCGCCGGTCAGCGTGTCATCGAAATTGGTTCCGATCACGTTTTCGATGGAGGTCAGTGTCTCATTGACCATGCCATACTCTGCTGTGCCTGCCGACAGATTCACATCCACGGCAACGCCGATGTCAGAGTGATCCGCTGTATCGATGCCGTCACCGCCATCAAGCGTATCCTGACCACCGCCGCCTGCGAGGACGTCATCGCCGTCACCGCCGATCAGCGTGTCATTGCCGCCGCCACCACGCAGGGTGTCATTGCCATCGCCACCATCAAGGATGTTGGCGCCAGAATCACCGGTCAGACGATCATCGCCGGTAAAGCCTGTGAGGTTTTCGAAGTTGCTGAAGCTTTCTTCGATGGTTGTGCCACCTGGCGTCACATAGAACGCTGTTCCTGTGCTCAGGTTGGCATCGACGTTGCGGCCAATCCCCTGGAATGAGTTGGTGTCGTTGCCTTCACCACCATCCAAGATGTCTGTGCCGCCGCCGCCAGCAATCACGTCATCTCCAGCACCGCCGAAGATTGTGTTTGCAGCCGCGCCTGTCGCGATCAGCGTGTCATTGTTGGCAGAGCCGGTGAGGTTTTCGATGCCTGTGAAGCTTTCGGAGACCATACCATATTCAGCGGTGCCTGTGCCGTCAGCATTCAACGTCGCATTAACCCCAAGGCCGATGCCTTCAAATGAGTTCGTGTCGATACCTTCACCACCATCGATGACATCGGTTCCGCCGCCACCGACGAGGACATCGTCGCCAGCACCGCCGGTCAGCGTGTCATTGCCGGCTGCACCCGTCAGGACGTTATTATTGTCATCCCCGGTCAGCGTATCATTGCCCGTAGAACCGGTGAGGTTCTCAAAGTTGGAGAAGGTCTCGTTGACCATGCCATAAGAGGCTGTGCCGTCTGCGAGGCTTGCTGTGACGTCTGCGCCAATGCCTTGGAATGAGTTGGTGTCATTTCCGGCACCCCCATCCAGAACATCGGTTCCGCCGCCACCAGCAATCAGGTCGTCGCCGTCACCGCCGAACACTGTGTTCGCCGCAGCACCTGAGGCAACAAAGACATCATTGTCGTCTGACAGAATGACATTCTCAATGCTCTCAAGAGTGTCGGTTTCTGAAACCGGTGTAGCAACCGAGAACGGTAGCGCTGGGCCAGTTGGATTACCTGCATCGACGATGAAGTCTTGGACCACAGGTCCATTTACGCCAGCTGGCGCGTTGTGCAGGTGAATGGCTGAGACGGCGCCCAAAGAGACAAGCTCGCTTGGTGCAATACCGTCAACGTCCAGGGTCGAGCTGTAGGTGACTGTACCGTCGGCCGCGACCGTGATTGTCAGCGATGCTGAACCTGTTGCTTCTGAATCAGACGCGTCATTTGGCTCTTGCGCCGCATCCAGTGATGCTGACAGGACGATGGTTCGAACGCCTGCATCATTTGTGCTGTCGCTATCAACAGTCAGTTGGCCACGAATTTCGCCGCCGCCAAAATCGCCAGTGTGAATGTTGAAGTAGATGTTTCCATCAACGGCCTCAGACACGAAGGTTTCTGGCGTCAGTCCAGCACCGAATTGGCCACCATTAACAGTCGCATCAGTGACAGAGATCGAAAACCCTGTGTCCCGCGTCACTGTTCCGTTGCCATCTGCGTCCAGGTTCACAGTCACTGGAACGTCCACGTCTGAATAGTCGGCGGTGTCAAATCCGTCGCCACCAATCAGCGTATCGTCGCCTAGACCACCGGTCAGAACGTTATCGTTCGCATCACCGGTCAATGAGTCGTCATTGTCGGAGCCACGCAGGTTTTCAATATTGGTGAAGGTCTCGTTGACCATGCCATAAGAGGCCGTGCCATCAGCAATGCTTGCTGTAACGCCAACACCGATCCCTTCGAAAGAGTTGGTGTCGTTGCCTTCACCGCCATCGATGATGTCCGTGCCACCGCGACCAGCGAGAACGTCATCACCTGCACCACCGATCAGAGTGTTTGCACCCATGTCACCAGACAGGGTGTCATTGCCGGTGCTACCGGTCAGGTTTTCGATGTTTGTGAAGGTCTCAGAGACCATGCCATACTGGGCTGTGCCAGCTGCGATGTCAGCTGTGACGTCTGCGCCAATACCTTCGAAAGAGTTGGTATCGTTGCCTTCGCCACCATCAATGATGTCCGTGCCACCGCGACCAGCGAGCACGTCATCACCTGCGCCACCGATCAGAGTGTTTGCACCCATGTCACCAGACAGGGTGTCATTTCCCGTACTACCGGTGAGGTTTTCAATATTGGTGAAGGTCTCAGAGACCATGCCATACTCGGCTGTGCCAGCTGCGATATCAGCTGTGACGTCTGCGCCGATACCTTCGAAAGAGTTGGTGTCGTTGCCTTCACCGCCATCAATGATGTCTGTGCCACCACGACCAGCGAGTACGTCATCACCTGCGCCACCGATCAGAGTGTTGGCGCCGCTATCACCTGACAGATTGTCACTTCCAGCACCACCGGTGAGGTTTTCGATATTGGTGAAGGTCTCATTGACCATGCCGTAAGACGCTGTTCCGGCTGCGATATCTGCGGTTGTATCCTGAGCGATATCAGCAAATGAGTTGGTGTCATTGCCAGCACCACCATCAATATTATCGGTGCCGCCGCCGCCAAGAAGCGTATCGTCGCCAGCGCCGCCTTGAAGCGTGTCTGCACCGGCATTGCCGTTCAGCGTATCATTGCCGGCGCCGCCGATCAGGGTGTCATTCCCTTCCGCGCCCGTCAGCGTGTCATTACCGGCCAGGCCGTCGACAGTGTCGTCACCGGCTAGCGCGTTGATGACATCGTCCTGCGGTGTGCCGGTGAGAATGTCTGCGTTTGGAGTTGGAACATTGTCCTGACCGTCATCGCCGTCGCCGTCTGCGGCCACTGCCACAGCTGCAACACCAGCGAGACCAGCACCTGCATAAACAAGCGGGCTCAGTCCGCCAGCTTCAACGGCGACTTGCAAAGCAGAAGCATCCACCAGAACTTGTCCATTCTGCATGACCACCTGGTCAGCAGGAATGGTGACTGTTTCACCGCTTGTAAGCGTCAGCTCGACGGAACCATCTTCATTGACGGTGTAGTTTGCGACCTGATCAGCCTGAGAAAGGTCTACAAGACCAGTTTCGGAGGCTTGGGCTGCAGCTTTGCCGCTCAAACCAATGGCGGCGAGAACGCCAGCCAATAGGCCGCTGCTGCGACCATTCAAAAGGGATTTCTTACCTGACATTTCCATGTCTCCAATTGAGTAATTTTCGGGAACAGCGCCCGTTTTTGACAGCCAGGAGCGGGCGGCTGTCAGGCGCGCAAAGGATAGATCTCGATGGCCCATCCGCCGGACGGACGGGGCGTGTCGCGACGGTGCTCCCAGGACCACCGAGACCTAAGTTTACCGCCAAAAAATTGTGTCTGATGATCTCGAGAGAGGGAACGAGAGTCATCGAACCAGACACATGTGCGAGGCGGCACATGTTCAGAGCAAAGCAAGGACTAAATGCGCTAAACATGCGACTAAGTCGTCTGGCAGCGCGATCGGTTCAAAGTTTCTGATCACAAGGTCTTCACAAGAAAGTGAGGCCACGCATAAGGTGTTTTCTCGACGCCCGGATTGAGCGTGATTCAGAGCTTGTAAAAATCACCAAAGTACGGTGCCTTGGGGCAATAGAGGAGATCATAGTGGGGTCGTCTGACACGGACTCAGAATTGTTGGCTCAAGTTGCGACCGGCGATCAGGCGGCGTTGAGGCAACTCTATGATCGCTATGCGGCGCATTTGAAAAGTTTCGTCCAAAACTACCTCGCCGACCCGCATGAAGCGGCGGATATCGTGCATGAGGCAATGCTGGATGTTTGGCGAGGTGCAGATCGCTTTCGCGGCGGCTCGGCCGTAAAGTCGTGGATATTTTCAATCGCCCGCAACAAAGCGATTGATCGGAACCGCAAAGGGGCGCGCACGGTGCTCGGAGAAGTGGACACCGAGATTGTTGATGACGCGCCCGATCCGCACAAAACGCTCGAGGCGTTTCAAGACGCTGAACGGGTTCGGATCTGTATTGAAGGCCTGAACGCGATCCAAAAAAGCGCCATTCATTTGGCCTTTTATGAAGACCTTTCTTATTCCCAGATCGCTGAGATTGAAAACTGTCCGACAGGTACAGTAAAAACGCGGATCATGGCTGCAAAGGCTGCGCTCATGCGCTGCTTGCAACGATCTGAATGATCACTTCAGGGTAACGCTTTCAACCAGATCAGTATCGGCTTCGAGCACGGCCAGGGCTTCATCACGAGCGGTCTCGGTTTCAAAGGCAACGGTGTACAGACCGAGCGCGCTTGGGCCAGCAATGATCTCGCCGTCGACATTTTTCAGGGCGAGGGTGAGAGCCTCCGTCGTGGCTGAGGCTTGGAAGATCACGTTCACAGCGGGTGTATTGGCATCCTCGGCAGACGCCGTGATGTAAATCTCTTCAGGGGCTTCCGTTGAAGGCTGAATCAAAAAGGCTGTTTGCAGCGCAGCGACCACGGCGAGCGCCGCCGCCGCATACTTCCAGATCGGGCCATTATCATTCGCAGCGACCGGCGCGCGCTCTGCCGCGATCGCGTTGGACAAACGTTTCCAACCGAGCTCATCGGCAGGATGGTCTTGTTTGAGCGGCGATACGGCGCGGTGCAAGCCTTGAAGATAAGCGACTTCATCTGCCAATTTTGGATCATTGGGCAGGCGCGCCTCGATGGCGGTTTTGACCTCATCCGAAGCTCTGCCGTTTGCATAGTCCAGAGCCAGTTCGCTCAGGGCATCATCTGAAAGTTTGGAAAGATCGATGGTCATCTGTTAAAGCCTATTAGGTCGCGTTTCAGAGTTTAGTCGTATGAACGGTCGGAACGGTTCACTTTTTATTGTATTGGCTTGCATCCTCCGGATTTTTATGGGGATTTGAAATGAAAACAAGCGGCCATTGAGGGATATTGGGCCGGTCTGATATGAAAAAAGCGAAGCAAGCCCATGTGGCGAAAGTGGCGCTGTGCGCGCTGGCCATGGTGCCGTTCACGCAAGTCGGCTTTGCCGATCCAGTGTTCACCTTCGGCGGCGACGCGCGTCTGCGCTATGATTTTGTGGATCAGAGTGGTTTTCCTGATGACAGCAACGCGCTGACATTGAGCGCGCGTGCAGCGCTGGAATGGATCCCGGCAGACTGGGTCTCTGGCTTGATTGAAGTCGAAGGCGTTGGCACCCTTATTGATGATTTTAGCGACTTACCTGGCCCCAATCTCAGCAAGCCGCTGATTCCTGATCCCGATCATGTCGACATTAATCGCCTGCAGCTCCAATTTGATTTGGGACAAAACAGTTTCGTCACGCTCGGTCGCCAAACGCTGCGCATTGATGATCAGCGGTTTCTGGGCATGGCGCCGTTTCGTCAAAACACACGTAGCTACGATGCGATCCGCGTGTCCGTGCGCACGCAGAGTACGCACACGTTCCAGGCGGGCTATATCGACAAGGTCAATCGGCCGCTTGGCAATCGAACCCCGATTGGCGAATTTGATTCAGACTCCTGGTTCGCCAATGCCAATCTTCAAACCCCGATCGGCCGCGTTGGCCTGTTCCACTATGCCCTCGATCTCGAAACTGGGCCGGACACCAATCGCATTCGCACGCTATCATCTGAGACCAGCGGTATCCGCTTTGATGGTCGTTACCACCGTTCGGATCTGAAGTTCGACTTTGAGGCGTCTTATGCGCAGCAGTCAGACCATGCGGATAATCCACTCAACTATTCGGCGGATTACTATCTTGTCGACGTAAAGACCTTCATCGCCAATCTGGAAGCGAGCGTGCGCCATGAAGTGCTCGGCGCGGGCGGCGCGCAGGCCTTCCAAACGCCTCTGGCATCTTTGCACAAATTCCAGGGCGAAGCGGATGTGTTCCTCAGCACACCGATTGATGGCATCGCGGATACATCAGTCAGTTTGAAATATAATGGCGGCGCCATCGGACCATTGAAAGACATCACGCCGACGATCCGGATCCATCAGTTTGAAGCCGATCGCGGCGGCGCCACTTATGGTCAGGAAGTCGATTTCGTCTTGCAGGCCAAGCTTTCAGATTTCAAACTCAAACTGACGCTCGCGGATTATCGCGCCGATGATTTTGCCAGTGACCGGCAACGTGTTTTTGCCTCGATCAGCAAAAGGTTCTGATTTTTTCTGAACCGATCGCAGAGTTCGAACGACATAGGGGCGACTTGTTCAGGATATTGATATGTTGAAACGCTTATCTCCTCTCTTCGCATCTTGCGCCATTGCGGCCTGTCTATCCGGATGCGCGGCTACCACTTCTGCGGCGCCCGCACCTAGCGTGGCTCCCGCTATGGACGCCGCGGATGACGCGCTTTTTGAAGACGACAATGTGCTCATCTTGCTTGCCTCGGAGCAGGAAGCCAATGAGCTCACCATCAATGTCAGCCGGCGCGGTTATCAACTCATTGATCGCCAATTCCTTGAGAGCCTGGACCTGATTTTGCTCGATTTTGCTCGCCCAGCAGGGGTGAGCGACGAGGTTGCGGTCAATGACATGCAGATGATGAGCCCGTCCGCTTTGGTTGGGCTCGATAATATTTACAGCGCGCAGACCAAAATCGACGAAGTGCCTCGGGTCAGTGGTAGAGAATATGCCAATCTCTTGCTGGAATGGCCGGAGCAGGGGTGTCCGGCAATGACGGCGGTTGGCATCATTGATGGCTATTTGTCTGATCGTATCCCGGGTTTGAATACGTCGCGAATTGTCAGTCATGATTTTGCGCGGCGTAATTCCGTGGAAAGCGAACATGCAGAGACGGTCGCGAGCTTGATCAGCGGGCCAGGGCGGCTGCGCGATGTCATGATCTATTCTGCTGGCGTCGTAGGCCAGTCCGAAAACGGCCAGTTTGGCAGCGGCACCAAAGAGCTATTGCTCGCCTTTGATTGGCTCCGAAAGCAAGACGTTCGGGTGGTGAATGTCAGTCTCGCAGGGCCTTACAACCCGTTGCTTGAAAACGTGGTCGATCTGTTGGTGGCAGATGGCATGGTCATCGTCGCTGCGGTCGGAAATGAAGGACCAGAAGCACCGCCGCGTTATCCAGCGGCATTTGATGGTGTCATCGCCGTGACTGCTATAGATGCTGACCAGAACGTCTTCGGCAGCGCGATCCAAGGCAGCCATGTTGAATACGCGGCCCCCGGTGTCGATGTCTTGATCCAGACCGGCCAGGACTCCGGTCGCTATGTCAGTGGAACGTCCTTTGCCGCGCCGTTCGTCACGGCCTTGATTGCGGCAGATGAGGCGCGCTCTTTTGAGGGCGATACTGAAACCGTTCGGAACTTCCTTCAGCGCAATGTGTTTGATCTTGGCGCGTCTGGTCCTGACCCCGTGTTCGGGCATGGTTTGGTGCGTGCGTCCAATGTCTGCGCAACCGGTCAATCTGAGGTGCGGTCATGAGACGCCTCTCACTCAGCCTCGCGGTAATGGCGGCGGCGGCTTTGCCGGCTGTTGCACAAGAGCCAACCATCCTACTCGACGAAGACACCGAACTGTCCGCAATTGAGATTGCCGCATCGAACCCGGCTCCAGGCGTGTGTCTGCCGATCGCAGGCGCGATGGAGGCTGCTGCCCAGGCCAGTCCTGATGTAGCTGTGGCGCAGGCCCAAATTGCGGGCGCGAAAGCAGATCTCCGCTTGGCGAGGTCATTGTCTCGCCCACAAGTTTCAAGCTTTGCCCGAACCCAGACAGGTGATGGCGGTTTGACAGGCAACGCGATCGACAACCAGGTGGGGCTGCGCGCATCGCAGCGCCTTTGGGATTTCGGAGATGCCCGATATGCGCGTGAGGCGGCAAACAGTCGGGTAGGCGCAGCCGAGCAAACTCAATTGAGTGTGGAAGCCGAGGCTGCGCGCCGTGTCGCGCTGTCTTACATCTCGGCGCTGGAAGCGTATGAGCGCCAAGGCGTGACCAGCGAGCGCGAGGAATATTTTCGACGTCAATTGTCGGCACTGGAGACGGCGCTGGAGATTGGCGGGGCAACTCGGTCAGAAGTCGCGGAAGTGGCTGCGCGTCTTGCCGAAGCCGAAGCCGAGCGTTTCGAGATTGCATTCCAAATCGAACAAAGCACGTTGCAGGTCGCGACCGATGTAAACCAATCTGTCAGCCTTTGCTTCGATCGATCGCCGGTCTTGCCACAAACCGCTGAGGGCTTCAGCGATATGGAAACCGATCTGGCTTTGATTACCAATCCGAACATCGAAGCAGCACGCAAAAACCTCGGCAGTTTAAAAGCCGACCAGGAACGCGCGAAGCGCGAGCGACTGCCGGTCGTGGATGTGGTGGCTATTGGCTCCTATGCGTATCTGGATCAGTTCAACACATGGGAGTTCCGGGACCGCATCGGGATTGATGTTTCCGTTCCACTTCTTTCCGGGTCAGCGTTAAATGCCAGATCTCAAGCGGCAGATGCCGAGGTCGCGCGTGCGCGTGCAGATCTCATTCGCCAGCGCCGTCAATTGCGCGAAGACATTCTGATTACCCGGCGGCGAGCGCTCTCACTCTATGCGCAAAGCGTTCGCCGCGCGAGTGTCGAAGACCGGAAGCTGGAGCAGTTCGAAGCAGCTGAAATCGAGTTTGATGCGGGTCTGAAAACCCTTCCGGATCTGGTCGAGGATCGATTGGACTATGAAGAAGCCAGACTCGAACTTATTCGCGTAAAGTACGCGCTGCTCCGGGAGCGCTTGAATTTGCTCGCATTGACGGGGCAACTCAGCGCACACTCACTGGATTCATAAGACGGGTGCTGGCGAGGTAGTTTCTCAACTAGACGAATACGGAATGTTGGTTCAAAAAAGTGGCGCTGGTGCGCGCGCCGCTGATTAGACTGGTTGATTATAAAATATGAAAATTGAAGCGTCAGTTACAGCGAATAAGGTGCTTGCCGGACTTTATTCCAGTTTGTCTGATTATACCGAGTATGAGGCTTTGTTCGAAGCCTTCGATCAATTTCTTGATCAAGAGTTTGTCCCACAGGCGTCAGGGGAGACTTGGCAGCACTTCTTCAAAGATCATTTCATGCGCGCGAATGAGATCTTCGAAAAAGCGCATACAGATTTAGAAACGCCGAGCCGCTATGCCTCTCGTCAACCTGTTCCAACAGCAGTTCTCAGCGCGCAGCAGCGTCTCGCCGCGACCAATTCTTTGTTCGATCAAGCCTTCGCACACCCAGAATCAGAAGGATTGATCGAGGACCTCAAAGCGACAAAACAGTGGAGCTTAGTGTCATCCCTGCTGAGCGGCGATTTGGACACGCCGGTTTTGTTCCAGGTTTCCGGTACCGCAGAGGCAACAGACATCGTCATTGCGTCGACAGTTGAATTGCTCGACGAGCAACTCGAACGTCGCAGCAAATACCTTGCGCTGCGGCTCGCGAAGCCGGTTTGGAAGCCCCAGCTGGAAGCACTTTTGACCAGCGTCTACGACCTGACTCCAAGTGAGATTGAAATCATTCAACTGATTTTCGAAGTGGCGGATTTGGCTTTGATCGCTGAGCGCCGCAAGCGCTCCATTCGCACCGTGCGGACACAATTGGCGAGCATTTACAGCAAAATGAATGTCGCGGGTCAGACGCAATTGGTGATCTTGATTGCCAGCCTGTTGCAATTGGTGGGACTGGATGAAACACATTCGGCGCTCTCGCTCGACCAAGATGTATCTTTGCCAATGCGCACCATCCGCCTGCCGTCTGGTACGCTTGCTTATACTGAGTTCGGGCGCCCGGATGGTCAGCCGGTTCTGTTGCTCAACACCTCTTATCCGCCCGAGATGAATGATCGTTTCCGCGATGCTTGCCGTGATGCTGGATTGCGTATTCTCTCCCCCTACAAACCGGGGAGCGCAGATTGTTCGTCCCGGGACAGGACGGTGGGGCCAGAGCTTCTCGCGGCTGATTATAAAGCCATGCTGGATCATCTCGGGCTAGACCAGGTGATCGTCGCCGGGACGGCCTCCGGAGGGCTCTACGGACTAGAGTTTGCGCGCCAGTATCCTGCGCATGTTGAAAAACTGATCCTGGTCGATACGGGTGTACCATTCGGCTCATTCAAAGATCTGCGCAAGCTGCCGAAAACCATAAAACGGACGATGATGACGGCGCGATATATGCCGGACCTGCTCTTGGCGCCGCACAAGATAATCGCGGCCAATTTTCGGCGATCGTCGGCGGGAGAAGCCCGTGTGGTTGATTATATCTTTGCTGACAGCCCGGTTGATTCGACCCTGACCCGGAACAAGGGAGAGTATTACCAGCTCACCCGGCGGATGATCAGCTACTCCTTTGATGATGTGCCGCGCCTGGTGAGTGATGTGTGCCGGTGGGCGGCAGACTGGTCATCACTTCTCAGCGACGTGTCCCAGACCCATAATCTCGTCTTCGTTCATGGGGCGGAGAATACGATGTTTCAAATCGCACCTATCCAAGAACTCTGTGCGACTTCAGAGACCGCGCACCTGATCGCCCAACCCGATCTTGGTCAGCTTCAGATCTTTGTCAGCCCGCAGGCGTTTATTGAAGCCGTTCGTCGATAAGCAATCTCACAAAATACATAAAATGACGTATGCGGGCGCCAGGGATGCCATGCATTAGATTCCTTTTTCGCAGTCGAGGAGGGACGCACGTGGGACGGCTTTTATTGGTTTGGGCTACAGCGCTGGTCGCGGCTTTTGCATTCGGCAGCGCTCATGCTCAGAGTGCAGAATTTACGCGCCAGTCGGACCAGTATCGCGCGGCATGCGAGACATTGGGTGCCCCCAACATCGATTGTGTTTGCGTCGGCAAAATGCACGCGACATGGGCCCATCTCAGCCCAACGCCTGAATATGCGACTTATCTCTATCAAACCTATCGCAAAAATATCGGCCTGACCCATACGCAGGACGAAGCCTTGAACCAGACGGTTGAAAGCCTGGGCGGAGAGCAAGGTTTCATGATGTCAGAGGCCAATAGTTTTGAGCCGGTCTCAGATGCTGATCCATTCCAGTATGAGAGCGCCCGTGGTTGCGTCATTGCAGAAGCGCCTCGGCCAAGCGTTCCAGATATTCCAGCCGGAACGGCTTTCGCGGAGTATGTTGAACAGGCGCAGATCAGTTTGGGATGGGAAAAATACCCGAAATGCGTTGCCGGCGAATACATGAAAATGTTCGACGAGCCGAGTTTCGATGCGCACTTGCGACGGACACGATTCGGGCATCCGGCGGAACAGATCGCCGCAGAAATGGGGCGTTCGGTGGAGCAAGTCGAGGCACTGATTGCAAGCGCCTCAAACATTCACGCGGAAATGGGGAAAACGCTTCCCGATCCAACAATGTACTGCATGGCGCGCCTGGCTGCTGAGGATTACTCGACGGGTGAATTGCGTTTGAACTATGCGCGCTCAGCACAGGCGCGTCTGGGCAAACCTGTCGGGCTAGAAAGCATCGATGTCACCCGCCCGCCACCGGAGCCGGTTGATCAAATGGCGGCAGCCATGGCGGAGATGGAAGCTGTACGCGCCGAAATGGCGGGCGCTCCCAGCCGTGAAGAGCTGTTAGCAGAGATCGAAAACAGCCCGGAATTCCAACAGGCGCAACGTATGCAAGCTGGCGGCGACGTGCAGGTCAGCGATGCTGAGATGGATGCGGCCTGCAAGGGCTCTGGCTATGATGCGCCGTTCTGCAGCTGCTTTGTCGAGGACTTTAACGCCAAGATCGCACCGCAAGCGGGTGAGAGCGCCGGGGCCCTTATGGCGATCGCGATCGGCCAGGGATTAAACGGCGAGAAGACCGTTCAACTCATGCAAAAAGCTGACAGTTCGGTTATGGCGCGTATGGCACCGCAAATGACAGAACTGGTACAGGCGTGCGAGGCGAAGTCGACAAAAGCCGGCGTCGATGCGGTTCTGAACGCTGGCGGTACCCCGAAAGAGCAATATGAGCGCATCTGCCTGCACAATGATCCTGACAATGGGGCGTTTTGTTCTTGCGCCGCAAGTCACCTCGACTCGCAATTGAACGCCCAGGAGATGAGCATCCTCGTCCGCCTTGAAGGGGCTTCTCTGACGGACACGGAGTTTGCCGAGATTGCGGGCGAGATGGGCATGACTGAAGAGCAAGCGGGTATGGCGCTGGCGCAGAACCCACGACTGATGCAGGCGACAATGGGCCTGATGTCAGCCTGCTTCTAAACGCTTCCGCGACCCCAGGAAAACAAGAGAGATCAGATGAAAAAGCAGATACTGTTTGGATTGAGTGCCTTTGCATTGGCGGCCTGCGGCGGCGGTGGTGAGCCTGGCTCACAGGCGGCGAGTGGCGGAGGCGATGGGTGCCCGCCAGCGCTTAAGAATGTAAACAGCCTCTCTGTTTCGGGGCGTTATGAGGGCGGTATTGATGCGCTCATGGCGTGGAACAAAT
>JALUWJ010000059.1 GCA_027019605.1 Henriciella sp. | reverse complement strand
GAAGTCAGCGACCAGGAATGCGACGTCTGCTGCGGCAAAGGCTTCTGAAACTGGCTGCGTTTGCAAAGTCTGCAACTTGTTGGCTTGGCAGGTCACACACCATTCAGCAGTGAAATCAACAAACACGGCGCGCCCTTCAGACGTCAGCTCTGCGACGCGTTCAGGCGACCAAGCCTCGGTCTCATACTTTGCCGCATAGGCTTCGGTTGGCGCATCCGATCCAATCGCCGTTCGTGCTTGCGCGAGTGGCCAAATCAATCCGGCGACAATCGCCAATCCTGCCACAGCCTGCGCGAGCTTGGAGGCTGCGCCATCGCCAAGTCGCGCAATCACGACGAAGGCGACAATCATTGCCGCCAGCCAGGCCAGACCGATCAAGACTTCAACCGAACTCGTCGCTGAGATAAGCCCAAACACAGGGATAATAATCGCCAATCCAAGAACTGAGAGCAGAATTGATTTCGCGCCCTGTCCGGCAGATTTAAACGCCCATATTCCGAATGCGATCAGCGCGGCGCCTGCCACTACCATCGCGGCCATGCGATATCCTGCCAGCGCGCCGAGCACAAAGAGCAACCAGGCAGCGGTCAGGAACATTGGGAACGCGAAAACCTGTTTCAGGGTTTCCATCCAAGCACCAGGCTTTGGCATGAAACGCTGCAAACCAGGCGAGAAGGATAGGAGCAGGAATGGCAAGGCCATGCCTAATCCCATTGTCAGAAGCACCAGAACAACATTCATCGCTGGCTGGGTCATGACAGCGCCAAGCGCCGCGCCCAGGAATGGTCCCGTACATGGCGCCCCAACCACCGCGGCCAGCACACCTGTGAAGAACGCACCGGCATTGCCCTGCTTCGCAGCAAGTCCAGATCCAACGCTTTGCACCGAGGTGCCAAGCTCAAACAATCCAAGCAACCAAAGACCTATCATGAAGACAATCAAAATCAGCGCCGTGACAAGGATCGGATTCTGTAGCCAGAAGCCCCAAATCGCGATTCCGGTCGCCGCTCTCACACTCAAGATCGCCGCCGCCAATACACCGAAACTGGCGAGGACGCCGGCTGTGTACCAAACCCCGTGAGACCGAGCTTCGGCGGCGTGACCATTGGCGGTGGATGAAACCAGGCCCATGGCTTTGATGGACAGCACGGGCAGAACGCACGGCATCAAGTTGAGAATCAGCCCGCCGATCAGCGCAAACGCCATCAGGAGCGGTAAACTTGCGCCATTCGCCGCGCCGAGGCTGCGATCGTTTCCGGCGCCCGTGCCCGGCAAAACCGCACCAGAGGTCGCCGTGACTTCGTACGCCGCATCACCCAGCGTGACGACACCAGCAAGCGTCTCTGGCGGGACAGCATCTGCGCTCGCAGGTGTAAGAGACAGACTGAAACCAGACGCCCCAAAGCTCACAGCCTGCTCCGCCGCGTGGGTGATCTCATGATCATAGGGGAAGAACCGCGCAGCCCCTTGCTGTCCGGCAATCTCCGGCGCGGATAGGGACATGATCCACCCTTCGCGATCCTGGCTCAATGCGACCTCACCAGGGAAGGCAGGCGGGACTTGCGCCAAGGCGGATTGGATCAGCTCGGAGGCTCTCGTGTCCGGGATCTGTCCGGCGCCAATTGAAAGCATCAAACGAATATCGACGCTTTCCGGAATGCACACGTCTTCGCAAATCAGATAGTCAGCGACCCCGTCAAAAACGAGCGGGCCTTCAACGTCTTCCGGCAGCGTCACAGAAAATGGCAAGACGACCTGGTCGGAATACCCATAATCCATAATTTGCCCGGGCACGACCGGGAGCAACTCCGGCAGCGGCCACTCGAAACCACCAATGCTCTCGGCTGGCACACCGCCCGTTTCGCGCCAGCTTATTTCCGGTGGAATTCCAGCATCGCCGGGATTGGTCCAGTAGATGTGCCATTTGGGATCGATCTCGAAGGAGAGGCCGAACCAAACGGTTTCACCTGGCACCGCAAGCGAGCGCTCAGAGATCAACTCGACGCGCGCATGGCCGCCATCGACGGGCTGCGCTGCAACAACACTCGCGCCCAGCACGGCGCTCAAGATAAAAACTACGAAACCACGAAGAAACGTCATACAGAGAACCCGAATTCTATTCACGGCGCTTGTTATAGGAGTAAACCGTGCAGGGAAGCCACCTCGCGAGGATGTGATTTGGAGAATTCCAACGTCCGCGAGACGCACAAACAAAAAGGGCGGCTCTTGCGAACCGCCCCATCTAAATAAGTTAGCAAGCGTTCAATTAAAACGTGCCGGGTGTTGTTGGCGCTCCTGGAGCCGCCGCACCTGGTGCCGGAGCTGGCGCGGCTTGGCCTGTCTGCTTCTGGATTGCGCGGGAAATAATGCGCTGCCAGTTCAAGAGCGAAATCATGTGCGCATAAACCGCGCCCAAAGCACCACTGCTGCGAAGCTGATTGAATTGCTCATCAGTGAGCTCGTTCAGCTTGTTTTCGTCGATCGCGAAATAGTCTGCGATTTTTTGGGCCTCGCCTTGTGGGTTGCCTTGCTGGTCACGTGGCTGGAACGACACTGACTTTTGCTCGAACAAACCCATGTCCGAGATGATTTTCGTAAATTCTGCGGTTGAGCGACGCTGGCGCTCAAACTCTTTACAAAACTCAATCGCATTCTGGGTGAACGCGCTTGGCTCGCCATTCTCAAACAATGGAACTTCTGGCTGATTGGTTACCATTGGCGCATCGCGGTCGATGCAGAGGAGCAAGCGATCGGCTTGATCATCATTGGCGAACACGAATGGGTAGCGACGAACGAAGGCCGGGATGTAGAAATCAGGCTCGGTCATGCCGTTATCTGTCACGAACAGATTCTGTCCTTCGGCAACGCCCATTACCGCAACAGGTGTACGGTCTTGGCCAACAAAGATGATTGGATAGGCAGCTGCCGCCATTCCAAACTCTGTGACAGTGACCGGCACAGCATGCGCTGAGCGCAAAAACGCGAACGGCTCATCGATGGTTTTCACCCCGAGTCCAGCGTGTTGTTCGGGGTTCAATGGTTGTGGGTTCTTGTAGAACAAGACGTTTCCAGTCAAACCTGGATCTTGAGGGTTCGGTGTATTTTCCACGGGGTTCTCCGCTAAATAAGACTGGCGGGGTGTAACGGATATGGATAAGCCCGACAACAGGGAGTCGCGTTAGGAATGCAGCTGTTGCGAATGTTTCATACTTTCGGGCGGCCGATGAGATGGCAAATCCGGCCCAATCTCTCGCTCAGATTGCTTTTGTCTGCGGCAACACTCGCGCTCTTTTTGCCTCTGTCAGCTTGCAGCCAAGACAATAGCGATTCCAGATCCGCGCGGCGGGCCATCGCGCAATCCCAGGCCATTGCGTCTGATGTCCTCCAAACCGAGCTTGCGCTTTCGCCTGAAACCGCGAGCCGGCTCGATATGGAGCGCCGCTTAGGGCCTGCGACGAGCTTTGCGCTCGACAATCACTCCCAAGCGGGGTTCGAACGACGGCGCTTGGTGCACATTGAGTTGCTGCAGCGCCTACGCCAACGCCCGCGCCTTCCTGCAGGCCACCATTTGATTGAAGATCTCAGCGTTGCCGAACGGGCGCTCCTGGACCTGATTTCGCTCGAGCAGTTGGGCTATGGCCGATACAATTATCAATCGCTGCGGCCTTACGCTATCGATCCGTATTCCGGGATCTGGATTGAAGGCCCAAACCTTTTGGCGTTTCGGCAGTCGATCAACACAGCCGATCAGGCCACCGCATTCATCGCCCGTTTGCAAAGCTTGAGTAAGGCGCTGCAGGACGTTCGGCGCCGCGTCATCGCTGATCAAATTGCCGGCATTCGTATCCCTGGCCCGCTCTTGGAAAAGACCGAGACGCTGCTGACCCGTATCGCCGAACCCGAAAGCGGCGGGTTGGAAGAAATCTCGGCAACCTTCAACGCTCTGTCGCAAGACGTGCCGGACCTTGAACCCGCGGATCGCGAGAAGCTGGTCTCATTGGTGCGCCAAGAAATCGAGATGAACTTGCGCCCTGCCTATCTGCAACTAGCCGAAACGCTTGCTGACTCCGCCGATGACAATGCCGAGCACCTTGGCATATGGGCGCAGCCGCAAGGTGAAGATCTATTTGTCGGGATCTTGAAGGCCTCGACTGGCGACACGATTGCCATCGAGCGCCTGCATGAGCGTCAGCAGGAACATGCTTCGGCCCTGCGGGATCAATTGATCGCCCTGCTCGCCGCACCGACGCTCGAAGATGAGGTAGAGGTTGAAAGCCCGGCATCGCTTAGAGAAAAGCAGATCTGGTTTGAGGCCATTCATACTGAACCTGATCCATCCGCGCCCGCCCCCGCTGCAACAGACGCGACGGCGCCCTCTCTATTAGATGAGCTCGCACCGCGGCCAATGCCGGCTATTCTTGAACAGCAAACAGACTTTCTCGCGGGCAGCCTCGCCGCTGAAGCGCTCAGTGTATTTTGGGAAACGGAGCCTTACGCCACTTGGAAGGCGGAGGCTGAAACCGATCGCCAACCACTCAGAACACTGATTGAGTATTCGACCATTGCCGATGCGTGGCGCGCCTATATCTGGATGAGCCAATCAGAGGCAGACATAGTCGAGTTCACCGCACTTGAACGGGTCGCGCATATGTCAGTCAGTCTGGTTCAAGCGAGCCTCGCGGTTGCCGACACGGGCATTCACCTGGAACGATGGTCGCTGCAAGACACGATCAACTATTTGACACAGGACGCAGGACTCTCGCCGGATTTGGCAGAAACTCTGGCATTACGTATCGCGGCCCGCCCCGGATATCATAGCGCAAAAATGGTTGCTGCTCAGCGTATTTCGGCTTTGTCAGAACGCGCCGCAGCGGTGCTCGGGGATGATTACTCTGAGCTAGAGTTTCAGCGAACGCTGATTCAAAATGGCCCTCGTCCGCTTGGGTTGATCGAGCGTGATATTGAAGCCTGGTATGGCGATCGTCTCGCCAATTAGGCAGCAATCGCGAGATCAGATTGGGTATGTTCGAGTACTGGATTGAGACCGGCTTCGAGATCTGCGAGCGCCGCAGCACGATCTTCTGGCTCAACCTCACGCATCACGAACACCGTGCGGGCGCCATAGCGTTCTGCATCGGCCCAGGCCCAGATTGGTTGGACGTCATGCAAGCGACCGCGAAGTGTGGTCAACCGAACAACGCGCCATCCAAAGGGCCCCTGCGCCGCGAACAGAGCGACCCCCGCTTCACGGGCCCAAGGCGCATTCGGCGCCATTCTTACAAATGAATATGCTTTACCGGATTGACCTCTAAACTTCACTTCACGCATCGCTTGTTCTCCTTGTGTTCGCATCTATATATTCTACTTTTGTTCTCACGCAAGAAATTTATCGTTAACAAGATCTTAACGCGGATACCGACGTCAGCCGTCCCCCCAGTACGCACAACAGGGTCAGCCCCTTGCTCTGTGGAAATTTTTGTAATAAACGCCTTTTGCTCACCCCAAGCATAAGGGTGAGGCGTGAGGCTTTTCCGTATTTTGCGAGCGCAAAGTCTTGAAGATGAGCATCCTCGCGCCCATATAATGCTCAAGTTGAGCATAACAGGAGGCTGAGATGGCAAGACTGATAGATGCAGGACCCGGATGTCCGACCCCGACCCCATTGCGCGGGACAGCGGTCGCAGAAGAAACCGGGCTCGCCTATGATGAATCCGTGAAAGCGAAGACCGACCATTTGTATCCTTTGGTCAGCGACTTCATCACCCCGATGGAATGGCCAGCGGTTGCGCCGCTCGTGGCCGCCATCAATGACCTTAAAGCTGAAAAGAATGCGGTCATCCTCGCGCACAATTATATGACGCCAGACATTTTCCGTCTGGTCGGCGATTTCCGAGGCGACAGTTTGCAGCTGGCCCGTGAGGCCGCGAACGTAGATGCCGACATTATCGTTCAGGCCGGTGTTCACTTCATGGCGGAAACGTCGAAGATCCTTGCGCCCAGCAAAACCGTGCTGATTTCCAGCCTGGAAGCTGGCTGTTCGCTGGCAAGCTCGATCACTGGACAGGATGTCCGCCTGATCAAAGAGCGCTACCCAAACTACCCAGTGGTCACATATGTGAACACAACCGCTGACGTAAAAGCCGAATGTCATATCACCTGCACAAGCTCGAATGCGGCGCAGGTCGTGGAAGCCATCGCGAAAGAGTGGAATTCCGACACCGTGATCCTGGTTCCAGATCAGTATCTGGCGAAGAATGTCGCTGCTCAGACAGATATCCGCATCATGACTTGGCCGGGCGCTTGTGAAGTGCACGAGCTGTTTAGCGCCGATGATGTCGAAGCGCTGCGCGAGGCGCATCCAGGCGTGGTCATTCTGGCCCACCCGGAATGTCCGCCAGATGTTCTTGAAAGCGCTGATTTTGCTGGTTCGACAGCCGCCTTGGCAAATTACGTCAAAGACGAAAGCCCGGCAAAAGTGGTTTTGCTGACCGAGTGTTCGATGTCAGACAATGTTGCTGCTGAAAACCCAGGCGTCGATTTTGTCCGTCCGTGTAATCTTTGTCCGCATATGAAACGGATCACGCTGGAGAACATTCTCGAGTGCTTGACCGAAATGCAGCACGAAGTGACCATTGAGGAAAGCGTCCGCGTTAAAGCCAAAGCGGCAATCGATGCGATGCTGGCCTTGCCGAAAATGGAAAACCCGCTGGCATTTGAAACCGGCCTCGCGCCGATGGAGATTGAGGTAATTTCACCATCGTAACGTCTTGTCGCCGCCACATGCGTGGCTAAGGTGAGAGGTGGAGCGAGACAGGAGAGAGAGTTATGGCGAAGTGGGTGACAACGCTATTGGCAGGTCTAATGGCGCTTTGCTTCCTCCCTGCGAACGCAGACACAAAAGACCCGAGTGATGTGCTCGGGTCTTGGAGCTTCCAGACCAAACCCTATCGGCAAGGCCAATGCATCATGACCGGAACGATGCGTTTGAGCTCGCATCCAACCGAAGGACTTTATGAGTGCGAACTCACGGCCGTCGAAGTATGCTCCATGTGGGGCCGCTCGGTTGTTCTACAACAATGTCAGGCGCGCCGATTTGGCAATCAGGTTTCGATCCGCTCGGAAATCACTGAAATGCTCGAGCAAAAGGTCGAAGGCCTGATCTACGTGCCAGACAATTTCAGTCTCACAATCCAGGATCAATCGCGGATGTGGGGCGCTCTTGTCTCTGCTGCGACGGCGCCGGTTGAGTTTCGCCGGTCTGAAGATGGCATTTCCTAATGCGCATACTGGTTCTGGCTCTCCTCGCAATTCTCGGCGTGCTGCCAGCAGCCGCTGAGTATAATATTGCAGGGCACTGGACCTTCTCAGCAAACATTCAGGCCGAGTGTGAATTCGACGGCCAAGCCTATCTAGAACGCACCGGCGAAGACCGGTTCTCTGGCGAGGTCACCGCACGGCAAAGCTGCACAAACCTGGAAGAAGACTTTCTTGTCCGACAAGACTGCACCGCCTCTCAGCTTGGCAACCAACTTTCGGTCCGCTGCACAATTGTTGAATTCATAAACGGCAATGAATCTGTGTTCTATCATCCCGACAATTTCACGCTGACAATTGAATCAGCTTTGCGGATGCATGGCGCGCTCGTCAGTTCTGGTATGGCAAAACCTGCCGAATGGATCCGCGCCGAAAGGGGCATTTCTTGAATCGATCCACCGGGCCGCAGCCCGAACGATACACCGCCACTGCTCCTGCAGGTGATGCGCGCATTTTGATCGTTGGCGCAGGGCTCGCGGGTCTATTTCTCGCACTGCGTCTTGCACCGCGCCCTTGTACAGTGATTTCACCGGCTCCGCTCGGACAAGCGGCATCTTCGGCTTGGGCTCAAGGCGGCCTAGCCGCCGCGCTACATCCCAAAGACAGCCCGGAACAACATGCCTCGGATACAGTCGCCGCTGGCGCGGGGCTCGTCGATCCTGCAATCGCGAAACTGATTGCCGAAGACGGCCCAAAACGGGTGCGCGACCTGATTGAGCTCGGTGTCCCATTTGATCGCACACCAGATGGCCGGCTCGCGCTCAGCCTCGAAGCCGCGCACTCGCATCCGCGCGTTGCACGGGTCGCCGGCGACCTGGCGGGTAAAGCGATTATGGGCGCCCTCACGGCAGCCGTAAAAGCTGCCAGCCACATTAACTTGATCGAACACGCCAAAGCGGTCGGCCTGCTGCAAGATAACAATGGCCAAATCGCTGGCGCCGTCTTGAAAGATCGCCGCGGCCGCGTTTCGACTTTTACCAGCCCTGAAACCGTACTGTGCACCGGCGGATCGGGCGGCCTGTTCCGGGTCACGACCAATCCACCACAAGCGCGCGGCGACGCCTTGGCGATGGCTTACTCAGCCGGCGCCGTGATTGCCGACCCCGAATTCGTGCAGTTTCATCCGACCGCGATGGATGTAGGCTTAGACCCCTCCCCGCTCGCAACTGAGGCACTGCGCGGCGAAGGGGCGATCCTTGTGGCAGAGGATGGCACCTCCTTCATGGCGCGCTATCATTCTGACGCAGAGCTCGCGCCGCGCGATGAGGTTGCGCGCGCCATCCATTCTGAAATCTCAGCCGGCCGCAAAACCTATCTCGATACGCGCAGCTCCATTGGCGACGCAATTAAAGATCATTTCCCGACCGTGTTTGCAGCTTGCATGGCCGCTGGTATTGATCCGCGTCAAAGCGTGATCCCAGTCGCCCCTGCCATGCACTATCATATGGGCGGCATCCTATCCGACACTTGGGGGCGATCGACCCTCAATGGTCTCAGTGTGTGCGGTGAATGCGCAAGCACGGGCGCACATGGCGCAAACCGGCTTGCATCCAACTCACTCCTCGAAGCCGTGGTGATGGCAGCCCGCATCGCCGATCGCTTGCGCAGCGCTGACCTTATCCTACCCGGACAAAGTGTGAGCCACGTGCCGACAGAGCTAAGCGAGGAAGCCCTCCAGTCTCTGCGCCGCGACATGGCCGCCAAATGCGGTGTGGTGCGCGATCAAGAGGGGCTCGTCTCGCTGCTGGACGATATCACCGCGTTCGAGACCCAATTCCCAGACGCACGCGCGCTCTGCGCCTCGCGACTGATCGCCGAGGCCGCCTTGGCCCGAACCGAGAGTCGCGGCGGACATTTTCGCGCCGACCATCCAGATCAAGCCGAAGTGGCGTCACGCACCTTTGCGGCCCGCCCCGATCTGCCCACCCCAGAGATTCAAGCCAACGCGCTGGAGACCACTGAATGAGTTTCATTGCCCCGCCCCCGCTTCCAGACATCGTGCTCGAGCCGATTGTTCGCCTGGCGCTCGCCGAAGACCTCGGACGCGCCGGTGACCTGACCACAGACGCGACAATCGCGCCTGGGACGCAGCTCACAGCTCATATTCACGCCAGAATGCCCGGACGTCTCGCGGGTTTGGATGCTGCGGCCTATGCGCTTAAGCTGGTCGATAGCGCCACTGCGCTCGAGCTGCATAAACAAGACGGCGATACGCTCGCCCCTGGGGATGTGGTTGCGGTCATGAAAGGCAGCGCGCGATCGATCCTGATTGCTGAACGCACAATGCTGAACTTCCTGGGTCGCTTATCCGGGATCGCGACGCTCACCGCTCAATTCGCTGATCGGATCGCGCACACCAAAGCAAAAATTGTCTGCACGCGGAAAACGACGCCTGGCCACCGCGCCGTTGAAAAACGCGCTGTTCGCTGCGGCGGTGGCACGTCGCATCGCTACGGTCTGGACGATGCGATCCTGATCAAAGACAATCATATTGCGGCGTGCGGTTCCATAGAGGACGCGCTAAAACGCGCCCATGCCTATGCTGGTCATCTGCGCATGATCGAGATTGAAGTCGATTCGCTCGATCAACTCGCCGAAGCCCTGCCGCATAAGCCTCACGCGGTCCTGCTCGACAATATGGAAGCAGATCTCTTGCGCCAAGCGGTGGCGATGATTGACGGCAAATGTCTGGCTGAAGCCAGCGGCGGAATCACGCTCGAAACCGTCGCCGCGAAAGCCGAAACCGGCGTAGATTACATCTCCTCCGGCGCGCTCACTCACTCTGCGTCAAATCTTGACCTCGGCCTCGATATCCTCTGACCTATCGCGAAACAGCGACAATCTGGGAGGAACACATGGCCAAGGCGAATGGGCGCAAGTCTATTTTTATCACGGGCGCGGCTTCGGGCATCGGCGCAGAAACAGCCAGATTGTTCAAGTCGCGCGGATGGTTTTGCGGGCTCTATGATATCGACGAGGCCGGCCTGAAAGGCGTCGCTGACGAGATTGGCGCAGACAATTGCCATGTCGCGACGCTGAACGTCACCAAGCGCGAAGACTGGGCCGCTGCGATGGCTGGCTTCAGTGAAGCGACAGGCGGAAAAATGAATGTCCTCTTCAACAATGCTGGGATCGGCCGCCATGGTTGGTTTGAAGATGTTCCACCAGAGGAGGCCGACCTCGTCGTCGACGTGAATGTCAAAGGCGTGATCAACGGTATCTATGCCTCCATTCCACTGCTCAAAGACACGGATGAGGCGCGGATCGTGAATACGGCTTCGACCGCTGGTGTGGTCGGCTCGCCGCGACTGGCAGTTTATTCCGCCACAAAGTTTGCCGTGAGAGGCCTCACCGAGGCGCTTGATGTTGAATTGTCGGGTCTCGGCATTCGTTGCACCAGCCTGATGCCTTGGTTCATCGACACCCCAATCCTCGATATGGGCCTGACCGAAGGTGCGAACGTCAAAATGGCCGATGAGATCCGCGAGAATGGGCAGGACGTCTATCCAGTATCACTCGCTGCAGAGACCGCTTGGGAAGCCGCGCATGGCAAGGACGTGCACTATATGGCCGGGAAACGCGCCAAACAGGCTCGCTTTGCCGCGCGCTTCATGCCTGGGCGTTTGAAAAAGCAAATTTTGGGTGGCTTACCGCCGCGCGACTAAGGTCGCTCGATCAACCGCCAGCGGCCGATTGGACGGTTGTCAGCATGCTTGCATTGAGACTTGCGACGGTTGAGGCGGTTTCTTCTGCTGTCGTGATTGTCTCAGGCTTGGTCTCGACCGCTGCATCGGCAGGGGTGACCGTTTTCAAACCCGCACGACGCTGCGCCAAACGGGCACTCTGACGGGCTGATGCAACAGACCATTCGCTGCCTCGCGGGAACCGATAGAAGATGTGCAAGCCAATCTTGCTCGTCTTGATCAGGCCAGAATTCCACACTGGGTTCACGTAGGTCGCGTGATAGTGCGTCGCGCCGCCTGTCTTGCGCTCGTTCAGGTCCATCATGACATGCGCCGCGATGGTTTGAGCTTTGTCCCACTTCGCTCCGCGCGGCGCTTTGTTCATCGCGCCATCACAAGTGAAGGTGAACTGGCAACCGGTTGTCCGGGTCGCGCCCTGATAGACCACGTCGCAAATCGAATTTGGATAGCGGTGATCATTGACGCGGTTGACGATCACTTCAGCAACGCCGAGCTGGCCTGCTGTGGTTTCGCTGCGTGCTTCATAATAAATCGCGGTCGCGAGACATTGTTTCTGGCGCAGCATCTCTTCGGCTTCGGTTCGCTTCGGAACTTCCAGCGTTACAAGGCTACCAATCGCGGCCTGATCACGGTCGAAGGCCGCATATTGGCTCAGCGCTGAACTTGGGTCGCGCTCCAGCGAATATTCAACGAAGCGCAGCCAGTCATGGCTCATCAGAGCAGATTTGTCGGTCAGTGCAGCGCTGATCTCGACTTCATCTTCGCGGATCTCTGCAAGCTGAACGCTGCGATCGCGGAATTGCTCTTCGTTTTGTTGGTTGGTGTTGAAGCCAGAAATCATCGGCATCGAAGCAACAAGCGCCAGGAATCCAGCTGCACCGAGACCGCCCTTGAGCGCCTTCTCACGCTCATCGCGCGACAAGTGCGCTCTCAGCCAGCGGCTGATGCGCGCGGACACGGTCGTGCCCGTCATCGGGTTTCTGGAATGATCCGTCATTATCGTCTTTTACTTCCCACCACACTTGCGAGTGTTCTCACCCTGCAAGTTTTGCACCTTTTCCGTATTCTAACGGCCTTCTAAGCCGTGTTGGATTCCGATTTGAGGTGTGCATATTTCCTGCCAGCGTAGAAAATCAATTCTAGACACCCGTGATAATAGAACATTTTTGATAATCGAATGCGCCTGAATTCCCCGTGAATGGGCGTTTTCAAACGTTAATCATCTCTAAATGTCCGAATCTATTAGAGATTCATTGACGCGGCGCAGCATGGTTAATTTTCGCCCAGAAAAAAGACTGTTGCGGAATCGCAACACTCTTTTTCATCACGATTAATTGCGAACCCGGAATAATTTCGCCGAGAATTTGATTCTAGTCTTGTTTCAAAACGGCATGCGCCGCGGCCAAGCGAGCGATTGGAACCCGGTACGGCGAGCACGAGACATAGTCCAATCCGAGGCCATGACAGAAAATCACGGAAGCCGGATCCCCGCCATGCTCACCACAAATGCCGAGCTTGATGTTCCCACGCGTGGCTTTTCCACGCTCTGCCGCAGTTCGCACGAGTTCGCCAACCCCATCCTGATCAATCGTCACAAATGGATCTTTCTCATAGATCCCCTGCTCCTCATAGGCCGGTAGGAAGCGTCCTGCATCGTCCCGAGAGATCCCGAGGGTTGTCTGTGTCAGGTCATTCGTCCCGAACGAGAAAAATTCTGCCGTCTCAGCGATTTGACCTGCACGCAAAGCCGCGCGTGGCAGCTCAATCATGGTGCCAACGAGATATTCAAGCGTGGTTCCGGTTTCAGAGAAGACGGCTTTTGCTTCAGCATCAACAACCGCTTTCAGGATGTCGAGCTCCTTGCGCGTGCCGACCAGTGGAATCATCACTTCTGGGACCGGCTTTGAGCCGCTTTCTTTCGCAACGTCGACCGCTGCTTCGAAGATCGCTCGGGCTTGCATGGCATAGATCTCTGGGAAGGTAATTCCCAAGCGACAGCCGCGATGGCCAAGCATTGGATTGCTCTCATGCAGGGCATCTGCCTGGGCCTTCAGCGTCTTCACGTCAATTCCGGACGATTGCGCAACCTCTTCCATCTCCGCATCTGTATGCGGCATGAACTCGTGCAATGGCGGGTCGAGCAAGCGGATCGTGCATGGCAGATCGCCCATGATCCGGAAGATCTCTTCAAAATCGGAGCGCTGCATGGGTAATAATTTCTCAAGCGCCGCTTCGCGCCCGTCTTTGGTCCCCGCAAGGATCATACTGCGTACGACCGGAATACGCTCAGCGTCAAAGAACATATGCTCGGTGCGGCAGAGACCGATGCCTTCCGCCCCAAACTCTTTCGCCACTTTTACATCAGCAGGCGTTTCGGCATTGGTCCGAACGTTCAGTTTGCGCACCTTGTCGGCCCAGCCCATCAGCAATCCGAAATCGCCAGACAGATCTGGTTGCTGCATCTCAACTTCACCGAAAAGGACTTCGCCTTCAGCGCCGTCGACCGTGATGATCTCACCTTTTTTGATCTCGCGATCGCCAACCCGGAAGACACCTGCTTCCGCATCGATCTGCAGATTGCCAGCGCCACAGACGCAAGGACGCCCCATTCCGCGCGCCACCACAGCGGCGTGCGAAGTCATACCGCCGCGGGCGGTTACAATCGCGCGTGCTGCATGCATGCCGTGAATGTCTTCTGGGCTGGTTTCAACCCGAACCAGAATGACAGCGCGTCCGGCTTCCGCCAGATGGGCGGCTTCATTTGAATCGAACACGACCTGTCCAACCGCCGCACCAGGGCTGGCAGGAAGGCCTTTCACCACAACGTCTCGCGCTGCGTTCGGGGAAATGGTTGGGTGCAGGAGTTGATCCAGCTGAGCCGGCTCCAGACGCAGGATCGCTTCTTCTTCAGTGATCAAGCCTTCTTTGGCCATATCCACCGCGATCGTTAGCGCCGCCGCAGCGGTCCGCTTCCCGTTTCGGGTTTGCAGCATGTAGAGAACATTATCTTCGACCGTGAACTCAATGTCCTGCATGTCGCGATAATGCGCTTCGAGCGTATCTGCGACTTCAGTCAGCTGTTTGTAAACCGCAGGCATAACCTCTTCGAGCGGCGCCTCGTCAGATTTCAACTCATCGGCGCGGGCCCGGCTGATCGGGGCCGGCGTGCGAATGCCAGCGACCACGTCTTCGCCCTGCGCATTAGTGAGGAACTCGCCATAGAATGTGTTGGCGCCGGTCGACGGGTCACGTGTGAACGCCACACCGGTCGCGGAGGTTTCGCCCATGTTTCCGAACACCATGGACTGCACGTTTACAGCTGTGCCCCATTCGGCCGGAATGTCATTAAGTTTGCGATACAGGATCGCGCGGTCATTCATCCAGGATCCGAACACCGCGCCAATCGCACCCCAAAGCTGCTCTCGCGCATCATCCGGGAAAGGTTTGCCGAGCTTCTCTTGAACTGCATCTTTGTATTGGCTGACAATTGTCTTCCAATCGCTCGCTTCCATCTCGGTATCGAGTTCAAAGCCCTGGCTGTCTTTATAGTCGTCCAGAATGTATTCGAACGTGTCGTGACGCAGGCCAAGCACGACATTGGAATACATCTGAATGAAGCGGCGATAGCTATCATAGGCAAAGCGCTCACCGGCTTTCGCGGCAAGACCCTGAACCGTGACTTCGGAGAGGCCGAGGTTCAAAACCGTGTCCATCATGCCAGGCATAGAGGCGCGCGCGCCAGAGCGGACAGAGACCAAAAGCGGGTTCGCGGCGTCGCCAAATGTCTTGCCGGTCTTCTGCTCAAGCGCCTTCAGAGCGTCATCAACCTGCTCATTGAGGCCTTCAGGATAAGCTTCATCCAAATCATAATAGGCCGTGCAGACTTCAGTCGTGAGCGTAAAGCCAGGCGGTACTGGCAAACCCAAGCTCGCCATCTCAGCCAGGTTGGCACCTTTGCCCCCCAGCAGATTCTTCATCGCTGCGCTTCCATCGGAGCTTCCACCGCCGAAAGAGTAGACCCATTTGGTCGTTACGCTCGCGCCATCACCCATACTGCTCTCCGTCTGACTTTTGAGAAGCGGCCCTGCCTCTCGCATGAGTCTTGAATGCAAGCCAAGCGCCATGTTTGGCGCCCAGAATCAAGTCGCTATTTCCAGTGACTACGCTGTCAGCGAAATTTATTGCGCAAAATCAGCTGAATTGTCCCAATAACGGAAAAATATTGTTGCTGCGCCGCAACATATTGAGACGCAATTTTAGGCCAGTCAGCTCACGTTCAGGTCCGTGGTCGCATACTTGTGAAGCATTGTGAGACACCTGGGCAATGACTTGGGTCGAATCATGGCAGTAAAATGCGAGCGATAAACAAAAGGCTTGGGCTGATGACCAAAATAAAAATTCGCGACCTCCTCTCCCTAGATACATTTGCAGTTTTGAGCGCCGTGGTGCTCTGCGTCGTCCTCGTTACCGACCCGTCTCTGTTGGGATAGTCTCTCACCTAAATACAGCACGCCGCCGATACCTGCGCAGGCAGGGGTCCATGGCGCGGCTCGCACTTTAAACGCTGAGACGTTAAGACTGGTCTATGGCCCCAGCCTACGCTGGGATCGCCGGAGAGGACTTAGCCCTCAGTCTTACTGAAATCGGCCACGGTGCCGATGGCTTCGCGCATCGTGTTCAAGAGGTTGAGCCGGTTCTCGCGGACCTCTGCCTGATCGGCATTCACCATGACGCTGTCTGGCCCATCAAAGAACGCATCAACCGGTGCACGCAGCCCGGCCAGCGCCGACATGGCGGCGGCGAAGTCTTCTTGCTCAAGCGCGGCCTGAGCCGCCTGAGCGCTCTCCGAGATCGCCTGGAACAAAGCTGTCTCGGCTTTCGCTTCGAGCAGGCTTTCATTCACGGCGCCTTGGAAGCGAGTTTTGTCCTTCTTTTCCTCAGCGCGCAGAATGTTCGCGGCGCGCTTATAGCCCGCCAGCAGATTGGTCCCGTCCTCGCTCTCAAGGAAGCTTGCGAGCGCTTCGACGCGTTTCACGATCAGCACGAGATCATCCTCACCGAGCGCGAACACAGCGTCGATCAGGTCGTGCCGCTGACCTTGGTCTCGCAGGTATTGCTTGAGACGGTCGGCAAAGAAGGCAGCCAAATCAGTCCGTTTCGCATCGCTCCAATCGAGATTGCGTGCTGCAAAATCGAAAGCTTTCTGAAGCGGCAAGCGTGATCCATTTTCCAAGAGAACTCGAACCACGCCCAGAGCCGCACGGCGCAGCGCAAATGGATCCTTAGACCCGGTCGGCTTCTCATCAATCGCCCAGAAGCCGACGAGCGTGTCGAGCTTATCTGCTAGAGCAACAGCGATCCCGACCGGTCCGGTTGGCACCGCATCGGACGGGCCTTGCGGTTTATAGTGATCACGAATGGCGTCTGATACGCGCGCGTCCTCGCCTGCTTCGATCGCGTAATAGCGGCCCATCACGCCCTGGAGCTCAGGAAACTCATAGACCATTTCAGACACGAGATCGGCTTTCGCCAGGCGCGCGGCGCGTTCGGCCAAGTCTGCATCAGCGCCCACTTTCGGCGCCAGTTCGCGGGCCAGAGCGGCAACGCGCTCGACCTTATCAGCAATCGTCCCGAGCTCTTTCTTGAAGTCGATTTTAGCCAGCTTTGGCGCCATCGCTTCAAGGCCGGTCTTCTTGTCATTCTCCCAGAAGAAGCGGCCATCTTCGAGACGCGCTGACAAGACTTTCCGGTTGCCGGCTGCAATCGCTTTCCCGCCATCAACCGCGTCAACATTCGCCACCACAACGAAATTCGGCGCAAGATCGCCGGTCTTTGGGTCGCGCACCGCGAAGTATTTCTGGTGCGTGCGCATGGAGAGCTGGATGACTTCCGGCGGCAATTCCAAAAAGGCCGGGTCCATTTCGCCAAGGATCACAACCGGCCATTCGGCAAGGCCTACGACTTCTTCCAGCAGGCCTTTGTCTTCGACCAATTCCAAGCCCGCATCCGCGCAGACCTTCTGCGCTTGAGCTTCAATCGTCTGGCGACGCGCATCACGGGTGAGCGCGACATGGCCTGCGCCGCTCAGCTGCTCGGTATAATCGGCAAGTCCGGTTACAGTATACGGCCCGCGCCCATGGACACGGTGGCCCTCTGTCTCGTTGCCGCTGGCAATCCCATCGACCTCAAACGGCACAACCGCGCCATCATAGAGACAGACAATTCGCTGCAGTGGACGCACCCAGCGCATCTCGCCGCGCCCTGTGCGCATCGATTTCGGCCAATGGAAATTGCGCATCAGGTCCGGCACAAGCTCAGCAACAATGTCCGGCGTTGCACGGCCTGGAATGGTGCGCGTGGCAACGTAGAAGTCGCCCTTTTTCGGGTCAGAGCGCACCTGCGCCTCGTCAATCGAGGACAGCCCCGCGCCGCGCAAAAAGCCTTCAACCGCTTTGTCTGGCGCACCAACCTTCGGGCCTTTGCGTTCTTCGGTCACGTCCTCAGAGCCAGCGGGCACATCAGCGACCACGACCGCGAGGCGACGTGGACCAGACATGGTAGTGACATCCCCCAAGCTCAGCCCGGCCTCTTTCAGGCCTTTGAGCAACGCGTCAGAGAGGTCACGTTCCGCCTTTGCCTGCATGCGAGCGGGGATCTCTTCACAGAAGATTTCGAGAAAAAGTTCAGCCATTTCAGCCCAGAATGTTTTGATCTTTACAGATTGTTATGTGCGCCGTCGCAGAGGGGGCCTTTAGCGGTCCGTTTGCAAGCACACAAGAAGACTTTTCCGGTCTTCGGCGCTTCCCAGCCTTGCGGAATGAAATCAGTGTCTTTGTGAGACCCATCGCAGAAGGGTTGGCTGTCGGAGCGCCCACACGTGCACCACCAATACATCTTGCCTTCTTCAACTTCGACGGCGATCGGCTCTGTGCCTCCGATTTCTGGGTCTGCCATTAGATGTCCTCCATTACGGTCACGGTTCGCTCTGTTGCCGCGCCATCGCCGGTATTCACGACCGAGGATGGCTCGATCAGCATGATCTCACATTCTTCATCCGCGCCGGGGCGGTGCTCAGTGCCGCGCGGCACAATGATGAATTCGCCGGCATTGACGATTTCCACGCGATCGCGAAACGCCATGCGCATCTGACCTTTGATGACGACGAACATCTCATCCTCGTCGGCATGCGAATGCCAATCGAAATCGCCTTGGATTTTGACCAGTCGAACATCCATGTCATTCACGCGCCCAGCCAGGCGCGGCTGCCAATGGTCTGAAAATTTCTCAAACTTTTCGGCGAGGTTCACTTTGCTCATGGCAATGGCTCCTCATGAAATTGATCGCGGAGGTTCGGGATCTCGGCATTGGTCATGTCGAACATCACCCGGCGCGTGTAGCCGCCGCGATAGCGCTCGCCGTCTTTGAAACGCCAGTCAGCAATATCTGCGGTCAGGAATGGAACCTCTGCGCCGCCGGATGTTTCGCCGATAAAACCCGCGAACTCCTGGCGAACATTGGACAGTTCTTCATAGTCGCGTCCATAGGCGCTTGAGGGCATGATCACGGTGACCCGAAAGTCCGAATAGGCGTCATTGCCGCTCTGCCAGGCCTCGAAAAAGACGGGCATGGACTGACGCGCCTCAGCCACGGCGTTTTGCATATCGCGATCTTTATAGAGGGCTGGCGAGCCAGGGGCCGGGCTACAAGCCGCCGCGGCGAGAAGGAGGATGACGGCCAGCGTTCGCGTCATGCTTCGGCCCGCTCCGCTTCTTGCTGCGCCCATTGTTCAGCCGCGCCGCGCGCAAGATCACGCACGCGCCCGATAAAGGCTTGCCGCTCTGTCGGCGAGATCGCCCC
>JALUWJ010000058.1 GCA_027019605.1 Henriciella sp. | reverse complement strand
GACAAGCAGGAATATGAGGATTCCCTCGACGATATTGACCTAAATCGATGCCGCAACCCGAGATACGTCAAGGTGAATGGGCAAGAAAAGATATTCTGCGATTAATGCCAGAATGATCGGAATTCGCTCATCGACATGCGCACTATTGAGCGAGCTTTTCAATCAACCCGCACTGTCGCGAACAGGGCGAGCGAGCGTTCCGTTAAACTGGGCCGTCCTGCCATAGGCGATCGGTGGGTTTAGATCGCTTGGCGTTTCTTTGGACCTCGACACTGGGCTGCTGCAGGAGTGCCGTCGCCCTCTCGCCAAGACGATCCGCGGCAGATCTGCGATCTTGCTCGTTTAGACCTGCGAACAATGATTTGAGAGCGTTCAAACATTGCACGCGGTATGGCGATACGGGCACCTTCCAATCCATACCCGCTTGTTGATAAGCAGCGATCTTTTTGTTTGCCGCATATGCAGCGGCGTTGGCCGATAGGTAGGGCAAATAGTCGTTCGCGGCCATGTCGATCAATGGTGCCAGGTCATCGGGAATGCTCGAGACTTGGGGCACTGACGCGAAATCTTCGGGCCGGGCTGCCCAAAGACGAGCTGTCCAAAGGAGCGTATTGGGGGCGGTTTCGCGCATGATGCCAGCCGGCGTAGGATCGTGTGAGAAGTGCCGGAAGAATGGACCAAACAATCCGAAATCAGCCTCACAAGGATGTTCCCCCAGTAAGTAGGGGCGGGCGGCGAAGATCGGCTCGAGTATCTTCAATACGCCCAGGAACAGCTTTTCGATCGCAGGTGCGGTTTCAGCGGTGACGCCATCCTGGTCGAGATAGACCTTCTTTTGGCGTGACTTGATAAATTGCTGCCGAAGCCATTGCGGCAATTTCACATCGCGCAGCATCGTCCGCGCAGCCTGATGGCTGAGCAAGCGCATATCTTCTTTTGGCACCCATCGATAGTACAGCGCCGGGCGCCACAGCCATTCATCGAACATATCTTCCAGCAAGAGGCTGAAAAACCTGGCAGTGGGCGTTGCAGGCGACAGAGCAGGCCCGTCAAAGGTTTGCTCGAAATGCGCGATCATTGCCGTCGTATCGGTCATCCAAGTCCCATCGGGGGCTTGCACTTGCGGCATTTGGGCGATCCCAGTGATTTTAGCGCATGCTCGAAAGTCAGTGCGGTCCATCTCGATAAAGTCGAACGGAATGCCTTTGGCGCGAAAATAACCTTCCAGCTTGCCGGTAAAGTAAGACAGCTTCAGGCCGTGCAATTGATACCTTCCATTCGCCATGAACGCAGCTCCTCAAGCTTAGAATAGGGATGCGTGCTGGCCGCCATCGATAACGATGTTCTGACCGACAATAAATCGAGACAATTGACTGCAAAGAAAGGCCGCCATGGGGGCAAGGTCATCTGCGTCGCCAACAAATCCTGCGGGAATGTGATTGTTCGCCAGGAAGTGCGGGCGCACAACTTCTGGAACCGGCTCCAGCCCAAACGCTTCGGCATAGTCTTTCATGATCTCGGAGGCCCCTTCGGTCTGGAACATGCCTGGAAGAAGGTTGTTCAGCGTGACGCCATGCTTTGCAATTTCGCGAGAAACGCTGGCTGTGTAATTGATCAAGGCAGAACGTGCTGGCCCGGACATCAGGCGCCAGATCATCGGGTTTTTCGCTGAGAATGTTGCGATATTGACGATCCGACCCCAGCCTTTTGCCGTCATTCCGGGAATATAGTGCCGCATGATCTCGATCGGGCCGATCAAAGTGGTCTCGATCGACTCGCGCCACATCTCCGGGGTGACTTTCAAGAAATCGCCGTTCGGCGCTGGAGGCTTGATTGTGATCGCGAGGATATCTGGATCGGGACACGCCGCGAAGAGAGCGCTGCGTCCTTCTTCCGTCGAAGAATCCGCGACGACCGGCGTCACGGTGGTTCCATACTTTTCAGCGATTTCCGCAGCCGCTTTGTTGAGCCGCTCTTCGCGGCGCGCTGAGATAAACAGATTTACGCCGGCTTCTGCCAATCGTTCGGCAGTTGCTCGCCCCATGCCTGCGCTACCGCCTGCCATAATCGCCGTTTTACCTTTGATGCCGAGGTCCATAATCTTGCTCCAATGAATGCTGTGAGAGGTGAATGTTGAGATGGCTGGCTTCAGGTTTTGCTTAGTCCAGCTTTTTCGAGTCGCCAGCGAAGGGTGTCGATCCGATCCTGCCCGAAGAAGGGTTCGTCATTGAACACCATGGTCGGCACGCCCCAATGGCCCGCCGCCTCCAAGGCTTGATGGTTTTGCTCGACGACAGACTTTACGTCTGCCTCTGAAACCGCGCGCTCCATGTCCGCGAGGTCGAGGCCAATCGAATGCGCCGCGTTCGCAAGATCATCCCCTTTGTCCCAATCAGGTTCGCCGTTCCAGATCCGTGCGGCGGCTGCATGTGCAAAGTCGATCCCTTTGCCGCGCCGTTCCGCTTCGACGCCAAGCCCTGTCAGGCGCCAGATCAAAGGTTGGTGGTCTGGTACTTCGAAGGTTTCACGGTCCTGGATGATCGGGTCTGGGCGTGGCCATTTAAACGGGAGCCCCAGGAATTCGGCGCGGCGGCGCGCATCCATAACAATGTAGCGCGGGCGTTTCTTATCCGAGGCATCGAAAATCGCTGACTTCGCGCGCAGAGCGATCGGCAAGACGGGGCGAAGTCGAACCGTCACGTCAAACTCTGAGCGAAGGCGCAAAAGATCCGGCGTCACCAGATAGGAATAGGGGCTCCGGAAAGACCAGAAGACATCAATTGTGTGGGCCATTTTTCGTATTCCTCTTACTCATCCTGGCGGTTCGATTTGCGCCAAAGTATCAAGCTCTAGACGTGCGCGTCTGCCAGCATTTTTCTGGCAACGCGCTCCGCGACCATGACGCAACCGAGATAGGTGTTACCGGATGGGATGGTCGGCATGATCGACGCGTCGGCAACGCGCAGTCCCTCGATCCCCAGGACACGGCAATCAGAATCGAGCACCGCGCCCATGGGGCATGTGCTCGTCATGTGACCATAGCTGATCGTGTAGTGTTCCCTGGCGCGCTGCGGCGCGTCTGACGCGGTCAGATCAATCGGGTCGATTTGCGTGCAGCCGAGGGCTTTTGCAGCGTCCGATTGCTCCCACGCTGCGATCCGTTTGAAGGCGTGGGCTAGTCGTTCATTGGCATCATCCGGCAGCGGCGGCGCTGTCACAACAGGGCCATAGTCAGGATTGTCACCGAGCCGGACGCTGCCTTTGCCGGACGACCGCAACAAGAAAACAGCCATGACAAATTCTGTGTCGCCCTCGCGCGGTGGCGGCGCAATCGGAAACGCGTGATAGTCGATGTCGACACCATTAGAGGCGCCGATCAGAAGCGACTGAGCTGGTCCGGCTGTTCCGCCCCGCGGTCCGGCGTGGAGGTAGCGTATACCTGGCCCGATATGATCACTCATTGTTTCACCGACAGGTAGGTCTGCATGGACTTTGATCCCATGCTCAGCGAGGTGAGCGGCGGGGCCTATTCCAGACCGCATCAGCAAATGCGGGGTCCACAATGCGCCGGCTGTGATCACAACCTCATCGGCGTCCAGGGTTTCGCCCGTCGATAACTGCACCCCGACCGCGCGGCCGCCCTCGATCATCAGCGACGTGACCTCTGCCCCTGTTCGGAGCGTCAGATTTTCCCTCGCCCGTACGCTACTGGTTAAGTAAGCTCGGCTGGTGCTCACGCGTTTGGCAGCCGCGTCGATTGTCACTGGGAAGACGCCAAGGCCGGGTAGCTGCGAGCGGTCATTGATATCGTCCACGGGATTGGCGCCAAGCGCGCGCATGCCATCATAGAAGGCAAGTTGCGCGTGCCCCATTTCCTCCCGTCGCCAGCGGCGAACGGTTAGCGGCCCGCGATCTCCGTGTAGATCCGACGCCCCGAAATCCTGATCTGTTTCAGCGGCGATGAATGTATCGATCACGTCCTGCCAGCCCCAGCCTTCATGTCCTGCAGCGGCCCAGCCATCATAATCTTCCGGCAAGCCGCGCAGCGTGGCGAGGCCGTTCACGGCAGAGGTTCCACCGAGCAAGCGCCCCTGGATCATCGGGATCACGCCCTCGCCGTTCATCATCGGTGTCATCGCGACCGGCTGCAGACCGAGCCAGGCTTCAGGTGCGCGCGTCGGATCAAGAATGCCGTCGTTATAGGTGTCGTCATCCGCCCCAATCTCTAGCAGCGTTACTGAGAGCGATGGGTTCTCGCTCAACCGCGCAGCGAGAACCGATCCGGAGGTTCCGCCGCCAACGATGATAATTCGCTTCGTCGTCTCTGACATGCTATGGCTCCAAGATCTCAATTAGGTTGATCAACCTATTGTTAGGTTATATGACCTAAATCGTCAAGCGTGGCAGACTCGAACAGACGAAAGATCGGCAAGATATGGGTTCACGAACAGAGACGCCGAAGCGCATTCTTGAAGCCAGCCGCAAGCTGTTCAACGAGAAGGGCTATGCTGCAACGTCCCTGAGCGAGATCGCTGCGAGCATTGGAATCTCGCAGGGTAATCTGACCTATCACTTTCCATCCAAAAGCGATTTGGCGCTCGAGATTGTGCACACCGTCCGTCAGCAAATGAATGACAGACGCGAAACCGTTCAGCCCGGTCACGTGGCCGACGATTATGTTGCCCACCTTCTGTTCGCGATGGGGGTCATTTGGAACCATAGGTTCCTGTTACGCGACCGCGTGCATTTTGCCGAAAAGATTGGCTCGACAGAACCTCAATCGATCGCCGATTACGAAGAATTGTATGCCTTGATGAAGCGTATCGAGGCCGAAGGCATGTTTCGAGAAAACACGGTCGACGAGCTCTCCGTGCTGACACGATCCATATGGGTCATGAGCCGGTATTGGATGGATCACTTGAGCGAATTTGAAGGGCTCAAGGATATTCGCTGGGCCGATCAGGTGCGCGGCGTTGAGCACCATTTCGCTGTGTTGCTGCCTTGCCTCAAGCAGCCCGCGCGCAGGCAGTTTCGTGTCGCCCTCGATCGCGCGATCGCAAAACAGGAAGCCCTGCGCCTCGCGTGATGAGATCGCGAGAAGCGCTTACGGCGCTTCAATTCCAAGCGCTTCAAATGCGATCTTGCGGATCCGTTTGTAATCGGCCTTGCCGTTTGGTGCGCGCTTCAGGTCATCGGCAAACAGGACGCGTTTCGGCGCTTTGTAAGGAGCGAGCTTTGTGCGAACGAAGGCGCGCAATTCGTCTTCCTCAGCGCTGGCGCCATCCGCGAGTTCGACAACGCCGGTGACCGCTTGGCCCCATTTGTCATCGGGCACACCGACCACTAGCGCATCGCGAACACTGTCATGCTCTTTGAGCGCTTCTTCGACTTCTTCCGGGTAGATTTTCTCGCCTGCGGAGTTGATGCAATTTGACCCGCGTCCCAACAAAGTCAGCGTCCCGTCGGCTGCAACTTTGCACCAATCGCCAGGAATGGCGTAGCGAACACCATTGATCGTTTTGAACGTCTTGGCGCTCTTCTCTTCATCTTTGTAGTAGCCGAGTGGTACTGAGCCGCCGCGCGCGATGAGGCCGGTTTCGTCTGAGCCAGGCTCAATCTCCCGGCCATCTTCAGAGAAGACTTTGCAATGCTGGCCAATTTCAAATTTGGCGGTCTCGACGACGCCGTCTGCAGTGGTGACAGACATGCCAAACCCAACCGCTTCTGAGGCGCCAAAGCTGTCCATCAGCGCGACTTGCGGGATGTGCTTGATCAGGCCGCGCTTGACTTCCATGCTCCACATCACCCCGGATGAGGTGATCGAGTTGACGCTGGACAGGTCGTACTTGCCGGGGTTCTCTTCGAGTACTTTCAGCATCGGTTTGGCAAATGCGTCCCCGACAATGGCCATCGCCGTGACGCCATTGCGGGCCACGGTTTCCCACAGCTCTTCCGGAATGAACTTGGCTTTGGTTTCAAGCGTCACAATCGCGCCGCCATTTAAGAAGGCGCCGAGTGCGGTGAACAGACCGGTGCCGTGCATCAGAGGGCAGGCGGGGAGCTGGCGTCCATGCTGACCGACCTCGTTGACGAAGGCGCGGTGTTCTTCCCAATTTTCAGGCGCTGCGCCATATATCCGCCTCAGGCCATCCAGGTTTGCATCGCGCCAGATTTGGTGAGACCACATCACGCCTTTGGGCATGCCCGTTGTTCCGCCGGTATAGAGGAACATCAGATCATCCGGGGAGCGTTCAATATCGAGCGGCGCGCCGTCACCGCTGGCGGCGAGGGTTTCATAGGCAACCGCAAAATCCGGGACATCCTTCGTTCCGCCAACCTCGACCCAGATTTTGACGTCAGGGAGGCGGTCTTTGACCCGGACCACATTGTCGCGAAACTCCACATCATAGAGCACGACGGTGCTATCGGAATTGTCGATAATGTAGACGAGCTCATCGTCCAGGTAGCGATAATTGACATTCACATGCGTGAGGCGCGCTTTGAAACTGGCAGCGAGGCCTTCGACATATTCGGGCTGATTGCGCATATAGAAGCCGATCTTGTCGCCGACGCTGGCGCCATTGCCGAGCAGCCATCGCGCCACATTGTTGGAGCGTGCCGTCATCTCCGGCCAAGACACAATCCGGTCGCCGTGGATCATGGCGGGATTGTCCGGGCCTAGATGCGCGCCATTGTCGTCGAGCAGATCCCCGAAGTTCCAAATCGTCTTGGCCATTTTGGCTCATCCTCCCAATTGTCTTTTGGGAACCATAGCAAGCGAGACGGATGAGAGTAGGGCCTACGCGAGGGCAATTTGCCGTTTTAAAAAAGACTGCCTTGATCAGTCCCGTCCTTTTTAGGTGCGGGTTTCGTCGCTTTTGATTTGGGTGGTTTAGTCGCTTGGGCGGTCGGGCTGAGGTCGATCTGTCCATCTGCCAGCGTCAATCCAACTTCGCTTTGGTCAGCGACCTGCTTAACGCTTCTGAGGACTTTGCCATTTGCGTCGCGAACGATGGCATAGCCGCGCTTGAGAGTCGCCTGATACGAGAGTGTTTCGAGTAATTTCTCTTCTGAGGCGAATGCTTGTCGTTTCGCGTTCAGGATCCGATCGAGCGCTGGGCGGGCGCGCCGGGCCGTATCGGTGAGTGCTTTGCGGGCTCGGCGGGCATCTGAGACCAGGGGCTCTGGTCGCAAGCGCGAGGCGCTGCGCGCAAAAGCGATCCGCTTTTTCGCAGCCGCTTGCGACAGGCCCGCGCCGAGGCGCGAGGCGAAGACGTCAAGTTTGCCTCGCTTTTCTTGGACAATCTGTTTTGGGCTGACCAAGCCTGCACCGATGGCGTCGAGGCGCGCGCGTCGCCGTTCGACTTGCGTTTGCAAGGCCCGGGGCAATCGATCTCCGACCGTATCAAATCGTTGGCGCTTGCTTTCGAGGAGGCGTTCAGGACGGGGCAGGCGAGTTGCTTCAACCCGTTCAGCGCCGCGCTTGATGTTTCGAACGAGGGCCCGCTTGAGGCGTTGTCCAATATCATCGAGTTGAAGTTGGAGCTCTGAGCGGACCGGCACCGCAATCTCTGCCGCGCCTGTTGGGGTTGGCGCGCGGGCGTCCGAGACATAGTCGATCAGCGTCGTGTCGGTCTCGTGGCCTACCGCGGAGATCAACGGGATTTCGCTTTCAAACGCGGCGCCGACCACGTCTTCTTCATTGAACGGCCAAAGATCTTCGATCGATCCGCCGCCGCGGCCCACAATCAATACGTCCGGTCGTTCCGCACCGGTCATCGCATTGAAGCCGCGGATCGCTGCGGTGATCTGCGGTGCCGCCGTATCGCCTTGCACCAAGGCGGGCCAGAGGATGACGCGCACCGGAAAACGGTCGCGAATTCGATGGAGAATGTCTCGGATCACGGCGCCGGTTGGCGAGGTCACAACGCCGACGGTCGCGGGCAAGAACGGCAATCGTTTCTTGTGCTGCTCGTCAAACAAGCCTTCGGCGGCGAGTTTCTTTTTACGCTCTTCCAGAAGCGCCATCAGCGCGCCGACCCCGGCGGGGCGCAGGCTGTCGGCGATCAGCTGATAATTGGAGCGACCTGGATAGGTCGAAAGCCGGCCTGTCGCGATGACTTCCAGCCCTTCTTCTGGGCGGAAAGGAAGGCGAGAGACCTGGCCCTTCCACATGATCGTGTTGAGCACGGCCTTATCGTCTTTCAGATCGGCGTACATATGGCCAGATCGCGCGATCGTAACGCGGCCAAGCTCGCCGCGTACCCGAACATGGTCGTAAGCGGTCTCAATCGTGCGCTTAAGCGCCGTTGAAAGCTCCGTCACGGAGAGTTCCGGCATATTGGAAGAGGGTGAATCGGCCATGCTTTCTACCTAGCGGCACATTTCCGGCCCGTCATCCCGCATTCGAGACTAGCGGTCAGGATGTTGCAAGGTGAGGTGCTGGTTGGCGGCAATGTTGTTCATTTCTGTGCTTGTTCCATCAGGCCATTCGACACGCAGCGCTTCAATTTCAGTGGCATCACCCAGCCCGAAATACTGAATTGTAGAATTGTGAGATACGAAGTTGGAATTCACGCCAACCAATCGCGTTTGGGTCGTGCCTGAAATCGTGATCGAAACCAAAGCGCCTACGCCAAACGTATTGGGCGCTTTGCCTTCTAATTCTACCGAAAGTGTATTCGCGTCGGCCAATTCATTGGTCCACAGCATGGCGGCTTGCTGATCGTCGAGTGTCAGCAGCAACACATCCACATCTCCATCGGCATCAAAGTCATCGCAGATCACGCCGCGTCCTTGCTCGGTGTCGAGCATGTTGGAGGCATTGCCTCTATCCTGGAACGAGCCGTCCGGGTTGGACATCCATAAACGCGATGTGTCGTCGACATAGGGCGAGTTTTCCGGTGCCATGCCGACATCCCAGCCATTTGTCTGATAGATATCTAGCCGCCCGTCTGCATTGAAATCTGCGAAACACGAGCCCCAACCCCAGCCGCCTTGAGCGACATCCTGGGCTTCGGTCGGAAAGACAAAATTGCCCCCAGTGTTTTGGTACAGGCGGTTGCCATCAATCGAGGAAACGAACCAGTCCATATCGCCGTCATCGTCATAGTCGCCGATCGCGGCGCCCATGCCGTTGGTGTCGGTAATTCGAGTGGGGTCCGTGATGTTTGTGAAAGTGCCGTCGCCATTGTTCGTAAAAACTCGCGAAGAACCGAAATCGGCCACGCTCAACAAGTCCTGGTCGCCGTCTCCGTCGATATCGGCGAAGCCCGGGGCGAATGTATAATCATGGTCCTCGCCCAGCACGCCGCCTGACCGATCGAGGCCGAGCTCAGAGGATATTCCGGCCTGCTGGCTCACTGCTACAAACCTAATTGTGCCGCCGCTGCTTTCATTGCGCCAAAGGGTTTCGGTTTCGCCTGGATTGTTTTGGTCGCGCGGGGTGCCCCAATGCGCCATGGCCATGTCCAGATCGCCGTCGCCGTCATAATCTCCTAAAGCCGCAGAAATGGTGTAGGGCGAGGACATAAAATCAAAGCCTGAACCTGCGGTCACATTGATGAATTGCCCGCTGCCATTATTCTGGAAGACTTGTGACGGGTCATTCTCGAGGCCTCCGATAAACAAATCGAGATCACCATCGCCGTCCAAGTCGCCAAATACGGGGCCGCTTTGTCGATATGTTTCCGTGGCAGATTTCGTGAAAGCGAGCCCTGCGCTCGCTGCGTCCTCTCGAAAGCCTGTACCGCCTTGGTTGAGATAGAGGAGATTGGGGCCAGTGTTTCCGGGCGTGATGAAAATATCCAGGTCGCCATCATCATCGATATCCCCCACGGCGCCGCCGCCTGCGAACATCCGCACCATGGGGTTCATGTCATTCGTGTAGCCGGAGCTGAAGGTGATGCCGCGCAAGATCGCCTGTTCTTCAAATTGTGTGGGCTCTGCGGATTGGCTCGCCGGCGGGGGTGGCGGTGGAGGCGGCGGGGACGTAGCGGTTGGCGGAGCGGCGGGTGTGGATCCGCCGCCACCACCGCATGCCGTAATGAAAAGCAGTGCAAAAAACAAAGGTGCGTGCTTTTCCAAAGACATCCGATAAGCTCTCCAAGATTTCGAATTCAGACCGAGCATAGGAGTGTATTTCCCGAAAGCCAATAATTTCAACTAAGGTGTGGCTTTATCCAAAAACCTGCAAAAATATGCGGAGGGCTTGATCCCCAGCGCGCGAGGGTGCATGGGCTGGCGCCATGAAAATACTTGTTGTCGGATCAGGCGGCCGTGAACACGCCTTGGCTTGGAAAATCGCGCAATCTGAGATTGTCGATGAAGTATTTTGTGCGCCTGGTAATCCGGGAATGGATGAGATCGGGCCATGCTTTGATGTTGACCCGACAGACTTGCATAAGATGCAGGAATTGGTGTTGCAGATCTCGCCTGACCTCATCGTGATTGGTCCAGAAGCGCCTTTGGCAGCAGGCCTCTCTGACGCGTTGCGGGCGCGCGGGTTTGATGTGTTCGGGCCAAGCGAGAAAGCGGCGCAACTTGAATCATCCAAAGGCTTTTCGAAAGACTTGATGAAGCGGTTCGATATTCCGACGGCGGCTTATGGGCGATTTACCGATCTCACTGAGGCGCTCGATTTCCTTGAAACCATGTCGCCGCCTTATGTCATCAAAGCCGACGGTCTTGCGGCCGGTAAGGGCGTGGTCATTTGCGATGAGCTGGAAGAGGCTGAGAACGAAGTTGAGGCGATGATGACCGGCAAGTTCGGTGATGCCTCAACTGAGATCGTGATCGAGGAGTTCATGGAAGGCGAAGAAGCCTCCATCTTCGTGCTGACCGATGGCGACGGCGCAATCTATCTGCCGCCCGCGCAGGATCATAAACGTGTGGGTGACGGTGATACGGGCCTGAATACGGGCGGTATGGGCTCTTATGCACCGGCGCCTGTGGTCGACCCTCGGATGATGGAACTGGTCCAGACACTCATCGTTGAGCCGTTGCTGTCAGGCATGGCGGAAGAAGATATGCCCTACCAAGGCGTGCTCTATGTCGGGATCATGGTGACACCGTCCGGGCCTAAGGTCGTGGAATTCAATGCACGGTTTGGCGATCCGGAGTGTCAGGTGCTGATGGCCGGGCTTCCAGGCGATATCGTGCCGGCTCTGCTCACTTGCGCGACAGGCGGCCTCGTGCATGGCCACCGCGAGATCGCTGAAATGATGGGCGTGAATGCGTTTCAGCCAAGCGCCTGTGTGGTGATGGCAACCGAAGGCTATCCGGAATCTTATCCCAAAGGCTCAATCATTGAGGGCGTCGCCGATGCCAATGCCGTCGAAGGCGTCACCGTCTTTCAGGCGGGGACTGATCGCGACAGTGATGGCAAGCTGATCGCCGTCGGCGGACGCGTGCTCGGCGTGACCGCGGTTGGTATGGACCTCAAAGAGGCTGTGTCGCGCGCCTATGCAGGTGTTGATAAGATAGATTGGCCGCAAGGCTTCAATCGCAAAGACATTGCCTGGCGGGCGCTGAAATAGTGGCAGAGTCCGATCTCTCCAAACTGCTTGAAACGCTCAGTGTTATCAGACGGGCCGGGGTCTGGCGGTTTGAAACGATCGATAAGGACGAGGCGTCTTGGACTGAACTGGTCACGCTTCGGGATGTCCGTAACATCGCCATGCTGTTCCAGGAAAGTGAAGGGCTGACCGTGATCACCTCAGCCGAAGCGGCGACACCTCAAAACAATCGCTGGATCTGGCTCGAGCTCAGTGTCTATTCCGATCTCCAGGCGGTCGGTTTTCTTGCTAAAGTGGCGAACGCGCTCGCCAAAGCGAATGTGCCGTGCAATGCAGTCGCGGCGTATCATCATGATCATATTTTCGTGCCAGAAGGCAAAGCAGATGCCGCAATCAGGGCGATTGAAGCATTGAGAACACAGGCCTAACCCTGCGTCTGACTTGTCGCGCGCGGCTGCTTCGCTAAACAGAGCACAAGCAACACAATCATCCTTGGGAGGCACGCCATGGTTCATAGCGGCAATGCACAGGAAATGTTCACCGGCACAAAGGATGTGGCCGACACACACAAGTTCAACGAGGCTAATCTCGAAGCCTGGATGGCCGAACATGTTGAGGGCTTTGAGGGCCCGCTCACGGTCAAACAGTTCAAAGGCGGGCAGTCGAATCCAACCTACAAACTGTTTGCTGGCGGCAAGACTTATGTGATGCGCCGCAAACCGCCGGGTAAACTGCTGCCATCTGCGCATGCGGTGGACCGCGAGTTTCGCGTCATCGATGCGCTGTATCCGCTCGGATTTCCAGTCGCACGGCCCTATGGGCTGTGCATGGATGAAAGCGTGGTGGGGACGATTTTCTACATCATGGATTGCGTCGAAGGGCGAATTCTCTGGGATGGCACACTGCCAGATCTCGAGCCGACCGAACGCCGCGCCATCTACGAAGCGAAAGTCAAAACCTTTGCAGAGCTTCACAATGTTGATTGGCGGGCTGCTGGGCTGGAAGGGTTCGGCAAAGAGTCAGACTATATCGCACGCCAAACCCATCGCTGGACCAAGCAGTATGTCGCCTCAGAGACGAAGAAGATTCCAGAGATGGATGCGCTGATCGATTGGCTGCCAAAGAACATTCCGGCAGGCGACACGACAACAATCGTGCATGGCGACTATCGCCTCGACAATATGATCCTGCACCCGACCGAGCCGAAAGTCATTGCGGTGCTCGACTGGGAGCTTTGCACGCTCGGTGATCCGCTTGCAGACTTTACCTATCACTTGATGAATTGGGTGATGCCAAGCTCTGATCCAGCACGCGGTGCACTGGTCGATATTGAAGACCTGAAAGCCTACGGCATTCCGACCATGGAAGAGTATACCGCGCTCTATTGCGAGCATACTGGCCGTGATGGGCTGCCAGAGGTCGATTATTACTTCGCCTATAATGCCTTCCGTTTGGCCGCGATTTGCCAGGGCATTGTCGGCCGGGTGCGTGATGGGACAGCCTCGAATGCTGCGGCCGCAACCATGGAAGCGCGCGTTGCGCCGCTGGCTGAGTTTGCTGCAGATTGCGCCCGCAAAGCAGGGATGGAAGGATGAGCTTCAACACGCCGATTACGGAGCAGGACGGCGTTTTCTCCGGCCCATTCCGCGCGCCAGCCAATATGCTGATTGAGCAGGAATATGGCGGTCACAAATCCATCCATGACGATGCCGAAGCTGAGCGTCTGGGCTTCAAGGCCGGGCCCATCGAAGGACCGACCCATTTCAGTCAATTTGATCCGCTTCTGGTCAAACTGTGGGGTAAAGATTGGTTCGAGCGTGGCTGCATCTCGTGTCACTATAAGAATATGGTCGTCGAAGGCGAAGAGGTTCAGGCTTTGGTAAAGCCAGTCTCTGATACCCGCGCGGATTGCTGGGCGGTGAAGCCTGACGGCACGCCCGTATTGGAGGCATCAGCAACGCTCGGCCCAGATCACGGTGAGACCTTGCTCGAAGCACGCATGGCGAAGCTTCGCCCGTCGGGCGAGTTGATCATTCTCTCAGATTTGTCTGTCGGCATGGTGGGCAAGCAGGACGAGCCAATCATTATGGCGCCTGATCAAAACATGGGCGCGCTCTATCCGTTTTCGCTGAATGAAAAGCTCGAGAAGATCACAGAGCGCAGCGCTTGGTATGACGATGCGGAGGCCTCGCCCTGGGGCAAAGCGATTGTCCCAACCGAGATGATCAGCGTGCTTGCTGAATACTCAAACCGCATGGCTGGATTTCCGGTTAAAGGGCCGACCATTGGCCTGTTTGCGGATCTGGAGATTCGCTATGTGAATGGGCCGATCTTTGTGGGGCAGCCGTATCTGATACGCCGGGAAATTGTCGCGCTTTCGCAAGGACGACGGACAGAAAATTACTGGACGCGCACGCGGATTTTCGATGAGTCGGGCACCACGCAGATGGCAGAAACGCTGCTCAATCACGGTGTGTTGAAGCACTCTTATGAGGCTTATCCGCCTGAATTACTGGCTTAGCTAGATCGCTCGCAAGGCTGGCCTACGCCGTTCGATTCGCTGATGAGCGAGCGACTCGAGATTTGCGACTTCCGCGGTTAGCCATTGATAGTGTTGCTCCAAGCGACTGATCATATCGATATCCAACTCGGACCGCGTGGCGACGTCTTCTCGCCATGCTTCGAGGACGCGAATCTGCGTTCTCAACCAATCTAGCATCGCGGTGTTTTGAAAATGGAGGCACATAAGACTTTCCTGCAATTGCAAATCATTCGCAATTAGAAATCATAGTTTATGGCTTTGATCAAGCTCGAAAAATGAGGGGTTTAGAGAGGCAGGTATTGATGCCCCAAACCTTAGCTGCAATCCGCGCCCGCAATTTTAGAGTCAAAAATATAGGTCTGTTCGGAGATGGGCTGGGTGATGTCTTTGTACCAGCGATTATTGGGATCATCCCAGTTTTGCGCAAACGCTTCCAGTCGGGTGATACGGTCGCCTAAATAGGTTTCCAAATGCGCGGTATCGAGCATGCCCCAATAGTCTTTTGGATCGACCCGGCAATCATAGTCTAGCGCCGCGTCGAGCATCTTGTCGCTAATCGTTTGGATGTAAGCGATGTCGACATTCTGTCCCTCAAGATGGTCGCGCATATGGGTCATGCCGCTATTGTGCAGGACGTATCCGAAGTCATATCCCATCTGCGCCGCGATCAGCGCCATAGGCGGCGGCGTTGCCCCTTCTTTTTGCCAGCCCCACCAAGTCCGGAAGTCCATCATCGTGATGCCGTGCACGGCAATATGCGCGGTATGATGAATGTGGACCTGATCGAGCCCTGGCAGGATCACCATGGCGCAAGCAGACATGCACTGCCCTGCGATGACAGCGGGTTCGCCGCGATTATCCAGAATCGTGCTCATGCCTCGGGCGGTGGCGACATTGCCACCGGGGCTGGTGATGATGATTCGGCTGGCTGGGGGCAGGCTGTTCAGTTTCAGGAACTGTTCCGGGAAAATCGCTGCATTGTAGCAAATGACGTCTGTGCCTTTGAGAACGGACACACCTTCTGTTTCAAGGCATCGTTCGACCAACAAGTCGGTTTCCGGATCCGGTGAGTCGTACGTGCCGCCAGATTGCGCATTGGCGGCAAAACAAAGGGTCAGACCGGTCAGCAAACCCGCGATCCATCGAAGTGCAAAAAGCCTTGTTCTCATTCCCTTTAGATGCAGGAAAACTTCGGCAAATCCAAGGCATTCACGTAAGCGTGCCTTGCCCAAGAGGCTTTTCAGCGCCAAACTCCTCATCATTGGGAGAATACTATGAAGTCACTTTTGAAACTGGGCGCTCTGGCAGCGCTCACTTTGGCGGCGTTTGGAACAGCGCAAGCTCAGGAAACAAAAACGGTTATCGAAGCCGGACACCTCCTAGCGGTGCCGGGAAATGGATATCTGAAAAACCGGTCCGTCACGATTGAAAACGGCAAAATTGTCAGTGTGAAGCGCGGATTTCAGGATCAACCGGATGGGGTCCGGGTGATCAATTTGCGAGATGCGTATGTTTTGCCGGGTCTGATCGACAGCCATGTTCACCTCACCAATGAATTCTCGCCGACCTCGCGGGTTCGGATGTTGAGCGAATCTGAGGTCGACTTGGCGCTCAATGGGGCCTCGCATGCTTACAAAACACTGCTCGCAGGCTTCACCACGGTGCAAGATGTCGGCGGGGCAAATGAAGCCATTTTCTCGCTGCGGGACGCGGTGCGATCCGGCAAAGTGCCGGGGCCGCGTATTCGTGCCTCAGGATCTGCGGTCACGCCAAGCGGTGGACACGGTGACGCGAACGGATTCTCACCGGCTTTGACGAAGATTTTCACTGGCCCCAATGCCTGCAACGGCGCTGACGACTGTCGCCGCGCCGTACGCGAGACCATTCGCTCGGGCGCTGACGTGATTAAAATCACCGCCACAGGCGGCGTGCTATCGAACACAAAGGCTGGCCTTGAGCAGCAATTCTTTGATGATGAAATCGCCGCGATTGTTGAAACGGCGGCGATGATGGGCCGAAAAGTCACCGCTCACGCGCATGGTAAAGGTGGGATCGAGGCTGCGCTTCGCAACGGCGTACAATCGATCGAGCACGGTACCTATCTGGATGATGAGACAATCGCGCTGTTCAAAGAGACCGGCGGCACATTGGTCCCAACCGTCTTGGCAGGTGTGACTGTTACGGGTTGGACAGAACAGCCATGGTTGCCAGCTCCTTCGCGCGAAAAGGCGGCGATCGTCGGGCCACTTATGCTCGATATGCTGAGCCGCGCGAGAGAAGGCGGCGTGAACGTCGCTTTCGGAACGGATACCGGTGTATCAAAGCATGGCGATAACAGCTTGGAATTCGATTTGATGGTGCAAGCCGGATACACGCCCGAGGAAGCTATTCGGTCAGCAACCATCGTTGCGGCAGAGCATATTGAAATGTCAGACCAGATCGGCACGATTGAGTCCGGAAAGTTCGCGGACATGGTCGTTCTACGCAATGACCCATTGCAAGATGTCAGCGCGCTAAGAGCCATTCGTTTGGTCATTAAGGATGGCAAAGAGTATCGACCGCAGTAATCGCTTTGACAAAGTCCCCTAAACAGACAATTTGTCTGAGTAGAGTTTGCGTAAATACCGGGGACAAGTATGCGATTTGGACGCAGATCCATGTCCATCACCATGGTGATGTTGTTTGTCGCTGCGTGCGGGGAAGCTCCTGACACCGTACAAACGCCTGCTAGCGTTTGTGTTGATGTTCCGAACGGCGCTTATTTCCAAGTCGTCGATGGGCGCTTGTTGGCAATCACGCAAAGTCAACTTGATGAAAACGAGCGCCCAGCTGAAACCGTGCGCCGCATTGGTGCGACACTGGCAGGCATGGGATATCCTTGGGTCTCGCTAGATTGGGACGGGCAGGTGGCAACCGTGTCGGGGCTGGCGCTGGATGAAAACACCCGGTCTGATGCTTTCATTGCTGCAAAATCGGCGTTTGAGGCAGACCCGGTCGCCGGAATTTCGGTGCAGCGCGTGGTCAATGAGATGAGCGTCCGTGACCCAGTCGGTGCGATCGCCGTCCGGCTTTCGAATGAGTTGGCGAGCGAAGGCTATTCGTGGCTGCGCGTCGAGATGACAGGGCGTGTCGCAACGCTGATCGGAACTGCGCCGACGCGGGATATGAAAGAGCTCGCATATCGCGCAGGACGCAACCTGGTCGAGTCGGACCTGAGCGCTGGTGAGATGATCAATATCGTCGTCGACGCGGTTTCTGTCCGCGGCAATGGGAACCCGGTTGGCACGACGCTGATCGGTATGAGCGCCGATCCGAGCGCGGCTGAATGCGAAGCAGCTTATGCGGCCATCATGGAGGCAAATGAGGTTTCGTTCTTCGCAGGGGAATCAATCATCGCCAATGAGAGCGCGCGTTTGCTTGATGCGGTCACCGGGGTGAGCCTGCTCTGCGAAGCCTTTTCCGTCGAGATTGCGGGATATGTACCGGCGGATACAAGCAGTGAACTGGCGCTCGACCTCTCGCAAAGACGTGCTTCGGCGGTGAAAGACTATCTGATGGCGTATGGTGCCAATCCTGAACAACTCACCGCGCGTGGGTATGGTTTGCCGGATCTGGATGCCGACGAGGCGCGCCGCAGAGAGGATGGGGCGATTGAGTTTATCGTTCGCCCCGAAACCAACTAGCGCGCTTTATCTAGAACTTACAGATAAGGCCTTGGTCGGCTGGAATGCTTGCGTCGACTGTGTCTAGCCAAGCCTGCGTGATGGCTTCTGTTCCCACCAGCACTTTTGGGGTCACGAAATTGCGCGAGACCGGATAAAAATCGACAAGGTCAGCGCCTGTGCGCCGATCGAGTTCACCAGCAGGCAGCTGTTTCGCACGATTAGCGGCATAGTCGGGAACGAAGAAGAATTCCGGTGCCGGGCCTGTCAAACCTTCAACCGGTGCGCGCTCATCCTCCCAATCGGTGGCGCCAATAATCAAGCTTCGGATCAGCGTGTCGCCGCACTTTTCATGCACCGCTTTGGTGAACTCCGGCCGCCCCACGAAATCGACATAGGCCGTCTTCCCGGTTGGCACATAGTCTGACACGCGATCATATTCGAACACTTCGTCATAGAGACCAGTTTCCTGGACAAATGATGTATTGCGAGGCGACGTGAAGCCGATGGTTTTTACCCCGCGGCGCTTGAGGCTGTGGGCCGCGGCAATCGCGGTTTTTGACGAGGCGCTCGAAATGATCGCCGCGTCGGGCGCCGGGTCGCCTTCCATCAGGCTGTCGCAAATCATCCAGCCGGTAAGGTACAAGGGTCGGAACAGCATTTGCTCCGGCTCTGTGCCTTCGACATAGGCCGGGTCGGTGTCGATATAGCTATAAAAATTATAGATTGGAGCGAGGCCTTGGCGATGGGGTGCGGCGTCAAAAAATCCGCGAGGCGTCGTTTTTGAAGGGGTAACGGTCAGCGTTTCCGATATCGGAAAGTAGCCATACATCCGCTGTCCGACCGAGACACCGTCTGCTTTCGACTCCGTCACAGTGGCAAAGCCCCAAACCGGGACACGTCCCATCGTGTCCGCGCTGCCAGGGAAGAAGTTCCAATAGTGCATAGGCGGGCCACCAAAGGCGGCATAGGTCACATTGTTCGCAGTCAGAGCGAACGCGTCGATGGACAATCGAGCGTCTCCATCAGCGAGTGCGGGCAGGTCGGCCTCTTGCCAATTGGTTTGGCGTAGATCCGACTTCGTGATTTCGTGCTGCTTGCTCATTTGATTGCTCCCATTTCCTGCATTGATCACACAGGTGCGAGGATAATCAAGCCTGACGTTAGGGCCTCAATGCGCC
>JALUWJ010000057.1 GCA_027019605.1 Henriciella sp. | reverse complement strand
GGAGAGGGCGTAATAGACGCCCGTGAATAGTACACCACGTATCATGAGGAGAAGCTCCTAGATTGGTTGAGGTCTATTTTTGGTAGAGGATTGCGAGGATCGTTCGGGTGAACACCTCAATATGCTGACTGAACGGGCCGGGCAGACGATTGTAGATCTTGTTAAGGCCCGCCTGCATCACCACGCCGAGGCTCATCGCCGCCATAATCGCCGGATCGCCTTTTGGGATCTCGCCGCTATCGATCAAGTGCTCGATCAGCTTTTCAACGACGGATACGGGGTCGTCGTCGCGGCGTGTATCGTGGGGCAAGTAGCGGTTCAGCGAGACGAGATGATAGCTAAAGGACAGCCAGTCTTCGTCGGCAAACGCGCAATAGGCGGTGACGGCGCCGCGAACTTTCTGTTCGATCGTTCCTTCTGTCAGAAACGCCGAGGCCATCATCTCTCCGAGTCGATTATGAGTGTCCATGAACAGAGCCAGCGCAAGCTCATCCTTGCCTTTATAATGGCGATAAAGCGCGCCCTCAGAGACGCCGGCGACGTCTGCAATTTCTCGCGTAGTGGCAGCGTCGACGCCTTCGCGGATGAACAATTCCAGTGCGGCTTTCTCAATTTTTGGCCGCGCGTTTCGGGCACGTGGGCGTTTTTGTTCGGTGACATCCATGATCACATTACTCCAGTTGTGAGCGCTTGCTAACATAATGATTTTGGAAAAGCAAGTGAATGTTTGCTCACTTATTGTGTTTGACCGGACTTCGCGTCAATGTCCATTCTAGAGGGAAAGACGAAAACGGGAGTGAACGATGGCCGACGGACAGGCACCATTGCAGGCGAAATTCAAGCAAATGCTCGAAGGCACGAAAGAAGATTGGGATGTCATCGCCGAGCATTCGAAACACTTCAATCAAGGTTTGGCGAAACGCGTTCTCGACCATCTGCGACTGTTGGACGGCGACTATGGCGGGTTCCCGGTCGATCGTTTGACTCACTCCTTGCAGACCGCGACGCGGGCTCACCGGGATGGCCGCGACGAAGAATATGTCGTCTGCGCACTCTTGCACGACATTGGCGATACGCTTGGCAGCTTCAATCACCCTGATGTCGCGGCGGCGATCTTGAAGCCTTTCGTTTCCGAGCAGAACCATTGGATGGTGGCCAATCATGGCATGTTCCAAGGCTATTATTTCTTCCATCACCTTGGTTTGGATCGAAACATGCGGGATCAGTTCAAGGATCATCCTCATTACGAGTATACCGCGCAATTCTGCCATCTCTACGATCAAGCGGCCTTCGATCCGGATTATGAGAGCGAGTCACTCGAGTTCTTTGAGCCCATGGTGGAGCGGCTATTCGCGGCGCCGAAGAATTCGATGTATTTGCGCGAAGACGCTTAGCACAAAACTGTCAGGACAAGTTTTCTACGGGGCGCCCTTGAACCGAGGGCGCTCCGTTTTGATCTGAAGACGAGAATGAACGCACTCGACCAATTGCTAAAGGGCGGGGGCGTCGATATACGAGCGCAATTGATTTGATGAAGGTAGCTCTTTCATGCGGAAAATGATTCCCCTGACCCTTGCGGCTTTGGCATTGGCGCCAGCTGCAGTCGCTCAAGAAGCTGCAGCGGGTGGAAGCCTGATCTCCAGCCTCATTATGTTTGTGCCTCTGATCCTGATTTTCTACTTCTTGCTGATCCGCCCACAGCAACAGCGCCAGAAGAAGCATCGTCAAATGATCGATGAAATGAAAAAAGGCGATACAGTCGTCACGGCTGGCGGCCTGATCGGTAAAGTGACGCGCGTTGCTGATACCGAAGTCACAATCGAGCTTGCTGACGGCGTCCGCGTACGGTCGCTGAAGGGCATGATCGCTGACGTCAAAGACAAAAACACTCCGGTCGCGGCGAACGACTAAGATAAAGGCAAACAGCCATGCTGAATTTTCCGATTTGGAAAGTTGGACTGATCGTTGTCGTTCTCCTGTGGGGCACGATCCTTGCGCTGCCAAACCTATTCTCTGATGGGTTCCTGGGCATTGCACCAAAAGAGGTTTCCGACCCGACCAATGAAGTCGCGGTTGCGGCCTATGAGCAGCAGCTCCAAGAATCAGAAGACTCGTGGTGGTTCTTGCCCAGTGGGAAACTGAACCTCGGTCTCGACTTGCAAGGCGGTGTCTATCTTCTGATGGAAATCGACCCTGCAGAGATCGCCGCGAACCGACTGGAAACGGTGCAGTCCGATATCCGTTCGGCCTTGAACCGAAATCCTCTTGTTGAGCGAAACCCTCCGGTTCAAAACGAAGACCGTCTCACCATTGAAATCCTCAATCCAGAGGAAGACATGGACGAGGCCGTTCGTCGCCTCAATCGCCTCAATCCGACAATCGGCACGACTCAAACGCAATTGTTCCGCGTCGAGCGGACAGGCGATCAGTTTATTCAGCTTACGGTGCCGACCGGTGCGCGAACGGCGCTGGCAACCGATGCGCAGGCTAAAATGATGGAGATCATTCGCCGCCGGATCGACCCGGATGGCGTTGCTGAGATCTCGATCACACCGCAGGGCGACAATCGGATTATTCTTGAAGCGCCGGGTGAAGCTGATCCCAAGCGGATCAAAGACATTCTCGGCCAGGCCGGTCGATTGACCTTCAATATGGCAAATCTTGATCAGTCTGCGATCCGAGCAGCGGTCGTGTCTGGCCGTCCATCTCCGCGAGAGATCCTCGTCGATTCGATGGAAGCGGGACAAATTCTGATCAATCGGATTCCAGAGCTGACGGGGGCGGACATTGCGACTGCGAACCGTTGCTTTGATGAGGCAAATTTTCCCGCGGTTTGCTTTCGCTTGAACAGCGCAGCGGCAACCAAGTTTTACAATCTGACGCGAAGCAATGTTGGTCGCAACTTCGCGATTGTGCTCGACGGCGTTTCCATGTCGTCGCCCACCATCCGCTCTCCAATTCCTGGCGGTAACGTCATTATTGAGGGCCGCTTCACAATCGAAGAAGCTGAAGACTTGGCTGCAATTATTGAAGCGGGTGAGCTGCCAGCGAGGCTGAACTTTCTCGATGAGCGTACAGTTGGTCCAACACTTGGAGCTGAATCCATTGCCGCGGGCTCCCGCGCAAGTTTGATCGGTCTTGCTCTGGTCGGCGTGTTTATGGTTCTCGCCTATGGTTTGATTGGCGGGTTCGCGGTCGGATCGCTTCTGTCGAACATTGTGCTGATCATCGGCGCGCTTTCAGGCTTCGGCGCGACGCTGACGCTGCCCGGTATTGCGGGGATCATTTTGACCATCGGTATGGCCGTGGACGCCAATGTGATCGTGTTTGAACGTATTCGCGAGGAGCAGGCCTCCGGCCGCTCGCCAGCGACTGCTATTCAAGCGGGGTACGAGCGTGCGCTTTCTGCGATTTTGGATGCGAACATTACAACCTTCATCGCGGCCTCGATCCTCTACTTGGTCGGCTCTGGCCCGGTCAAAGGCTTCGCTGTGACACTCGCCATCGGGATTTTGACATCCGTCTTCACCGCCTTTGTCGTGACCCGCTGGTTCACCGTACTTTATCTTCGCACCATGCG
>JALUWJ010000056.1 GCA_027019605.1 Henriciella sp. | reverse complement strand
TGCCGGTGCCGAGCACGTTGGCAGAGGGCTATACCGGCAAGACCTCAATCGGCGTCATCTTGCGCGGCACCAAAGACGGCCAGCCGGTGACCAAGATGATCTACAACGTTTGCGATCATGCTCAGACCAATAAAGAAGTCTCCGCGCAGGCCGTCAGCTATACGACCGGGGTTCCGCCTGTGGCTGGCGCGGCCATGTTCTTCAAAGGCGAATGGTCTGGCGCAGGCGTGTTCAATGTCGAACAATTCCCGGCCAAACCTTTCCTGGAAGATGTCGCGAAACGGGGCCTGCCTTGGCACGTGATTGATGTGCCGACGGGCAAACAGGATGATCTATTCGCGGTGGAGACTTAGCAGCAGCCCCCCGCCTCTTTCGCGAGTGGCGTGTGCGGGATCTCATCGCGCAGGTCCTGACCATAGGTCGGAATCGAGTCCATCGTGTGGAACATTTCCCAGACCACGCCTTGCGGGTCTTTGGCCCAATGCTTGTTCGACGAGGCGTAGCAACACTGTGCGCCGGGCTCGGCCAATGTAGCCTGCTCGGCCGCGAGCAAGGCCTCGTTTAAGTTTTCGAGCTCCTCATCACTGTCGACCTGGATCCCCAAATGATCGACCCCGCGGGTTGCGCCATCGCGTTGGCTGACCGCCAGATTGATCTTTGGATCGTCCAGCATCCACTTCATATAATCAGGCTCATCGACACTCGGCGCCTGCCCAAACAGAGCTGAATAATAGCGTTTCGTGGCGTTCAGATCCGCCGCGCTGATATGGATATGTAGTCGTTTCATGAGGACTCCATTTGGGTTGAGATTGGGGACGAGAAGACACCTTGGCAGCAATCCTCCATCAGAAAGCCGATGAGGCCCTGAAGGGCTGTATAATTGGCGACAGAGATCAGCGCCCGCCCTTGCCGCGACTGGCGGACAAGACCGGCGTCCGCCATGGCCTTGAGATGATGACCAAAAGTCGTGGCCGGGATGTTTAAGTGCTCGCGCATTTGCGAGACACTGAGCCCGGCGGCGCCAGCCTGAACCAGAAGCCGAAGCACGGCGACCCTATTTGGATGACCGAGCGCCGAAAACGCGAGAGCAGCAGATGTGTCATTCATAATATCTATATATCTAGTTTTATGGATATTTCAAGCACGATTTCGTGAGCCCATTGATTGCAGCCCGTAAACAGAGCATCCACGCGGCGAGAGAATTTGAGAGAGTCTTATGAAAGCTTCCCTTTGGAGCGGCTTGTTTGCCGCCGCCGCCCTACTCGTCACCGCCTGTTCCGGCGCGACAATCGATGATTCAAAACCGCTCTTCGTTGACGCGGTCGACTATGCGGACTTTACCCCCGCCGCCGGGTGCACAGCTGATGTGGAGAATGCCACCTATCGCGCGTGTATCGACCCGAACGCTTTGTACGCCGCTGCCGTCGACTCAGCTCAAGCCGCCGACAATCCACTGATGGTCATTTGGGGTTTCGAGGAATGCCCATATTGTAAGAAGTTCGCGCAAGACGAAATGGACCCGGAAAACCCGCGCACGATCCAAGACTTCGTCACCAACACACTGTCTAAGACGCAGCGTGAAAGCCTCGCGAATAATGGTGCAGACTTCCAAATCAGCGTGCTCCACCTGCACGTCCGCGCGCCAGCTGGCGCAGAGCTCGCTGAACGTCTTGGCGTCACCGACATTGCCCGCGAACGCGGTTGGCATCGTGTTTGGTCGCCCTTTGTCAGCTTTACCCGGCCGGGCTCAGACACGTTCGTCGCTCAAACTCAATTCGAGCAAGGCGAGAAGCCGTGCAATTATGTCGATGATTTTGCGATCAGCCTGCAGCAGCTGGGCTATATTCCGGAAGATGCCTCAAAAGAGCGCCCAATGTGCGCCGCCGCTTGAAGCCTGCCGCAACGCCATAGCTTGAACCCTGTTTGCCCGCCCCATACGGTTGCTATAGATCGCCGTATTGGGAGGGTAGACCATGAAAATTATCGACGCTTGGGCGCAACATCCAACCCTGCGCCACACGCAAGACCCGGTCTTTGACTCGCTGCGCCGCTGGACCAAAGGCGACATTCCCACTCAGCAGCTTCCGGTGGCTGCGACGGTCGCGACAATGGATCAGGCGGGCGTCGAAAAGACCCTGATCTGTGCCTGGCAGGCGCCGGGCAAAGACATGATCACCAATGATGAAGTCGCAGGCTTCTGCGCTGAATCTAGCGGGCGCCTGGTTGGTGTTGGCTCGGTCGATATCTCCAAGCCGATGCAGGCGGTGCGTGAAATCCGGCGCTGCGTTGAAGAGCTGGGGTTCAAAGCTATTCGCGTCTTGCCTTGGCTGGCGGAGCGTCCGCCGACCGACCGGCTCTTCTATCCGGTTTATACCGCCTGTTGCGAGATGGGTGTCCCGTTCTGCACGCAGATCGGTCACACCGGCCCGCTCGCGCCTTCAGAGGTTGGCCGCCCGATCTATCTCGACCAAGTCGCCCTCGACTTTCCCGATCTCGTGATTGTTGGCGGCCATATTGGCTATCCGTGGACAGAAGAAGCGATCGCCGTCGCGACCAAGCATGAGAATGTCTATATCGACACCTCCGCCTATACCGCGAAACGCTACCCGCCGGAGCTGGTCCGTTACCTCAAATCCAATGGCCGCAAGAAAGTCCTGTTCGGTACCAATTACCCGATGATGACGCCCGCCAAGGCTCTGGAGGGCCTTGACGCGCTCGGACTGGATGAAGAGACTAAAGATCTGTTCCTATATCAGAACGCGGCGCGCGTGTTCGACTTGGCCGCCTGAACCGCCTAAGCTGGCACCATGTTCGACACCATCCTCTACGAAATCGAGAATGGCCGCGCGAGGATCACGCTCAACCGGCCCGACAAGCTGAACGCGATGAGCCTGAAAATGCAGGCGGAGCTCTCCGAGGCTCTATGGGACGCCGATGCGCGCAAAGACGTTCACTGCGCCATCATCAAAGGCGCGGGCCGGGCGTTCACCGCTGGCTATGATCTGGCGGGCGGCGACAGCGTGCCGGTGTCGAGACTGCAGACCGAAAACCCAGACGCGCCGTATCGCGGCTATCGCAGTGTCGACGATGATATCTGGCAGCTTGAACGCGCGCAGCGGTACCGGATGACCGCCTTCGACATGCACAAACCGGTGATCGCGCAGGTGCATGGCCATTGCAAAGCCGGCGGCACTGACTTGGCGCTGCTTTGCGACATCGTCATTGTCGCTGATGACGCAGAGATTGGGTTCCCCGCAGGCCGCGACTTGGGCGCCCTGCCCAACCAGTTCTGGCTTCACAATCTCGGCCCGCAATGGACCAAACGTTTGCTGCTGACGGGCGACAGCATATCGGGAAGCCAAGCCGCTGAGATCGGGTTTGCGCTGAAAGCGGTTCCGGCGGACCTCTTAGAGGCCGAAGTCGAAGGGCTGGCCGACCGGTTCGCTTTGATTGATCCTGACATTCTTGCCGCGAATAAGCGCGCGGTGAATATGGGGCTTGAAATGATGGGCGCGCGAACGCTGCAACGCTATGCCGTGGAGAATGATGCGCGCGGGCACCAAGCCGCGAGCGCAAAAGCCTTCGTAAAACGCGCCGGTGACGTCGGCCTGAAACAAGCGCTGCGAGAGCGCGATGCGCCATTTGGCGACGGCCGAGTCAATCTGCATGGTCCGGAGCAGCGCGATGCCGACGGCAACCTGCTCAATCCAGACGAATAAGCCCTAGACGAGCGCTTTGCGCATGCGCAGGATGGGGACGATTGTGCCATCTTCGCTGGGCTGAGACAGATCCTCGATGAACTCATACCCGCACGCCTCATAGAGCGGGCGACCTGGCGCGGTGGAGCCCATTTCCATCGTCTTGAAGCCCTCAGCGCGCGCTGCGTCTTCGCCAGCTTGCAAGAGGAACCGGCCAATCCCGCGCCGGGTAAAGTCTGGATGGGTGTACATGGCGCGGATTTTGGCGGGCTCTGTCGCAGGATCGGCTAAGTCGTCATCCCGCCCGGTCGTATGGTTGCCGCCAAACAGCGTCCGCCGCCTCGACCAGCCCCCACAGCCGGCCAGCGCGTCATCCACATAGACGAGAAAATAGGTGCCATCATCCACCAGCAGCGTATCAACGCCCATGCTTTCGCTTGAGCGCTCCACTTGTTTCTCGTCCAAGAATTTCGGCAACAAGGCCGTCATAGACGCTTCCATCAGCGCTTCGATCGCTGGAATATCGTCTCGGGTTGCAATACGCAGGTGCATCTTTTCAACTGTTTCCCTATTTGGGATAGCCTAGCGCAAGACGGTAGAGCGTCAAAAGGATCCTGTGCATGCCCGATCAGATATCTACGCCCTGCTTCGTTCTCGACATGGCGCGTTTACGCGCCAACCTGGAAACCGCGAAACGGGTACGCGAAGAGGCTAGCTGCAAGATCCTGCTGGCGACCAAAGCCTTTGCGATGCCTACCGCGTTTCCCTTCATGCGCGACTATCTCGACGGCACCACCGCCAGCGGCGAACAAGAGGCGCAGCTCGGCGCTGAAGCGTTTGGCAAAGAAGTGCATGTCTATTCGCCAGCTTACGCCCCCGGCGAGGTTGAGCGGCTCAGCCAGATCGCACAGCACATCTATTTCAACTCTGCAGCGCAATTGGAGCGCTTTGGCGACATCGCGAGAAACGCCGGCGCCAAGATCGGTTTGCGCGTGAACCCAGGCTATTCAAACGCGACCTTGGGCGGCGATTTGTATGACCCCTGCGCGCCCATGTCCCGGTTTGGAGAGGTTGCGGCCAAGCTTGATCAGGTGAATTGGTCGGGCGTCGATATCTTTCACGTCCATGCCCTGTGCGAAAGCATGGCGGATGGCTCAGCTGGCCTGATCCAGCACGTCGCAGATCGCTTCGCGCCCTATTTGGAGCAAGTCAGCACCGTCAATTTTGGCGGCGGGCATTTTCTCAACAAACCCGGTTATGATGTCGAAGCGCTGATCCGGGCCATCATCGCCTTTCGCGCGCGCTTCGATGTCGAGGTCGTGCTCGAACCGGGCGGCGGCCTCGTCGTCGATACGGGTGAACTTCATGCCAGCGTGATTGATCTACATTCAAATGAAGGTGACATCGCGTTGCTCGATGCCAGTGCCTCGACCCACATGCCGGATGTTTTGGAAGTGCCGTATCGGCCGGATGTCATTGGCGCGGGCGCTGCTGGTGAAAAAGCGCACACTTATCGCCTCGCCGGGCGGACCTGCATGACCGGGGATGTGATCGGGGACTATTCCTTTGATACGCCATTAGCGCCTGGCGATCGGATCATCTTCACCGATCAGATGCATTACACGTTCGTGAAAACCAACACGTTCAACGGCAATCCGCTCGCCAATCTCGCTTTGCGGCACGAAGACGGCGCCATCGAAATGCTCAGCGATTTCGGCTATGACGCGTTTCGGTCTCGTTTGGGTCGCTAAATCTCCACGAGACGGCAGCATAGGGATCCCATGACCCGCTCTTTGGACTCTCGCGTTGATGAGACACTCACGCGCCTCTTGCCGCCCCTCGAGACGTGGCTTGGCCGCTATCTGCCAGATCTTGTCGTTAAAGGACTGGTCGAGTTTTTAGTGTTCGGGATCAAACAAGCCTGGGCCTGCTTGTTTGGGGGTTTGCTTCTGCTCGGCATGATCGCCACCAGCGTCGCCTATCCAGAGCACGCGCCGATCGCGCGTTATGACTTTCTGGTTCTTTATGCTGTTGCGATCCAAGGCCTGTTCTTGATCACCAAGCTCGAGCGGCCGAGCGAAGCGATTGTGATCCTGATCTTTCATCTCGTCGGCACGGTGATGGAGATTTTCAAAACCGAGGCTGGTTCTTGGATGTATCCAGAAGACAATCTGCTGCGAATTGGCGGCGTGCCGTTGTTTTCAGGCTTTATGTATGCCGCTGTCGGATCGTATTTTGCCCGGGTGGCGCGCGTCTTCGAGTTTCGCTGGCAACACTATCCGCCGCTTTGGACAACGATCGCACTAGCGCTCGGCATCTATATCAATTTCTTCAGCCATCACTTTGTTTGGGACATCAGATACATTCTGTTTGCATTGACGGCGGTGATCTTCTTGCGCTGCCAAGTGCATTATCGCGTCTGGCGATGGCGCCATCAAATGCCGCTCCTGCTTGGATTTTTGCTGGTCAGCTTCTTCATTTGGATCGCAGAGAATGTCGCCACATTTACGCAGATCTGGCTCTATCCGAACCAGGAAGCTGGTTGGCATATGGTGTCCCTGCAAAAGCTTGGCAGCTGGTATCTCTTGATGATCGTGTCCTGGGTTTTGGTCACGCTGGTTCACCGACCGCAAGCGATAGACCAAGATTAAGCCGGATTGTGCTGAGGTTCCCAAAGTTGGATCGGGTTACCTTCTGGGTCAAACAGGCTTGCAAAGAGACCATTCGGATACGGATTACCCTCGTCCATCGTGACCTCATTTCCGTTCGCACGCAGCTGCGCCACCATTTTCTCAAGATCAATGACGCGGAAATTCAAGATGAACGTCTTGGAGGCATCTTCGCCGAACATGGGCATATCAGTCGGAAAGGGCGCGAACACGGTTGGGCCTTCATTCTGGTGCCAAGGCTGGGTTTCATAATCACTCGGAACCTGATCAATCCCAAAATTCTCATCATACCAAGTTGCCAAAGCTGCCGGATCTTTGGACTTGAAAAAGAAGCCCCCGAAGCCGGTAATTCTATGTTTCTCTGTCATTCGCACCACCCTTATCGCGATCTGATCCAACCACTATGATCGAAAAAGCGATTGACGCAATCCGAGTTTGAGGTATCTGGAGCGCATCTTTAAGGAGCTTTCGAAGAGACATGATTTAAGGGCACCGGCTTTCCGGACAGTTTTAAACAGCCCCACGCACGGTCACACCGCGCCCTATTCTCTTGACTGAAAGACCTATTATGCCCCGTTTACAGAACAAAACCGCCCTGATCACAGGCGCTGCGCAAGGTATTGGTGCCGCCATCGCGAAAGCCTTTATCGACCAAGGCGCTGATGTCATCCTCACCGATATTGATGACGCAGCCGGACAGGCTAAGGCCGACGCGATCGGTGCCACCTATCGCCGCCTCGATGTCTCGTCGCAGGCCGATTGGACAGATGCGCTCAACGCCCACCCCAAACTCGACATTCTCGTCAATAATGCCGGAATTACCGGATTTGAATCCGGGGAACTTATCCAAGATCCGGAAAATGTCTCGCTCGACGCCTGGCACGCCGTGCATGCTGTCAATCTCGATGGTGTCCTGCTGGGCTGCCAGACCGCGATCAAAGCCATGAAGGATGCGGGCGCCGGCAGCATTATAAATATCTCGTCGCGCTCTGGCCTCGTCGGCATTCCGGGCGCAGCCGCCTATGCCAGCTCGAAAGCTGCGATCATCAACCATACGCGCTCAGTGGCCCTCTATTGCGCGCAGCAAGGGTGGCGCATCCGCTGCAACGCCATCGCACCGGCTGCGATCCTGACCCCGATCTGGGAACCGATGCTTGGCGACGGTCCGGACCGCGAGGAAAAGATGGCGGCCCTGGTTGCCGACACGCCGCTCAAGCGATTTGGGCAACCGGACGAAGTCGCCGCCCTTGCCGTCATGCTGGCGAGTGATGATGCAGCCTATATGACCGGCGAAACACTAACCCTGGATGGCGGCTTGCTCGCTGGGTCTGCAGCGAGCCCGGGTTAGGAATTCCCGGCCTTCTTAACGGCGTCCGCCAGACTGAACTTGCCGCTGCCTGGTTTTAATGGCTTCGGCTGGCCCGCGGCGGGCGCCCATCCGGAGAGCCAGATAATTTCAAAACTGGCGCGAACTTTTCCGTCATCGTCGCTGAATCGATCGAAATAGATCTCTGACATTCGGGCCAGTATCCGGCGCGAGAGCGGCCGGCGTTCCTGGCCTTCGCGCGGCGCGAAAGCGGCTTGCTCGCCCATCCCTTTCAAGTCTTGGAGCAGTTTCATTGGGTGATCGTACCGCACCGTCACACGCTCGACATCAGCAACCGGCAATGCGTACCCGGCGCGCTGCAACAGGCCCGCCATATCCTGCAAGCTTGGCAGCGGCGACAGACGCGGACTGACCCCACCCGTAAGCTCGCTTTCTGCTTCGATCAGGGCGCTGCGCAGCTCTGTCAAAGTGCCGCCGCCGAACAGGCTGGCGAGGAACAAACCATCCGGCTTGAGAACGGTTCGGATCTGGCTGAGCAGGCCAGGCAAATCATTCGCCCAGTGCAGCGCGAGAACACTGGCCACCAGGTCAAATGTGTTTGGCTCGAAGGGCAGCTTTTCCGCGCTCATCTCGGGCCGGTCGATGGTTGCATCTGCAAACTGGGCAGACATGGCTTGCGAAGGCTCGAGCGCAGAAATTTTACTGACGCAACCACTCTCTTTCAACATCTCAGACGCCTGTCCTGTATGGGCAAACAGGTCGAGTGCGTGCTCGAACTCACGCGGACTATCACGGAGTCTGTCTAATAATTGAGTCGACTCCCTGACCTTAAGGAAGGCATACTGATCGAAACTAGAAGACGCGCGGTCCCGGTTGCGGATCCAACGCGCGCGATCAAACAGCACTGGGGGTGGAGACGGCGACATGAGTTCCGATATGCACTGGACCACGCGATCCGCAAGGGCAGGTCTGAGGTCGCTTGCGAATTTTGTCTGGCCGCAGCGCTCCATTCTGACCGGCGAGCGCCATCATGGCGACGGCGTTCTAACCTCGGAAGACTTTTCCCGCCTGACCTTTTTGAACGGCTCTGGGTGCCGTGCGTGCGGGGTTCCGCTGGAATTGGGATATGGGCCTGACAGCCTGTGCGGGGCCTGCGCGGCCAAGGCGCCGAAATGGGATCAAGCCCGCGCCGCGATCGCTTATGACGATGTCTCACGCCAAGCGATCCTGGAGCTGAAACATGCCGGCCGGCGCGATGGTCTCAGCGCGATGAGCAATTGGATGGCGCTAGCGGGCCGCGATATCCTCCCCGATACAGATTGGCTGGTCCCGGTTCCTCTTCACTATCAACGCCTGGCCTCGCGCGGGTTCAATCAAGCTGCCTGGCTCGCGCAAGGCGTCGCCCGCAAGACCGGGACGCTCGCTTTGGTCGACGCGCTGTCGCGCAAGCGCAATACACAATCCCAAGGCGGGCTGACGGCCAGGCAGCGCCGACGAAATGTTGCGGGCGCCTTCGAAGTTCGACAATCGCGCCGCGGACGGATCAAAGGCAGCACGGTCACTTTGGTGGATGATGTCCTGACCACTGGATCGACCCTCGCAGCTTGTACCAAGGCCCTGAAAAAAGCTGGGGCGGCCCGCGTCAATGTGTTGGTGCTGGCCCGCGTTGTAAGAGAGGCAGATCTTACCATATAAGGGGCGAACTGACTGCGAAGGACGCCCAAACATATGGCCCATGTCACCATTTATACCCGCGCATTTTGCCCGTATTGCAGCCGCGCACTAAGCTTGCTCAAACAAAAAGGCGTCGACATGACCCATATTGATGCGGGCATGGACGCAAAGAAAAAAGCCGAGATGATTCAAAAGTCTGGCGGCGCGCGCACGTTCCCGCAAATCTTTGTCGGCGACATCCATATTGGCGGTTGCGACGAGATGATGGCGCTCGAACGAGCTGGTAAGCTTGATCCACTCCTCGCGGCCTAATGATCAAATACGCGCTCATCTGTTCTGATTGTGATTCGGAGTTTGAGGCTTGGTTTGCCTCCTCCGACGCATATGACAAACAAGCCGAGCGTAGCCTTGTAGAATGCATCCACTGCCACGGCACAAATGTCGGCAAAGCGATTATGGCGCCCGCCGTCTCGGGCACCAAAAAGTCGAGCCCGCCCGATCCGCAAAAGGTGTTCGGTAAACTCGCGGCCAAAGCCCGGCAGCACGTGTCAGAGAATTTCGATTATGTCGGGGACGGCTTCGCCACTGAAGCCCGCGCCATGCATTATGGTGAGACCGAGCACAAGCCGATCTGGGGTGAGACCACCGCGGACGAACGCGAAGCGCTTAAAGAAGAAGGGGTTCCAGCAGAACCCCTCCCTCCGGCTTTTGTTCCAGCCAAGCCTCGTGATGAGGACAAACTGAACTAATTGGCCTCAATGAAGGCGAGCAAGTGCTGGACGAGCTCTTCGGGCTTGTCTTCTTGGATGAAGTGATTGCCATCCTTGATGATCGTGTGCGGTTGGCCAGATGCACCAGGCACGGTGTCCTGCCAAATCTTATCACCGCCTGCGGTTACCGGGTCACTGTCGCCAAAGGCCGTGAGGAACGGCTTGTCCCATTTAGCGAACACCTCATCCATCACTTTCTGGTTTTGCCGCAATTGAGATGGCACCATCATCGGGAAGATGCGGGTCGCCGCGCGGTAGCTTTCATCCGGGAATGGTGCGGCATAGCCTGCAAGCTCAGCATCAGACAGAGCGCGCGAGGTGGCGCCTTGGAACAGGCTTTCCAGCGTGAAATTCTCAGAATGGCGGGCATAGGCAATCCAACGAGAGAAACGGAACTTGCCGTTTTCATCTGCGACAGTGTCCGGTTTGCCTTCGCGCCATACCATGAAGCGCACCATCGGATAGCCGATCCATCCACGGATCCCGCTTGCCGCTGGCAGACCGGTATTTGAGAGCATGATCCGGGCATAACGATCCTGATCTTCCGCGACCATTCGCAATCCAATCAGACCGCCCCAGTCCTGGGCGAACAGGGTGACATTCTCCAGGCCGATTTCGCGCGCAAATGCGGTCATCACATCGACATGCATCTGATAGCTGTGATCAGATTGCTTGAGCGGTTTGTCAGACTTGCCAAAGCCAACAAGGTCCGGCGCGATGACGCGGTATCCGGCTTCGGCGAGCGGCGGGATCATGTGCCGGTAGAGATAACTCCAAGACGGCTGGCCATGCATCAGGAGAATGGTCTGACCGTCGCGCGGTCCCTCATCCACATAATGGATGCGATAGCCTTCAATCTCGACATAGTTTGGCTCAAACGGATAGTCAGAGAGATTGGCGAACCGCTCATCCGGGGTGCGGATCGTCTCTGCTGTTTTCCAGCTCGTAGATGCCTGAAGCGCGATGATCAAAGTCACGCTCAGTATGAGCAAGACAAGAATGGTCCCCAATATCCACTTTATCATCATGACCTCCTGTCGATGTGTCTTGGATTGAACTTAGCACGTCAAATGGCATCTGTGTTGCCAGAATCTAGAGGCGCAGTGCCGCGGGCGGCTCAATACTGAATTGCCGTTTTGTGAATAGTCAGGCTCAGCGATTGATGTAAGCCTGCCTAAGAGTTGTCTGGAAGAGGAACGACATGTCTGGAACCGTGATTGTTATTGGCGCAGGGGCCTCGCAAGGAGTTGGCGGCGCTCTGTCTCGAAAGTTTGCCGCTGGCGGCCACCATGTGATTGTGGCTGGTCGCACCGAAGCGAAAGTCACCGCGCTTGCGGAGGAAGTAAAAGCCGCAGGAGGCTCAGCAGAGCCATTTGTTGTGGATGTGACCTCAGCCGCAGATCAAGATGCCCTATTCGCCCACGCAGCAACCAAAGGCGACCTCGACGCGGTGCTCTACAATGCCGGGAACAATGCCATCATCCCGTTTGAGCAATTGGATGCGGAAACCTATGAAGCGTTTTGGCGGGTCGGCTGTTTTGGGGGCTTCCTGACCGCCAAGCGGGCCATTCCGGTTCTCAAACAGCAAGGCCAAGGCAGTCTGTTCTTCACCGGCGCGTCGGGATCGTTGCGCGGCAAATCCAACTTTGCGCATTTCTCGTCGATGAAGGCGGGCTTGCGCATGTTGGCCCAATCGCTGGCACGCGAGTTTGGGCCACAAGGTGTGCATGTGGCCCATTTCATCATTGATGGCGTCATTGACGGTGACATGGTGCGAAGCCGGTTTGGAGAATACTTAGACCAGCTCGGTGAAGATGGCGGTCTATCGCCGGACGCCATCGCCGAAGCCTTTTGGTACGTGCACACACAACCGAGATCGGCCTGGACGCATGAGCTCGACCTTCGGCCGTTTAAGGAAAACTGGTAGACTGAAGGCAGTGTGGTGGCGAAGACGTCCACCGCGGCCTCACGGATTTGTTACGGTCATTCGGGGGCGCGCGATGTTGCAATCAATGCCGGTGTTCGGTCAGTGGAAGTATGACCGTGGCCGGACGATTCTTGTCGATTTTCTCGCATAGATGCGCAACCCTTGATGCACGGCGTATGTCTGGATGAAAGAGCGCGTCTTTCAGCTTGTCCGAGCCGGCGACGAGGCCTTTGAGTTCGAAGTCATGATCTATGGCGGCGCGTTGACGACACGCCGGCCACTTCTGATTTTCCATTCGATTGAATTCCCCGTCCCGCCCTCTTCGGCGTATTGCGATGCAATGTGGCAAGGCGGACTACAAGTCATCTTCGTTCGACGCGCGGGGTTTGGAAAATCCTCGCCATTGCCGAAGGCCCTGGTTGATGAGCATGTCATCCGGTCGGGCGCCACAGCAACCGCGGAAGCGGTGATGATGCGCAGGCTGATTGCGACCCTCAATCTGCAAAACGTGGTTTTGCTGGCAATGGGAAGTTCCAACCTGGTCGCGTACCGGTTGGTCAAACTGGCGCCTGAAATCACCTTTACGGTTTTCACCAACCCGGTCTTCAACCAAGATATCTTTCAGGTCTTCACGCCGCTTTGGTTCAGAACCATGCTGAAACAGATCGTGACGAGTAAGAGCGGACTTCAAGTCGCCATCCGAGGCATGAAGATGCTGATCCGCAAAGATCCAATCGCGTTTTACAATCATATCTATCACAAGAACGCGCACGATTTGAGCTACATTCAAGAGAATGCTGAAGACTATCGCGAAGCCGGTGAATATACGTTGGAAATCGCGCCCGAACAGCTCTTCTATGATGCGATCATGCTGCTCGACCATGACCCTTTGCTGCGCGATGAATTCTTTGGCAACACGCCGGGCACCATCCTAATCGGGCGAGAGTCATTAGACTATTGGCGCGCGCAAATGCGGCTCGAAGCGGATCGCCTCGGACTGCCAATCATAGAAGCTCCCAAAGGCGATTTGTTCTGCGCCTATGCCTCGCCGGAGACGCTTTTGTCTGCAATTGAATTGAACTCGCAGCTCTCGGCATATGCCATCGCCTAGAGGCAGACTTTCCCGACGAGCTCATCCGTTTTGATGTCTGATTGAAGATTGTTGCAATCTGTAGTAGTTAGTGGTTGCAAAGGGACTCAAACTGCGTGAACTTCATGTCATGCGCACTGCAAAACAAAGAAATAGGGTCTGATCTATGGGGGATCAAAAACTATCCGTCGAAGATATCGAATATGTCGCTGACATGCTCCGCGCGATCGCATGGGTTAAAGACGAACTCGGTCCTGTCTCGAACGAAGCCATCAGTGATTTGGAGGAGAGCCTCGGCTCCGCTGAGTCCGCACTGCGGCGTATCGCGGCTGAGATGGAATTGACCGTCGCAGCTGGCGGACACTCAAACTAGCTGAGCGCTCAAGGTTTCAAAGTTTCGAACTTTGTTTGCCCTGGCAGTCCGGCATAAAACCACTTCAATGGACGGCTGAGCGCCTTGGAGCATCTCGCCAAAGACAACGCATCTATGCGTTGGTGCCCCCGTTCCATTTTTTCCAGATGATCCGGCGGAACTCCGATTTCTGCGGCGAGCTGAGAGACACTTCGCCCGGCAGATCTACGGGCCTCGGCTATCTTTCGACCCAAATGCTGATCAATCGCGCTGCCCACATTTCCCCCTTTGTCATCAATTTAGGTGACACCGCAAAGTTATGGGTAGAAACGTCGATGAAACAAGATCTACGCGCACAGATGACTGCCATTTATTCACCATCGGAGCGGAGCTGCCGTTTGATTGAACAAAAAACCACGCGGTGAGCCTTAACCTCGATAATCCGGCGTCCGTTACAGGTTCGCAATTGCCAGCCTTCCGAGCGCGGTCTAAATCGAAATTAAGATCATAATTCTGGGAGAATGAGGCATGGCAGACGCGGCAGAAGCGGCACCGACAAAAGGATTTCTCGGTTGGGTCGAACGAACCGGAAATAAATTGCCCGATCCGGTTTTCATCTTCTTCTACCTGATCATCCTATTGGTCGGCATTTCGATCGTTGCAGATCTCCTCAATGTCTCTGCCAACCACCCAACACAGGTCACCGCTGACGGGACCCCTGCAGTTGAAACGGCGGTGAGCCTGCTCTCGGCAGAGAATATCCAGCGCCTATGGGTCGATATGCCGAAGACATTCACCCACTTCCATCCGCTCGGTTACGTGTTGGTGGTTATGCTGGGAGCCGGGGTCGCGGAGCGTTCCGGCCTGTTTGCAAGTGCCATTCGCGGGGCCGTCCGCAACGCTCCGAAAATCTTCCTCACCCCTTTGGTCGCGCTGATTGCGATGCTCTCTAACCACGCTGCAGATGCAGGCTATGTGGTCATGATCCCATTGGCAGCCATCATCTTTGCCTCGGCTGGGCGGCACCCGCTTGCCGGAATTGCAGCCGCGTTTGCCGGCGTATCTGGCGGGTTCTCTGCGAACGTATTCCCGGGGCAATTGGATGCCCTGCTCTATGGCATCACGGAAACCGCTTATGAGGCCAGCAGCATCGATGCGGGCTGGACGATGAACATTGCAGGCAACACCTATTTCATCATGGCATTGCTCTTCATCTACATGCCGATCATCTGGTTTGTTACGGATCGCATTATCGAGCCGCGTCTTGGCAAATGGGTGCCAGATGAAGGCAGCGATGCACAAAGCTATGGCGATGAAAATACGCCGCTCACTGCAGATCAGAAGAAGGGCCTGTCTCGCGCGGGTCTGGCGGTTCTGGCTGTATGCGCGCTGTGGGCGGCTATGACGTTTGGACCTGGCACCCCGCTGATCGATGAATCTGCATGTCCGAAACCATCTGCAGAGGCTGGCCTATGTAGTCCGATCACAAACTTCGGACCATTCTTCCGGTCACTTGTCGGCGGCTTCCTTGTTCTGTTTTTGCTTGCGGGCTGGGCTTACGGGTCGGCGGCCAAGACCATCAACAATCATCGCGACCTTGTGGATATGATGTCTGAAGCAATGAAGGATATGGGCTATTATCTGGTCCTGGCCTTCGCTGCTGCACACTTCGTTGCGATGTTCGGCTGGTCTAACCTTGGCCTGATCACCGCCGTGCATGGCGCCGATGCGATCCAGTCAAGCGGTCTGCCCTTGCCCATCGTGCTCGGAATGATCGTGCTGTTCTCTGCCCTATTGAACCTGTTTGTCGGCTCGGCGAGCGCCAAGTGGGCGCTGATGGCGCCGGTCCTGGTTCCAATGCTTATGCTGCTTGGGATTAGCCCAGATGGTGCGACGGCTGCCTATCGTGTCGGCGATGGCGCAACCAATATCATCACGCCGCTGATGGTCTACTTCCCGCTCATCCTGGTATTCGCGCAGCGCTGGAAGAAAGACTTCGGTCTGGGCAGCCTGACAGCGATGATGATCCCATACTCGATCTGGCTCCTGGTTTCAGGCGTTGCCTTGATGATGATCTGGATTTTCCTCGGCATCGATCTGGGGCCAGGCGCTCCAGCGCAAATCGCAATTCCTGGCGCGGGCTAAAGCCCGAGCTCGACTTGCTTTTCAACAAAACCCTCAGGAGCTGGCGCGGCAAGCATCAGCTCTTGTCCGTCTGGGCGGGCGAGTTTCAAGCCGGCCGCGTGCAGCATCAGGCGGCTGGCGGTATCTTTGCCTGCGCCATATATTACGTCGCCCAGGATCGGGCAGCCTAGGGCTGCGAGGTGGGCGCGGATCTGATGCATACGCCCCGTCATAGGGCGCGCCTCGATCAATGCTGTCTCGGCATGGCGTTTGAGCACCGTCCAATTTGTGGTTGCCGCATCTGCGCCTTGCTCAATCTTCCCCGGCACAACAGAGCGCCCTGTTTTCTGCAAGGGCAGATCAATGCGCCCTTGAGAGTCTTTCGGGAGATTTCCCGACACGAGGGCGAGATAGGTTTTTTGCACCCGCCGCTCAGCGAACTCTGCTGAAAGCGCAGCCATGGCAGGCTTTGTTTTCGCAGCCAGAATGAGCCCCGAGGTGCCAGCATCAATGCGATGAACCAGGTGCGGCCGCTTGCCATTTGAGCGGGCAAAAGCCCACAATAAGTGATCGAGCGATGTCCCGCGATTGCCGCGTGTTTGAACCGCCAGACCGGACGGCTTGTTGAACGCGAGAACGAACTCATCCTCATAAAGAACGAGATCGCGAACATAGGCTTTCTGCGCCTCCGCAAGGTTCGGGATCGGCCGGTTTCTCATCCTAGACCTTTAAGCATTGGCGTGCGTGGCTAGTCACCCCTGAACGGAGAGCCCGCTCACAATCACGGTGGCAACCATGATCAATGCGATAAAGACCGACCAGGTGATCAGCAGCAAGAAAAATCGGATCCCCGACATGAATGCGCCGGTAGAACCGGCAACCGCCAAACTTCGCCACATATAGAACAGAAACCAGAACAGGTACGCCCACAGAAAGATGTCTGGCAGGAAGGCCCCGGCACTCATGAAAAATGCGCCTGTCAGATAGACCCAGGAGTGCAGATGCAGCGCGTGGATCGCGTGATCATAGACGAACAGTTTGCGTCGCCAAATGTGCAAGATACAAAGCGCAATGATTGTGGCCGGAACGAGCAAAATGCTCAGACGCGGCAGCCAGTCTTCGAGCTGAGCTGCAAACTGATCAGGATTGTCCAACACCGCCAAGACCTGGTTTTCTATGTCTTGGCGAAACCACTCGTCCGATGCGTTGATTTCTATATTGGCCTGCTCCAGGCGTTCGCGCGCGTCTTCAGGCATTTCAGCAATCGCAACATCCTGCCCGTCGCGAATGCTCTGGGTGATCTCATCCCGCGTCTCATCATCGATATTGATGTATTGTCCCGGCGGGACGAGCGCGAACAGCGCCAGATAAAACACCAGACTGGCAATCAGGAACAACCTAAATGGCGGGACATAGCGCGCCCGCTTTCCTGCAGTATAATTCTTGGTCAGTCGCCCTGGCCGGAACAGTAAAACCGGCAGCGTTCGCGCCAAGCGTCCATCCAGCGTAAATGTATCGGAGATGGTCTCACCAATCAGCGAAACGATCGGTCGGTGAAAGCTCGCAGCAAGTTGGCCGCAATTCGGGCAATACCGCCCTTCGACCATGTGGCCGCAATTCTGGCAGGGGTTGCCAGACAAGTCTGCTTTCTGGCGTGTCGATAGACCACCAAGCGAAGCCGCCCCCGCCGTTTCAAGCTCGATTGACATGGTTCCTCCCCGAACCTGCCTCTATTCGGTCGCCGCGCTCTCCGCACCGCGATCCGATGGGCAGAGCCAACGTGACCTGTGATTGTCCTCGGCGTTCTCAGCCCAGCCATCCAGGTTCGGATTGACCAGGTTTTTGGTCACCTCGAACCACATTGGCGTAATCGGATAATCTTGCAGCATGATCTCTTCGGCCTGCGCAAAAATTGCGGCGCGCTTCTCAAGGTCTTGCTCCTGGCTCGCTTGCTCAAGCAGTGCATCAAATTCTGGATTTGAATAGTTGCCGTAATTCTGCTGACCGGCATCTGAATCGAGCAGGTACAGATAGTTGAGCGGGTCATTATAATCCGCGAGCCAGCCGCCATCTGCGACCTCGAAATTGCTCTGGCGCAGATCCGCATACAGCACTTTCGTATCCTGACGCAGGATCTGGGCATCAACCCAAGGTGCGATCTCGTTCCAGTTGGCCTGCGCGACGGGCGCAGCTTTTGGATTATCGCCAGTCGAACGGTGCTTGTACTCAAATCGTAACGGATTATCCGGGCCGTATCCCGCCGCTTCCAACAGGCTGCGCGCTTCAGCGAGGCGTTCGTCGCGGCTCATGGATTTCCATTCGACCTCGGGCCGGTCCGTTTCATAGTTGGCAATCCCAGGTGGGACGAAGCCATAGGCAGGGATGAAGCCCGGCGTCAGCACGTTGTCGACGAGGAACTCGCGGTCGAGCGCCATTGCAAGCGCTTTACGCACGCGCACATCATCAAACGGCGCCTCGCTGGAATTGAAACTCCAATAGGTCGTCAACAGACCAGGCGTGGTCCGGGCCCAACCCGGGAAACGGCGATCGAGCTCGGCTTTGCGTCCGCCATCAAAATCATTGTTCACGTCGAGATCGCCAGCTTCCATGCGGCGCTCAACAGCGGCCAGGTCTTCAAGTTCAAAATAGCTGACGCGCTCAAAGCAAAGCGTATCGGCTTCGTAGAAAAGCGGGTTGGCGTCTGCAACCAACTGGTTTCCGGTTTGCCAGAACATCAATTTGTAAGGCCCGTTCACCTCAATATTCTCAGGCTGGACCCAAGCTTCGCCATACTGCTCGACGATGTGCTGCGGCACCGGGAATGTGGTGTAGTGGGTGAGCAGCCCCAAGAAATACGGCGCTGGCTCTTCGAGCGTGATCTCAAGGGTGCGGTCATCAATCGCACGCACACCGAGCTCTTCCGGCTCAACGCGGGCTTCATTCAGGGCCTGCGCGTTTTTGATGATGTAAAGCAACGAGGAGTATTGCGATGCAATCGCTGGATCCTGGATCCGGCGAAGCGCGAAGACAAAATCATTGGCGGTGACCGGCACGCCATCCGACCAAGTCGCTTCAATCAGCTTAAACGTCCACACCAAGCCGTCGTCACTAATCGTCCAACTCTCGGCCATGGCCGGGATCACTTCACCGTCGGCGGCGTGCTGCATGAGCCCGTGGAACATGTCGCCAATGACAATGTTTTCCCAAGCCGCCGATGACCGATGTGGGTCGAGCGTATCGACTTTTGCCGAAATCCCTCTTCGCAGCGTCAGCGTATCATCACTAGAGCCGCCGCCTCCGCCACACGCCGAAACGGCAAGTGCG